>JBJMMB010000213.1:0-11794 GCA_045805005.1 Chloroflexia bacterium
ACGAGTCAGGCTAACTCACAATTCAGGAGGTTTCCAATGACTAACAGCAACATCTTCGATAATATGGCCCAGGGACCGGGCGGGAATATGCAGCAGGGGCAACAGAGCGGGTTCGACAACTGGAACCAGATGGTGGGCGCGGCTCCCCCCGACCACTTCCGACAATCGGTCACCAACGCCATGAGCCAGATCGACCCTAACGAATACGCTCAGCACATCCAGCCCGGTGTGGGCGGCACCAACCCGCTCGGCCAGCTAGCCCCGCACCAGCGCACTGGCCTTGCCCAATCCGTCCTTGGGGAGCTGACCCAACGGGGCATGGACCCGTCGCAGATAGTGGGCATGCTCGGGGGCGGGGGTTTGAGCGGGCTAAACACGGGCAACGTTTCTGCCCAGGACCTTGCCGGGCTTCTCCAATACACACAGCAAAACCACCCCCAGGCCATGGGCAACGTGGCTACACAGTACCAGAACCAGCCCAACATCCTGCAGAGCCTGCTAGGCAACAAGGCCCTGATGGCAGCCGCCGGGGCCGTCGGATCCAAGCTCCTCTCGGACCAGGTTAACCGCCAGAGGTAAATCTGGAGTGAATAAGGAAACAACCCGGCCCTTGAGCGGCCGGGTTGTTTCCTTGTTAATTTGACGCTGCAATTCACTGGTATTGACCTTGCCGGTGTGCTATACTCCCTTCTGCGCGGGCCAGGCGCACGTCCCTGAAAGGGTGCTTCAGGCTCTGCCTTATGTAGAAGGGAGTTATTTTCGTGCCGGTCAATAGGGTTATGCGCGGGCTCTTGTGGAGCGCGTTGCTCCTTGTCGTTTCATTTAGCTCTTCGGTGTCGCAGGCCGCCCCCTCAATGGTCAGTGGTCGCGAGCCGGACTACGCTTCGCTCCACCCGGAGGGGTCTCCGTATCTTCGCTCGGTGGTCAGTAACGGGGGTGGTAGGCAGACACCGGCCACTGACCAGAAGCCACTGACCGTTGGAGCGGTCCCCGTGCCCTCAGTAGGGGCCGAGGCGGCTATCGTCGTAGAATACCCGTCCGGGCGCATCCTTTACCAGAAGGCGGCGCACACACGCCTGGCCATGGCCAGTACCACCAAAATCACCACGGCGATCCTCGCCCTTGAGTACGGAAAGCTGGACGACGTGGTAACCGTCACCTCCCAGGACATGATATGGGGGACCAAGATGGGCCTCCAGCCCGGTGAGCGCCAGACGCTTCGCAACCTGCTGTATGGCCTGCTCATACCCTCGGGTAACGACGCCGCTATGACCATCGCCCGGTATGTGGGGTCGAAGACCATGCCGGTCCGGCCAGGCGAGGGCCCCGTCAATGCTTTCATCAGGCTGATGAACAAGCGCGTGGTCCAGTTCGGCCTGAAGGAAAGCCACTACGCCAACCCCCATGGCCTCGATGCCGCAGGGCACTATTCGAGTGCGTACGACCTGGCCTCGCTTACGTGGTACGCCATGCATTTTGACACCTTCAACCAGATCGTGCGCCAGCCTTCCTACCAGGCCCCCGGCCATACGCTCCAGAACCTCAACAAGATGCTTGCCCGCTACCCCGGAGCCCAGGGGGTCAAGACCGGCTACACGGGCGATGCGGGCTTGTGCCTTGTGGCCGCTGCCACCCGCGACGGCCGCCAGGTCATCTCGGTTGTGCTCAATGCCCCACACTGGATAGACGACAGCACGGCCATGCTGGATTACGGCTTCGCCAAATTGAGCGGGGCCCCTCCGGCCAACGCCGTCCTACTGGCCAGGGCCGGCGAAAAGCTCTCTATCGTAAGAACTCTGGCGGGATCCCTGCCCGGCAAGAAGAAGTGATAAGGAGGCAGTAGGAGGAAGTAGGCAAACAGTACCTGGTACCGGAGTACCAGGTACTTTAGTACTAGCTTGAATACCCATTCCGGCTAATAGTTACTCTCGGCGCGCTCCGCTACAATCACATTAAGTCCCCAGGTACTATGCTGGGGTCCTACAAGCCACTAGTACTAATAGCACGCCGAAGGGTAGCACTAATGAAATCCAAGCGAACAATCTCAGCAATCGTAACAGTCCTCTTTCTCATGAGCTTATTCGTAAACACAATCGCGGCCAGCACCCAGCCTCCAAGGGTGTCAGGTACGAACGGCAATGACGCCGCTTCGGGCACCGGCAGCTACAGCAAGCCATTGCCTCCCGATCCGGGTAAAGGGGAGGGTAGTGGAGGCGTGCTTCCCGCACCCACGCCCGAGGGTGGCAACGGCTCGGCCACGCCGGTGGAGGAAAAGGTCAAACCGACTTCCACGCCGGACAGGAAGAGTGGCAAACCCACCGCCACTCCCATCGAGGGCGGCGGCAAAGCGGAGGAGCCCGGCCCGAGCGGAGAACCCTCCGGCGCTCCCGCTGTGCCCGCTGTGCCCGGTGTTCGCTGCTCTCCGGGGATGACCATGAGCGTGGACGGATTCTACAGCATCGGCACGATCACCATTTGCTCGGCCACGAACGCCCACATCACCCACATAGACGACTACTTTACCTGCGCAGCGGGGGGTTGCCCCGGCCAGCAGAACCTGGGCAGCAACATACGATGGACATGCCAGAGCGGCTGCACGGGGAGTTTCGTGGTCAATCAGAGCGCCGACGTGAACATCCCGATCACAGGGGGCACGCAACTCGTGTACCATTACGACGTAATAGGGCCGATCCAGCCCTGTATGGAGGGGAACATAGAGCGAAGCGCCAAGCAATTCGTAAATGTGGACTACGACAACGGCACGTCTGGCCAGGTTTGCGGCTTTTCGGTGCACATCAGCACAGGCACCCCATCGGCCACAGTTACAGCCACCTCTATGCCTAGCGATACGCCTACCATCGCGCCCAGGCCCACGAATACCAACACGCCCACGGTGACCTCCACCTCCACTGCCACCAGTACCTCGACGCCGACGGCCACTAGCACCGCCACCAGCACCTCGACACCGACGGCCACCAGCACTCCAACCAGCACTCCGACCAATACGAGCACACCGACGGGCACAGCCACCAGCACTTACACGACCACTCCTACCAACGCGAGTACGCCCACTCACACTCGCACCAGCACCCCTACTAATACATCCACCGCTACTCCTACCCACACCAGCACGCCGACGAATACGGCCACCGACACATCTACCCACACGAACACGCCCACAAACACAGCGACCAGCACGCACACGAGCACGGCTACCTATACCGCTACAAGTACCGCTACAAGTACCGCCAGCACGAGCACGCCGACGAACCTAGCTACCCATACTTACACCAGCACTCCCACCAACAGCCCATCGAACACGGCCACCGGTACGCCCACCCTTACAGCGACCGACACGCCTTCTCATAGCCCGACCAATACGGCCACGCCTACCTTCACGGACACCCCGACCGATACGCCGACTAACACCTCCACAGTCACAAGCACCGATACGCCTACGAACACACCTACTGATACACCCATATATACACCCACAAGCACCCACACCCCTACGCCGACTGGTACCCCAACAGATACGGCTACGGCCACGCATACTCATACCGCCACGAGTACACCAACCTATTCCCCCACCGACACTCCTACCGACACTCCCACATCTACGCACACGTCTACCGATACCCCGACCAATACTGCCACAGCCACAAGCACCAACACGCCAACCGATACGCCAACCGAGACCCCCACAAACACCTTTACTGCTACACCCACTGAGACCCCCGTAAATACCCCAACCGACACCCCTACCAATACTCCTACTGACACTCCCACATCTACGGACACCCCGACCGATACGCCAACTAACACCCCCACTCATACACATACCGCAACTCCCGCCGACACACATACCGCCACGCCTACCCTTACCCTCACCGATACTCCGACGAACACACCTACCAATAACTGGACAAATACCCCTACGGATACGCCCACGAGCACCCCTAGCTTTACTCCGACCGATGCGCCGACTAACAGTCCCACTCACATACGTACCGTAACTCCCACCGACACGCCAACCAACAGTCCCACCGGCACCTGGACAAATACTCCAACTAACACTCCGACAAATACCTCGACCAGTACCTGGACAAGTACTCCAACGGATACGCCCACCAGCACACCCACCGATACTCCGACGAACACACCTACCAACACCCCAACCGATACACCTACTGACACTCCTACTTCTACCCCAACCGATACCCCGACCAATACACACACTAACACACCTACCAACACCCCAACCGATACTCCAACGAACACGCCTACTTACACGCCCACGGATACGCCTACCAATACCAACACTTCAACTGACACCCCGACCGACACGTCAACTGTTACCCCAACCGATACGGCTACCAGCACGCCGACAGCTACCTCGACCAATACCTGGACAAATACTCCTACCGATACGCCCACCATCACCCCTACCATTACTCCGACCGACACGCCCACTAACAGTCCGACCAGCACCCTTACTGTTACGCCCACCGAGACGCCAACTAACACGTCCACCAGCACCTGGACAAGTACCCCTACTGTTACGCCCACCGATTCGCCGACCTCCACCGACACGCCTACCCTTACCCCTACGCCCACCAACTCGCCTACGGTTACGCTTACGAATACCCCACTGCCTCCTACAGCTACGGCCACCGACACGCCTACGGAGACCGCTACCGTAACTCAGACGCCGGTTGGACCTACAGCGACCGCCACGGAGGAAGCCGCCACTGCTACGGCTAGTGCCACTGCCACTGCTACGGCTAGTGCCACTGCTACGGTCATTGCTACGGTGACCGACACACCGGTAGTCGCACCGAGCAGCACGGCTACCAATACGCCGCTCGCGCCTACGGCCACGAGCACTCCGGTGCCTCCGACCAATACGCCCACTCTCACACCCACGGCTACCGGGCAGGCGATCGAAGCAACGCCCCCGCGTCGTACACCTACGAAGGTGAGGACGCAAGAGGCAACTCCGCCCAGCCAGGAAACCGACACGCCTACCTCTACGCCCACCCCTATCCAGCAGACGAAGACCGATGTATCGTTCGACACCCCTTCGCCCACTGCCACGACGCAGACGGCCACAAGCGATAAGCCGGCAGCGACACCTATATCTACGGTGGGGACAACATCGAGCACCACCGGCGGGCAGCAAGGGATCCAGGATACGACCGGGCAGTCCTCCGGCGACAGCACGGGCATGGAAAGCCCCGGGGCCCGGTATTTGCCCGAGACGGGCGCCGGCAGGCGCACTCCGATGGACGACGCAGGCTTCTGGGACCTGATGATGACGCTGGCCTTCAGCCTGGTTTGCGCGGGCAGCTCAACCCGGTTGCTGGCGAGGCGGCGAGTGCGAAAGTAAGCAAGCAAGAATCAAAAAGCCTTCCCTTGCCACACGGCAAGGGAAGGCTTTTTGATTGGGGGTTAAGAGGGCCGGCGTATGAACCTTAAGCCCGTGACGATCATCCCAAGGAACAGCAGGACTATTAGCTCCGGAGGAGGGGCCTGGTCGCCACGGCCGGTGGTCGGCATGCCGGGGGTGGTGCCGCCGGAGGTGCCTCCCTGGGTGCCGCCTGCACGAGTCAGCGTGCTGAGGTCGCCGCAAGAGACGTAAACACTGGCCTCCGCCGCCGACTTGTGGACGTTGATGGCGTATTCCCCACCCACGAGGTCGCCCAGGGTGATGGGGAGCGTGGTCTCCGATCTGCCGTTGACGACGTTGTTGAGCGGGTAGAGAGGCGATGGGTCGAGGTTGGCGCATGTGCCCTTGTGGATGTGGGCGGGCTGCGGTACTGAGGTGCCGTTGGCAACCTCTATGGATACCGTCAGTTGGGTGTCGGTGCCGGTAAGCGTGGCGCCGCCGTTCTCACCCGAGCCGTTTTGCTCTGTAAGCGTTATCGTGCCAACGTTTGTGCCCACCTGGCCGGTGGGACGCGCGTAAACGCCCGCGCTCGATAGGGCAAGCAACGCCATAACGACCAGCGCCAGCGAGACTGTCTTCTTCATGTGGTTTGTTCACTCCTTTGTGTGTAATAGTTGAAGTAAGGCCCCCCGCGAACAAACTATGGAAGCTCGTATCGCAGGAAGCATGCCAGAGGCGCTGTCCGGGGGTCGGGGGTCGGGGGTCGGGGGTCGGGAGATTATAGGCAGATCCTGGCGCCTAACCCCCGGACAGCGCACCCCTGATCCTGATGGTGTAAGATATGCGCCAGGGAGTTGCAGTTTATGTACTTTGACGCATCGATCGAGCCGCTCGATCTGCGCAGCGCGGCCCTGGCGGCCGAGGCAGCGGAGCGAGTTGGGTTTGATGGGGCGTGGGTTGCCGAAACCAAGCACGACCCTTTCCTGATGCTCGGCTCGGCGGCGCTCACAACCTCGCGCATTAGCCTGGGCACGGCTATCGCGGTGGCCTTCCCACGCAGCCCAACAATTACGGCTTACTCGTCCTGGGACCTGGCGCGGGCAAGCGACGGGCGCTTCATCCTTGGTCTGGGCACCCAGGTGAAGGCCCATATCGAGAGGCGCTTCGCCGTGCATTGGGATGCGCCTGCGGCCAGGCTCCGCGACTACATAGGGGCGGTAAGGGCCGTGTGGAGGTGCTGGCAGACCCAGGAGCCGTTGCGCTATCAGGGCGAGTTTTACACGCTGAAGCTCATGACCCCCTTCTTCGATCCCGGCCCCTTGCCCTTCCCGAACCCCGAGCCGCCTATATTCATCGCGGGCGTCAACCCGATCCTTTGCCGCCTGGCGGGCGAGGTGTGCCAGGGCCTCCACGCCCACCCATTTCACACGACCCGCTACCTGAGAGAAGCGGTGCTGCCCGCCGTCGAAGAGGGACTGGCCGCCGGGGGCCGGCAGCGAGGTGACTTCCAGTTGACCACCGCGGTTTTCGCCATAGTGGGCCGGGGTGAGGAGCGCGACAGGCAGCGCGAGGCGGTCCGCCGCCACGTGGCCTTCTACGCCTCCACGCCCAACTACAGCGCGGTGCTCGAACTTCACGGCTGGGAAGCCCAGGGGGCACAGCTAAGCCGCCTGGCCCGCCGGAGCCGGTGGGACGATATGCCGACCCAGGTCACCGACGAGATGCTCGCCGAGATCGCAGTCGAGGGGGACACGTTGGCTGATGCGGCCCGCGCCCTCCATGCCCGCTATATGGGGCTGCTGGACCGGGCTTCGTTGTACTTGCCCTTTACCGCAGGCGAGCGGGAGGAGGAATGGGCCGAGGCGGTGGGGGAGATGCGAGGGACATGACACCCGCCACGAACCCAGGTTAAAGGTCAGGCGTCAGGAGCGGCGTGCCCATAGGTGCTTGGGAGGATTAGCGTCGGGGGATTGCGCGGGTTGCGCGGCGATGCCCACCACGTATAGAAGCTTGGAGTTCTCAGGGTCTACCAGCAAGTGCAACTCGGTGCCCGGCTGCACGTCGCGCACCCAGGGCCGGTCCAGGAACCGCTGTGCGGTATGCCGGACGCCGTTGACACTGTAGGACATGGTGGGCCTTATGGCACCGTTGCTCATACCCGCATATGTACTGGGGGATCCCTTTTCCTGGTATTGCAGGGTCTCAACTTTCCCTACCATGCTAACTCCGCATTGAATCGCGCGCTCGAGCCAGCGTGCTATTACTAATGGACCAGCAAGCGCAACCAAGATTAGTATACCACCCAGGACCTTACCAAACATTGTGCTACTAGGGTAGGGATCTGGATGGGGCTCTAAGTAAAAGATCATACCGTCAAGCACTGCGAAAAAGAGGGCCGCAAAGACACCAAAGCGCGAATTAGGCGACGAGAAGTAGAGCTTGCGCATGCTACCTTTCGGCAGAGAGCGCGGTGTGTCTGGTTGCCTCTCAATTATGCTCGCAACGAACTCACCTTCAACGTCAGGCTTCATGAGCGGCGTGCCCAAAAGTGTCTAGGAGGATTAGGCTCGGGGGATTGCGCGGGTTGCGCGGCGATGCCCACTACGTAGAGTATGGTCGATTTGTCGGGGTCTACCAGCAAGTGCAACTCGGTGCCCGGCTGCACGTCGCGCACCCAGGGCCGGTCCAGGAACCGCTGTGCGGTATGCTGGACGCCGTTGACGCTGTAGGATATGGTGGGCCTTATGGCACCGTTGCTCATGCCGGCGTATGTACTGGGGGATCCCTTTTCCTGGTATAGCATAGCTTCAACTCTCCCTATTGTACTGACCCCGTATTCAATCGTATGCCTAAGCCGGAGCGCTATCGCTGGCGGAACAGCAAGCATGATCAGGATTAGGATGGCACCCAGGGCTTTTAGCATAGCAGTACTAGTAGGATAGGGATCTGGGTGGAGTTGCAAGAAAAAGATCATACCCTCAAGCGATGACACAAAGAGGGCCACAAACAGTATGTAGCGGGAATTGGGCGATGACAAGCAGAGCTTGCGCAGGCTACCTTTGGGAAGAGAGCGCGGTGTGTCTGGTTGCCTCTCAATAATGCTCGCAACGAACTCACCCTCAACGTCAGGCTTCATGGCTATTACCTCTGTGAGCCTACTCCGGCGTATTGCAGTGCTATGATACTCTATTGGTGATAAGGCAGCACCCTTGCCCCTAATAAACCATACGTAAAATGATGCCGGAGCGGTGTCACTTTGAGCAAGAGAGCCCTGACCCCTCACCCCGGGAATGAACCTCGAACCCCGAATCGGTGTGTATATATACGAAGGGCAGAGAACAGTAAACCGCACTCAACGAAATCCCCTTAATCTGACTTAATTCAGGCATTAAACGTGGTACCGTGTGCGCACGTATGCACACAGGGCTCTTAGAGCACGCCACGATCCGACTTGCCTGAAGCACCGCCACTCGCACCTGAGAATACCATCTATCACTTTACCAAAAGAAAGGGGGTGATACGAGGCCCTCTTACCTGCTCGAGGCTGGGCGTCCGGGGCCCGGCGGAGCAGGCACCAGGGAGACGATTCGCTCTATGCCCATTGCTTGTCCTGTATTGCAAGTCCTATTGCAAGTCCTATTGCGTATTCCGCACTGCGTAGGGGAGGAAGGGCAGTTAGCGCTGCTCCCCAGGCCGGCCGCGCAGACGATACGCAATACGCAATACGCAATACGCACTATTTCCACCGAGCCCGCCCTCGCGGCTCGATGCTATGCAAATGCTAAGGTAGGAGGATATATGTTTAAGTCAAAGCGTGGTGTTGGCCGCATAGCCCTTTATTTGACTGTGATTGGGGCTATGGTGGCGTCAATCGCCCCGGCGGGCGCCCGGCAGGCTGCCGCCCAGGGCAGTTCCCGCACCATCAACGGGCACGCCGTGGCAGGGCGCTTCCTGGAGGTGTGGAGCTCTCAAGGCTCCGAGCAGAATAACGTTTATGTGAATGGTTTGCCGATAACTGACCGCCGTGCTGAAATATCACTTACGGATGGCAAGACCTATGACACCCAGTGGTTCGAGCGCGCTCGCTACGAGGCCCACCCAGAGAACAAGGCCCCCTACGACGTGCTCCTCGGCCTCCTGGGGGTTTCGCTGACGGAAGGGCGCGGCACGCTCGACCCCGCCACCAAGAAAGTGCGCAACGTAGCAGACGTGCCCTTCGTGGGGATCGACAAGCCTGCGGACGTAAATAACCAGACGAAGGTATGGTTCCAGGAGACGCGCCACTCGGTATCGGGCAAGATCCTGGAATACTGGAACAGGTATGGAGGCCTCAAGCAGTTCGGCTTCCCCCTCAGCGAGCAGTTCCAGGAGATATCGGCCACGGATGGCAAGACGTACACGGTGCAGTATTTCGAGCGCAACCGCTTCGAGCTACACCCGGAGAAGGCCGCCCCCTATGAGGTGGAATTGGGCCTCCTTGGCGTCCAGCAGTATAAGACCCAGCCCATTCCCGCCGCCAACCTGCCGTTTGCCCCGCCCAAGGGCGTGACGAGCAGCAAGGACACGATGGTCGCCGCCACGGCCCAGGAGCCCGGCAGCCTCATGGGCATCGAGGAAGGCACAGTGACCGCGGTCAGGCACCTGCATATGATTACCTTCAACGATGCTCTCATTTATGGCGACGACAAGGAGAATTACTTCCCGCTGCTCCCGTGGTACGTTCCGACCGTGGAGAACGGCGGCGCGTTCTTTGTGGGTACGGGCGCCGACCGCCACCTAGTGGTCAAGTTCAAGCTGCGCCCCGGAATCAAGTGGTCTGACGGCGTGGAGGTTACCTCCAACGACGTGGTCTTCTCGTACAAATTCACCCTGGACGACCACACTGCCGATCCCACCGAGTTCTTGAAATTGTCGAGCGTGGACAACCCCGACAAATACACGGTGCTGTTCAACTACATGTCCAACAGGGAAGTCACCGCCAAGTACAACGACCCCAAGACCGACAAGACGTCCTACGGTTGGGCGCAGGTGTTCCTGACCACGGGCAAGCCGGTGGTAGCGCCCGTCTACTTCCTGTTCGAGACGGTTCACCCTCAGCACGTGCTGAGCAAGATCGACCCCAACAAGGTCCAGGACAGCTCTTTCTCCCGCGCTCCCATCGGTTACGGCCCCTTCAGGGTCGACCACTGGACGGCAGGTGTTGAAATGCTCCTGGTCCAGAACGAGAATTACAACCTGACCGACAAGCCGCTCCTCAAGAAGATCCTCATCAAAGAGGGCGTATCGCTTGATAGCTCTTACCAGCAGATCAAGTCGGGTGACATCGATATGATCCACGGTGAGGCCATCGTGGTGCCCCCGGCTCAGTCGGACGACCTGAAGGCCAACGGAGTGACCATCGATAACGTACCGTACGCCTCCTGGGAGCACATCGACTTCTACTTTGACTACCCACCGTTCGCCGACAAGAGGGTGCGCGAAGCCTTCATCCGCGGCATCGACCGGCAGCGAATCGTGAACGTGGTATGGAAAGGGCAGACCAAGGCAGTAAACGGCCCGGTGCCGCCTCTGGTGAGGCATTCACTGGAGAACCCGGACTTCGCCAAGAACTATCCCGACCTCGCCGCCAAGTACAAGCTCCCCACCTACCCGTTCGACCGGGCCGCCGCTAACAGGCTGCTCGATGAGGCGGGCTGGGTGAAGGGCTCCGACGGAATCCGCGCCAAGAACGGCCAGAAGCTATCTTTCGAGTACGCGACAACCAACAACTCGACGCGCATAGCCATGCAGACCCTGGTGCAGGATGACCTGAAGCAGTTGGGCGTGGACGCCGTGCTCAAGCAGTACACGGCGGGCGAGTTCTTCGACCCACAGGGCCCAATAGCCAAGGGTACCTGCAAGCTGTGCCAATTCGCTTACACCCAGACCTCGACCACCGACTTCAGCCCCTGGGACGCGAACAGGGCGCGCACCGAAGACAACTCCGGTCTGCCCAACAGGCAGCAGTACAAGAACGCGAAGGTAACGCAGGCCAACCAGACGTTCAGCTCGGACCTGGATCCGAAGGTGGTCGCGGAAGCCTCGGCGACCGCCCAGGTAGAGATGATGAACGACATCGCCGTGATCCCTCTGGTCCAGCGTTTGAACATCGAAGTGTTCAGGAGCAACCTGCAGAACAAGAAAACCACGAACACCTCGTTTGCCCAAACCTGGAACGCGGCCCAGTGGTACTTCAAGTAGATTGTCCACATCTGGGTGGTGACACGCAGATGTGGACCTAGGGAAGGGGTTTTGGGGACATCCCCCGGGGCCCCAGCAGGGGGATCCCTGCACTCCTCAAGGCAAATAGCATGTAGTGGCACACATGCGAGGAAGCGGCCGGGGCCGGGAACAGAGGATTACCAG
>JBJMMB010000214.1:0-28296 GCA_045805005.1 Chloroflexia bacterium
ATCATAACGGTTCTAGCCCTCGGGAGGGGCAAGTTCTCAAATCAGCATGTGTGAGGTGTGCGTTGGACGAGCAGTTTGACAGGGCGCCTAGGGAGGCGTGGATCGAGGATTTTGACAAGCTGGATATTAGAGCGGGAGTGATCGTCGGGTGCGAGCCGTTCCCGGACGCTCGCAAGCCAGCTTATAAGCTGAGGATAGACTTTGGGCCCTTGGGGGTGAAGCAATCCTCGGCCCAGTTGACGGCGTTCTATGGGCCGGAGGAGCTGGTGGGGAGACAGGTTGTGGCGGTGGTGAACTTTCCACCAAGACGGATCGCCGGTTTCTCGTCGGAGGTGCTGGTGCTGGGCCTGCCCTCGGATGGAGTGGCCCGGCAGGGCGCGGTGATACTTTTGCAGCCGGAGAGGAGGGTCGAGCCGGGGGCGCGCGTTTTCTAGAGGGCAACCGGTGGCATGGTTCGTGCATTTTGTGGGGGCAGCACGAAGCGCGCACTGCTCGACACGAGCAGCAATCCGCGCCCAATTGCTGAAAGGAGCCAAACTATGGTCGAAAGAGTAACCAGGACCGAACAAACGTCCACCACGACCGCCCAACCAACGCCGGCCCCTGCTACAGAGCAGACCGTCACGACGACAACCCAGACCCAGCCGGCAGCCGTGCCCGCGCCGGAGAGCGTCAACGTTAACGCGCCAACCGGAACCGAGGCAGGAGGGGTTACGGTCAACGTGCCGCCCGCGGGTGGGGTGACCTCAACAACCACGACTACAGGCGAGCCCAGCGTAAACGTCAATAACGGATAGAAAAGCCATATCCTCCCTCCTCCATCAAGGAAGCCCGCCCCGCGATCAGAGCGGGGCGGGCTTCCTTGAACTCTCATCAAACATTAATATAGGTCTAAGGATGTTTTAACGTTGGCGTGCCATAATGAGAATGTAAACGGGAGCGCACCAAGCCAGTAGGGCACTGGTAGCAACAAGAAGATAGGGAATGGGACCTAGCCGCGGTCGTCGTATGGTGCGCTTCCGTTAAATCCTAAGCAATAAATCCTCCCATATCGGGAGCACAAAAGAGACAAAATGAATAGGCCGGTCGAGTATTAGCCGGTCAACCCTAAAACTGACATATCTCCTCCTTCCCTCCCCGAACAAGAAGCTCTGTTGGCCGCAGAGCTTCTTGTGATTTAACCTGGCGGTTGGCCGCAGAGGAACCAGTCGCGGGGCAAACCATCCATAAGGTGAAACTAAGGAGAGAGTGGGCTCCAATCCCCCAAGCCCCCGGCAGGGCGGCCCCTGCACCCCATTCATTACTGGGGACACCCCAGACCCCTGCAGGGAGGACCCTGGACCCTTGAGCTACTTGTTACCGACCTCTGCGCGGTGCTGCTCCTGCTCTTCGAGGGTGCGGGCGAAGAGGTGCGTGCCGCTGCCGTCTCCCTTGGCGACAAAGTACAGGTATTCGTTCTTGGCAGGGGAGATGGCGGCCTGGATGGCGTCGAGGCCGGGGTTGGATATGGGGCCCGGCGGCATGGCAGGGATACGGTAGGTGTTGTAGGGGTTGTCCAGGTCGCCGAGTGCGTGGCCCTGCTGGATGTACTTGTCCAGGCTCGGCCACCACTCGCCCGATTTGCCGAGGGCGAACTGCGTGGTCGGGTCGGCGTCGAGGCGCATCCCCCTGTCGAGGCGGTTCCAGAAGACGGCGGCGATGGTGGGTAGCTCCTCTTTCACCAGGCCCTCGCGCTGCACGATGGAGGCGATGGTGAGCACTTGGTGAATACTTTTCTGCCCGTCTTTGATCTGCTGGAGCATATCAGGCGTGAATTTTGCCTCCAGGGTGCCGAGCATCTTCTTTATGACCGCGTCGGAATTGTCGCCCGAGTTCTGCTTGATTTCGTACGTGTCGGGGAATAGATAACCCTCGAGGCCCTGGTTGGCGGGCTTACCCGCGGCATTCAGGAAATCATCCTGGTATTGGGCGGCACCCTCGGCGGTACCCGCGAGCTTGTTGAAGGTGGCGGCATCGACGATTCCCTCACCCGCGAGCTTGTCGGCTATCTCGCCGATGCGCGTCCCCTCGATGACCGTGAAGCGCACTCCGAGCTCGGTCGGGGATGTGGTAAGCAGGTCTATGAGGCCATCGACATCCATGCCGGGCGTGACCTGGAAGCGGCCGGCTTTCAGCGCGCTTTCATCGCCCCTGAGCTTGAGGCGCAAGCGAAACCAGGTGGGCGAATCGATAATGCCCTCTGACTTCAGATTGTCGGCGATGGTGGCAACGCTCTGGCCGGGCTGGACGGTGAACATTACTTTCTGAGCCGTCTTAGTTGGGTTAGCGCCTGGGTTGGCGCCAGCCGTGTCGGAAGAGAAGCGAAGGTTCACGGACGTGAAAAGCAGCACAGCTACCAGGATGACCGCTACCATCATCGCGAGGGCAATGGCGGCCTTGAAGACGCTGGAGATGAAATGCACAGTTATTGGACTCCTTTGACTAGCCAGTTGCCATTGTAGCAAAGCGCCCCCACAAGGGCAAGAAGCCGCGGCCGGCGTGTATAATCTCCCCATGCGTGGCTCGGCGGACCAATTAGTCATAACAATAATCGGGCCAACGGCCTCTGGCAAGAGCGCACTCGCAATTAAGGTCGCGGAGGCGGTGAGGGGCGAAATAGTCACAGCCGACTCTCGGCAGGTATACCACTACATGGACATAGGCACCGACAAGCCACCAGCGGAGCTGCAGCGCAGGGTGAGGCACCACATGATCGACCTTGTCGACCCCGACGAGGCGTACACGCTTGCGATGTACCAGGACGGTGCGGGGCAGGTGATACCCGAGGTGTGGGCCAGGGGACGCGTGCCCATCCTCGCCGGCGGCACGCCCCTTTACGTGAACGCTGTTATCGAAGGTTGGTTCCTGCCCAGGGTGGAACCGGACCTGCAACTGCGTGGTGACCTGGAGCGCGAGGTCGCGGAGTATGGGCCGGACGCGTTGCACGCAAGGCTAGCGGCACTGGACCCGCCCGCAGCAGAGAAGATCCTGCCAACGAACGCGCGGAGGATCATCCGGGCATTGGAGGTAATAGCGGTCACAGGCCGGCCGATCAGCGAGCAGCAGGGCAAGTCGGCATCACCTCCCTTCCGGAACCTGTTGATCGGGCTGAAATGCGAGCGGCAGGAACTTTACCGGCGCATCGACGACCGCGTGGACCGCGAAATCGCCTCGGGCCTTGTCGAGGAAGTTGCCGGCCTGCACGAGAGAGGCTACTCGTTCGACCTGCGCTCGATGAGCGGCCTGGGATACCGGCAGATAGGCGAATACTTGCTCGGCCGGGCTACGTTGGAAGAGGCTCGCCAGAGGATCAAGTGGGACACGCACGCATTCGCCCGCCACCAGGCCAACTGGTTCAGGCGCGCGCACGATGCGATATGGTTGGAGGTCACCGCGAGCGACCCGGCTCCGGAGGCGCTGGAGTTGGTCGACCGGTTCTTGCAAGGCGAACTGAAAGAGCACTAACCAGGCGGTTCAGGGCATGTTCAGGGCATAATCATGCGCGTCCAAGGCACGAACGGTGCTGGGCCGGAAGGGGTAGGGGGAATGAGTAAGCGCGATCACGGCGTTGGATGGCGCTGTTACACATCCCCCCAGTGCGGTATAATTAGACCTAAGATTGAACGGGCTACGAGAGCCCCTGGCGTCAACTTATGCATCGCAAGGAGAGACTACACATGAGGTTCGCGAACCGCATCGAGAAGTTGCCCCCCTACGTTTTCGCCCTTCAAGCCAAGAGGATCGCGGAGATGCGAGCTTCAGGTATCCAGGTTATCAATTTCGGGATGGGCGACCCGGACATACCCACCCCCGATCCACTGCTGGACACTATGTGCGAGGCGGTGCGTGACCCCCGCAATTCGCGCTACCCCGACTACTTTGGCAAGCCCGCGTTGCGCAGGGCCATTGCCGACTGGTACGGTGGGCGCTTCGGGGTCGACCTCGATCCGGATACAGAGGTACTGCCTCTGATAGGGTCGAAGGAGGGCATAGCCAACCTCGCTGTCGCGTTGGTCGACAGCAGCAAGGCCGCCCTCGTTCCTGATCCATCGTACCCCACTTACAAGTTTGGCACCATCATGGCCGACGGGATAATTCGGACACTCCCGCTAAGCGAGGAGAATGGCTGGCTGCCCGACCTGGAGGCGGTTGAGCATCACTCGACCCAGCCTATCACGGTCCTGTGGCTAAACTACCCGAACAATCCAACGGGAGCGGTGGCTGACCTGGAGTTCTTCGACCGGGCCGTGAGTTGGGCCAGGCGGCACGACGTGATCATCGCACACGACAACCCTTACAGCGACCTGGCGTTCGACGGCTACATGGCGCCCTCTATACTCGAGGTGCCGGGGGCCAAGGATGTCAGCGTGGAGTTCAACTCCCTCAGCAAGACCTATTCGATGGCAGGCTGGAGGATAGGGATGGTGGTCGGCAACCCGGAGATAATCGAGGTGCTGGGCCGGATCAAGACCAACATCGACTCGGGGATATACGGCGCTATTCAGGACGCCGCCGTAGCCGCGCTAACCGGCGACCAATCGTGGATACCGGAGCGGAACAAAATCTACGAGGAGCGGCGAAACAAGCTGTGCGCGGCGCTCGAATTGCTAGGCGTGAGCGCGCCCCGGCCCAAGGCGAGCCTCTACCTGTGGGGCCGGGTGCCCGCAGGCTACACCTCCAAGGAGTTCGCCGAGCAGTTGCTTGCCGCCACGGGGATCGTGGTGACACCGGGCACGAGTTACGGCGCACAGGGCGAGGGGTACATCAGGTTGTCCATGACCGTGAGCGACGCCGAAGTGGAAGATGCGTGCAGGCGGTTTTCGACTTTCAAACTAAAGGAGAAGGTTGCGGCGGGCAGCTAGCATGCGCACGGCCAGGTGATTGTTAGAGAACAGGAGCATAAGCCATAAGCAGTCGAACTTACGAAACAAAGGCGCCTATCGAGAAAGCGATCATGGTAGCGATCGAGACGAGGGATCAGGTGTGGAGCGCCGAGGATTCCCTGGCGGAGCTTGAGCAGCTTGCCGCCACCGCGGGTGTCGAGGTACTCGGCCACGTGTCTCAGAAGGTGTCGGGGCCCAACGCGGCAACGTTCGTGGGCAAAGGCAAGGTGCAGGAGATCAGGGCGCTAAGGGAGGAACTCGCGGCCGACCTGGTGCTCTTTGACGAGGAATTGACACCCGGCCAGCAGCGCAACCTCGAGGAGCAACTGGATACCAAAATCCTCGACCGCACCGGACTCATACTCGACATCTTCGCCAGGCACGCGCGCACCAGGGAGGGCCGCCTACAGGTGGAGCTTGCCCAGCTTGAGTACCGCCTACCACGACTGACGAGGATGTGGACCCACCTTTCCCGGCAGGGAGTGGGCGGCGTTGGCCTGCGTGGGCCGGGCGAGACGCAGCTGGAAGTTGACCGCAGGCGGTCGAGAGAGCGCATCGCCAAGCTCAAGGATGACCTGAAGGAAGTACACGATCACCGGGAGCTTTACCGCCAGAAGCGGCGGCGAGCCGGGGTGCCCGTGGTAGCCCTGGTAGGCTACACCAACGCGGGCAAATCGACACTGCTCAATGCCCTCTCCGACGCCCAGGTACTGGCGGCCAACGTGCTATTCGCCACGCTCGACCCCACGACGCGCCAATTGCAACTCCCCGACGGCCATGAGGTGCTGCTCACCGATACGGTGGGGTTCATCCAGCGACTGCCGACCCAGCTGGTTGCCGCCTTCCGGGCCACGCTGGAGGAGATCCAGGACGCCGATGTGCTGCTCCACGTGGTGGATATCACCCACCCCAACGCCGAGGAACAAGCGCAAACGGTCGAAAGCGTGCTCAAAGAGTTGGGCGTTGCGGACAAGCCCCGGGTCACCGCGCTGAACAAGATAGACAGGCTGTTTCAGGACGAGGGACGAGGGACGAGGGACGATGGTGGTAAGGATAACGGTTCGTCAGCCGAAGGCTCTGCGGTCGCTGCCAGGGTGGCACAGGACCTCGACCTCGGCCCGGACTTCGTTCCGGTATCAGCCGCCAGGGGTTGGGGTCTTGAAACGCTGCTGGAGCGCATACAGGGCACGCTGGGCGCCTCCTGGCAGCCTGTGACTGTTATGATCCCTTATGACCAGAGCGAGATGGTAGCGCTCTTCCACGAGAGGGGCATCATCGAGCATGAGGAGCACACCGGCGGCGGAACCCGCATTACAGGACGCATCCCCAAACGCTTCGCCACCGAGTACAGGCCTTACCTCGCATAAGAGAGCCAAACAAAACAACAAGGCCGCCGGCAGTTCCGGCGGCCTTGTTGTTTTGTATCAGTCCGGTGCTATTGCCCGCTTGTAGGTGAGGCAACAGGGGTCGTGGGATTGGCAGCGCCCGGGCCGGTCGAGGTGATCGGTGAGGTCGCTGGAGACGTGGGCGTTCCCGATATGGGCAGAGTGACTGTAAGGGTACCCGTGGCCGTGATTGATTTGGTTGCCGTTGGGGGGACGACCGTAATCGGTAGCGGCGTCGCCGTAGGCTGCGCCTTGGGGGGCGTATCCAACCAGCTACGCAGCGGCTCGATGGTGGTGTTGCTCACGACATAGACCGGGGCCTTATCGGACTCCTTGACGTAGTAGCCCGCGCCGTCGATTGTGGTGGTGCCGACGAGGAGGGTGTGCTTTGTGGGCTTGTCTCCACCTGCTCGGATAAGTACCTGCATCGCCGGTTTGTCCAGGCTGTACTGGGACAGATCGGTGGCGGAAGTGAGCACGGTTAGGGCTTGCAGGTTCTGGAGCGCTGTGGCCTCGCTGTCAACGCTGTAGGCATCGGCGTCGCCCTGGATCGGGGCGATCAGGGACCAGATGGTGGACGTGATGTCCTTCCTCAGGCTGACGTGCTTGGTGCCGCTGATAACGTCAATTGAATCGACAGCGCTGCTCTCTTGCCAGACATATTTGGAGGCGTCCACGGTGGGGGTTCCCACCCCCTCGCCGCTGCCGGTGCCCGGTTTGTTGTTGAGCAGGTAGGCGACCCCGGCGAGGACGAGCAACACGGCAACCAGGATGATGGTGGTACGGTATCGCTCCATGCCTACCGTCTCCTCCACCAGATAAAGCCACCCAGGAGGAGCACGAGCAGCGGCAGCCCTATGACCGTGCTGAAGAAGAGCACCGACTGCTGGCCCGTGCTGAGCGTTACAGTCCTCGGCGCGTCAGCAGCTTTGGCCCTGATCGACACAAGCTCATTCGCTCCCGCGAGCCAGGAGACGGAGTTCGCGAATAGGTCGAGGTTGGTCACGTTCAGCTGTATCCACGAATCGCTGGCGAAGTCGGCATCGCCGTATACAACGAGCCGAGTCTTTAGTGTGTTGGTAGAAGTGGTGTCGTCGGTGGGGGCGATGGTCACCGCCATGCTCACGGGGCCCTGGATGTCCTTGCTCGCATCGTAGTTGACAGTCTGCGCCTGGAGGTCAGTCTCCAGCCAGCTTGAAGGTTGGTCGCCCAGCGACCCGCTCGAGGACTGGATAATCGACGTGGCTTGCATACCGCCAACCGTGGACGTGGGCGGCTTGAGGCCCATCGAGAGGGGAAAGACGGTTGTGAGTTGGTTCTTTTGTAGGTCGCTCGTGATGTCGCTGCTCGATGGGTAACTGGTCACGAGCACCACACCCACACCCATCCGCGTATAGTTGCTAGCCTGGTCGACCACCGCACCCTGCACCGGCGTCACGCCGTACTTGGCGAGCATAGGCTTGAACTGTTGGAGGACTGGAGCGGGCATTTCGGGGTCGAGGAGGAGCATCAGGTGCCCGCCCCCGTCGACGTACTTCTGCACGGCCTGGAGGTCGTTGGCGTTATATGCCTGGGTGGGCTCGGCGATTATCAGCACCGAAACGTCACTTATAGGGATCGTAGGGGTAACAGCCAGGTTCCAGGTTATGGTGTTGTAATTGTCCTTGACGACGGCGTCCTTGACCTGCGTGTAGGCGTTCTGGTCCGTGCCCGCGGTGTTCCGCTCTCCGTGGCCGGTCATGAAGGCAACGGTTTTCGTGCCCGTTTGCATGAGCCGCACGAGCGCGCCCGTGAAGTCGGCTTCGGCCACGTTCTGCGCGATCTCGCGCTTGGTGCCGTTGTCGAATACCACGCTGCCCACGCGGGTTATGCCATACTGGTTGGCCCGGAAGCGATCAACATCGGGGTCCACCACCTCGTACCTGAGCTTGGTGGAGTAGGACGCATACTCCTTAAGGAGGTCGCGGATTTGCTGCTCGCTGGTCGCGCCGGGAGCGCGAGAGCTGAAGAAAGCCACCGCGTTTACCGACATATTGCGAGTGTCGAGTTCCTTAAGGACCGACTTGGTCTGGTCGGAGAGGGTGAAGGTCTGGCCCGCGGTCCAGTCGGCACGCACGGCAGGGGCGCTTTCGGCGATAATGTTCAAGAAGAACGCAATAGCCAGGGCCACGAGGGAGACGACAAGGGCGTTAGCCGTGAGCCTGTTACTGCGTCTGCTCGCGGCCTGCCCAACGGCCTCAGGGGAGGCGAGCAAGTAGATGCTGAAGCTAACGATGGCCGCAATCAAGAAGATCTGAAGGATGCGGTCGATGCCGTTGAAGCTAAGAATCGCGACCCAGTAGATGAGCGCGAGGATCGCGAACCCGATGGCCGCGAAGCCGAATATGGTCGCGATCAGTTGGCGACGAGCGGTCATGCCCGGTACCTCCTGGCCTCGACAACCTGCACCGTCAGGAAAAGCACAAGCGCCGAAACGCTAACGAAGAAGACAATGTCGCGAAGGTCAACTACCCCGCGCTGAAACGGGTCGAACCGCTGCCCGACGGATATCTTAGTCAGAAAATCGCCCAGGCCCGGACCGACGTTCTGGCTCAACTGGCTGATCACGAACAGGAGCAGCAAGAGCACGAAGGCGATCACGGCGGACACCATCATGTTGGAGGTGAGAGCCGAGGCGAAGAGGCCCACCGACAGGAAGAGCATGCCGACGAGCAGCAGCCCCAGGTAGCCGCTCCATATAGGCCCCCAATCCGGGTTGCCCTTGTAGAGCACCAGGAGGAGCGGGTAGGCGATCGTGAGCAGCATCATAGCGGCGTACAGGACGAACGCTCCGAGGAACTTACCGAGCACCACCGCCCAGTCCTTGACCGGGGCGGTGAGGAGCAGCTCCAGCGTGCCGGTGCGCGACTCCTCCGAAAGGAGGCGCATCGTCAAAGCGGGGGCGATCAGCAGGAGCAGTATTATCACCACTCCGAAGACATCACGCAGGGTGGCTTGCTGGCCCAGGCTAATCGAAGCATAAAAGAAGAACCCGGTGGCGACGAGCCAGAAGGCAACGATCACGTAGGCTACGGGCGAGACGAAGTAGGAACGGAGCTCCTTGCCCGCTATGTAAAGGGCTTCTCTCATCTGCGCACCCTCCGGCCCGCCACGCGGACAGTCTGAGGGGTTGAAGCAGCCTCAGTGGGCGTTGGCCTGGTCCGCATCCTGGGCCTGACAACCTCGGCCTCAGGTTCCAGATCCTCGTCGAGGGTATCCTCGCCGCCGAACTCGTCCGCGAGTTCGTCTTCGTCCTCTTCGGCGCCCTGGGCGATCACGCGGAGGAAGATATCTTCGAGGCTGAGGCGCACGCTGCGCATCTCCAACAGTTCGTACCCGGCTCCTATCACGGCGGCTGCTAGTTCCGGCCTGATCTCCGAACCCACCTTGCCCTCAACCTGATATTGGTAGCTGCCTTCGGGTAGCGAGGATTCAGAGGCAAAGGAAACGGCCGCGCCCTCGGGCGCTACCCCGTCTCCGGTAACCGCTTGCTGGAGGACAACGGCCTTTTCAACGGCCGGCACGCCGCGCAACGTTTCGAGAATTGAGGTGGGCCGCCCCGCGACTTCCACACGTACCGTCTGGCTCTGCGCTCCGCTCTGCATGAGGTGAAGAGGGGTATCGAGCGCCACCAGGCGGCCCCGGTTGATGATCACCACGCGGTCGCAGACCATGCTCACCTCGGGAAGGAGGTGGGTGCTCAGGATAATCGTGTGGTTTTTGCCGAGCTCCTTGATGAGGTTGCGCACCTCGGTGATCTGCACGGGATCGAGACCCACGGTCGGCTCGTCGAGGATAAGGGCGTCGGGGTTATGTATCAGGGCCTGAGCGAGGCCGACGCGCTGCCTGTAACCACGAGACAACTGCCCGATGAGGCGGTTGGACACGTCGCCCAGGTTGAGTTGGTCCATCACCTCATAGATGCGGGCTTTGCGCTCGCGCCCGTGGTGCAAGCCGCACAGCCGTCCTCGAAAATCGAGATATTCATACGTGGTAAGGTCTGTGTACAGGGGTACCATTTCGGGCAGATACCCAAGGTGGCGGCGGGCGTCGAGCGACTTCTCAGCGACGTCGAAGCCGGCGACCCTGGCGGTGCCGGAGGACGGCGGCAGGTAGCCGGTGATGATCCTCATCGTGGTGGTCTTCCCCGCCCCGTTAGGGCCTAGGAAACCGAGGATCTCGCCCTGCTCGACGTTGAAGGTGACGTCCCGGAGAGCCGCGTTGGGTCCGTAGTACTTGGTTAGGTGCTCCACTTCTATCATGTGGAGATAACCTCACTTTCCAACTTTTCAGAAGATTATTGTGGTGACCCAGTCATGGTCTTTGGTGCCGCGGTCAAAAGATTGGCAATAACGCATTGTATCGAATCTGGGCGGCTAATGTCAAGATTTTCACAATGTATGCAAGGGAAGGGATGTGTGCAAAGTAGGCGGACACGGCGAAGGGGACGGGATGCATCCCAGCCCCCTTTAAAGAGAAAGCGTGTGCCCAATTGTTTGCGGCTATCCGTTGCGCCCTGGTGCCGCGTTACTTACCGGCCGTCTTGAAATAGCAACTCCACTGGCGCTGCATGCCCAGGCTCCAGGCTTTGGCCGTTGCGTAAATCTGCGACCTGGCGTCCCAGATGCTGCTGGCCCGGTAGGGGTTCCAGGCTCCACGCCAGGTCCTCGGAGCATACTGGAAAAGGCCGAGCCAGGCTCCTCCGCCACCCGACGCACGAGCATTGCCGCCGGACTCACACAGCATTACGCGGTACATCTTGTCCACGCTCTGCGGATACGGGTAGAGTTTGCGGGCGTCGACCATCCATGATCTGTACAAAGCAGGGTTGCCCAGTTGGGCCGCGCTGGCCGCGCTCGGCCCAGCCAGGTCGCCGGTTGCTACCAGCCCCGCGCATACCAGCGTGGCGGCTGTGATATTGAAAAGCGCACTCGCGCTACTTCTCTTTCCGAGATTCATGCTTACTCCTCCCTAATTTCACCGGTTGGTTTGACGTATTGCTACAATGATTTTTCCGGTGGTATTCGGGCACACCCGGTGATGCTACCAAAGTTGTAGCCGGGCTGTCAAGAGTTAGCGCAAGGATGAGAAGAAATAAATGCTTGGGGGTACACCCCCAAACCCCCGGCAGGGAGGATCCTGCACCCATTCTTGGGAGAAGAAGGGGGAGACATTGGGCTCCAATCCCCCAGGCCAGCGGCAGGGAGATCCCTGCACCCCTCCGTCTACGGGGTTCAGGAGCGGAGGCGGTAGACCAATCCGGAGTTGCGTTTGGTGGAGGAGTCGTTTGTAACGCCCTTAGAGAGGGCTTCGGGGGAGCCGGCGAGGACGACAAGGCGGCGGGCGCGGCTTATGGCTGTGTAGAGGAGGTTGCGCTGTAGGAGGCGGCCATGTTGCGGTAGCACGGGCATTATTACGGCCGGGTATTCGCTACCCTGGGCTTTGTGGACCGAGATCGCATAGGCATGGGAGAGCTCGTCCAGGTCCTGGAAGCTATACGCGGTGGTCCACTCACCGTCGAAGCTTACCTCGACTATCTTCTCTTCGAGATCGATTCGGACTATACGGCCGATGTCGCCGTTGGCGACCTGTTTGTCGTAATCGTTGACCACTTGCATCACCTTGTCACCAACGCGGAAAATGCGGTCGCCATATCGCCGTTCGTCTTTGGTGGGGTCAGGAGGGTTCAGGACCTCCTGGAGCCGGGCATTAAGGGCCTCAACGCCGCACTGGCCCTTGTAGATGGGCGACATAACCTGGATGTCCTCCCAGCTGTCTAGGCCGAACCTGGCGGGCACCCGCCGGGTAGCCAAGTCCACGACCAGGTCGGCGCACTCTGCAGGCGAGGGTTGTCTGAAAAAGAAGAAGTCGGTTATCTGTTTGCCGTAGAGCGGGGCCGAGCCGGCGTTGATCCTGTGAGCATTTGAGACGATAGCGCTGCCGTCGGGCTGGCGAAAGATTGTCTCCAGTACCGCGTACGGCACAAGGCCACTGGCGATAATGTCGCGGAAGACGGAGCCGGGACCGACCGGTGGCAGTTGGTCCGCGTCGCCCACGAATAGCAAATGGGCCCCAGGAGGCACGGCGCGGAGCAGGGCTTCGCAGAGGGGCAGGTCCATCATTGAGGCTTCATCGATAATAACCATGTCGGCCTCAAGTTTGGCGCGGGCCTCGTAGCTGCCCCCCGGGCGCAGCTCCAGCAGCCGGTGGATGGTGCTGGCGGGGGCCCCGGTGGCCTCCGCCAGCCGCTTGGCGGCCCGGCCCGTTGGGGCAGCGAGGACGGCCATCTTGTTCTTCGCGCCGAGGAGCCGGACGATGCTCCTTAGGGTAGTGGTCTTGCCCGTGCCCGGCCCACCCGTGATCACGGCGACGCGCTCGGTAAGCGCGGAGCGAACCGCTTCCTGCTGCTCGCCGGTCAGGTGCACGGTTTCCCTGCTTGCCACGTAGCGCCAGGCCGTCTCCCAATCTGCGTCCCTGAACTCGGCCAGGCGGTCTCGGCCCGCCCGCTTGACGTGGCGGATGGACTCAGACACCGAGATCTCGGCGGCGTGCAACTCCGGGAGGTAAGCGACCTCAAGATCGCCACGGCCACCGGCCGGACCGAGGGTGTCGAGGTCCAGGTGGCCGGCCTCGGCAATTGCCGGAAGGGCTCGGAGAATTGTCTCTTGCGGGAGCTTGAGCAAGGTGGAAGCCGCCGTTACGAGGTCGCCGACGGTGAGGAAGACATGCCCTTGCTCGCTCGCGGCTCTGAGGGAGTGCGTGAGGCCGGCGGCGATACGCTGGTTCGCGTCCCTCGCTATACCCGCCTGGGCGGCGAGCTCGTCCACCAGGTCGAAAGAGATGCCGTATATCTCGGCGGCAAGGCGGTAGGGCTGCTGGCGGACGACCGTAGCGGCGGCCTGCCCGTACTTCTTGGCGATTCGCACGGCCAGGGCTACGGGTACCTGGCGGCTCTGAAGGTAGCCCATCAGTTCCTGCAATGACCGCCGCTCGGACCAGGCGTTGGCGATGTTCTCTGCCTTGCGAGCACCCATCCCCGGCACCTCCACCAGGCGCTCGGGGTGGTTATTGAGGACGTCGAGAGTGTCCATACCGAAGACGTTAACGATGTGCTCGGCGACCGCGGGGCCAACCCCCTTGAGAAGCCCCGATCCGAGGTACCGCTTCAGCGCGGTGACGGTGCTGGGCAGGGCCGACTGGTAGCGCGTGACCATTAGCTGGTGGCCGTACTGCGGGTGCGTGACCCACTTGCCCTCCAGGCGCAGCCCCTCGCCCACGCTGACCGCCGGCAAGTAGCCAGCAATGGTAACCGGCTTCTTGTAGCGGGGTACCTTGAGCCGGGCCACCGTGTATCCGTTCTCTTCATTGATGTAGGTTATCCGCTCGAGGACGCCGTCGACCACTTCGTCGTCGCCGGAAGTCGGTTGCGCGGACACCGTTTGGTCTTGCATGGCGGCATGTCTCCCCGTGGACGGGTGCCAGGCACCAGCAGGCCCGGCACTTGGGTTTATTGAATTAGTCATCACGGGTGTATCTCCCCCAATAATATAGCAGCAAGGCGGAAAATGGCGAAAGCTCACTCACCGGGCGATGAGCGAGCTTTCGAGGGTGGACACGGTTAGAAAGGCAGGTCTTCGGGGTCGTCTTCTGGGTCCACGACCATCGTGCGCCCCGCGCTTGAGGAGGTCCTTGCGGAGGAGGAGGGCACGCCGCTCGCCCGGCCGGTGGTAGGGGTGGCCTGGCGGCTCGCGCTCCTGACGGGCGCTTGGACCTCGACCGGCGTATACTCGGGCTCGGGCGTGGGCTCGGCTACTCCATTGCCTTTGCTGTCGAGTATGAGCATATTCTGCGCTACGATCTCGGTCTTGGTGCCGGTCTTGCCTTCGAACTCCCACGAGCGGGTCTGCAGGCGCCCCTCGATGTAGATAAGGCGGCCTTTCGACAGGTAATTGGCGCACGTCTCGGCCAGTTTGTCCCAGGCAATTATCGCATGCCAATCGGTCTCGTCGCGCCTGTTGCCTTCCTTGTCCTGCCAGGAGCGGTCGGTTGCCACGGAAAAGGATACCCGTGCCATACCCGCCTGGGTGTACTTCAACTCGGGGTCGCCGCCGAGACGGCCAATCAACTGCACTTTGTTCAACGATCTACTCATCTTCTCAATTCTCCTAATCTCAGCTTATCTACTCAACACAAAACTTGGAAACTCTGGTGAAACTTTACACTGCTCTCTCAGAGCGCAACGGCGTGAGCCTGCCGCGCTCATGGCCTCCCTGCGGGGCCTCGGGCCTGGAGGCCCGTCTGTTGCCACCGGGTAGGGCCTGCAGGGCGGGCATGGGAGCCGGTACGCCGGGTCGCTCCACACGAGGGGCGACCGGGGCCGCCTCCATAGGCTCGTAGCGATCGGGGCGCCCCGCTAGCTTGTCGCGCAACTCCCTCACCCGGTCGGCCACGATGCGGTGGTGGTGCGCCGCCTCGTAAGCGTGGATGTAGTCGCCCAAGGCGAGCATGACTTTGATCATGTCCGTCTCGGGCAGGCGGATCGACAACTGCGAGGTCGGCGGGCCATCGGGCGAAACACCGCCCGTACCGGTCTTCTTGCCGGGGCCGTTGGCGATGCTAATACGATACGGGAATCGAGCGAACTTGCCACCCTCCCCCTGGTCCCACTCGACGGCGAGTACTCGGCTCTCGAGCCTGCCATCGTCGCGCTGGCTGCCGCCATACTTCTCCCAGCGCCCGCCGGTAACTGGAGCGAACGTCCGCTGGCAGATCAGGTGCGACAAGAGGCGCGCGTCGTGCACATCGATCCAGGCAGTGGCGTGGCCGGTCTGCCGGTTGGTGTTTGGATCGTAGCCTGCTATCTCGACCTTGATCTTGTCTATGCGCAGGGCGTCGTACAGGTTGAGGAAATTCTTATTGGTCGCGTAAACGTAGATCTCAGGGGAAAGCCTGCCACTCTTATCTCTCTCTCTCTCTTCCATACTCTCACTCCTCTAAAAACTCTGGCACGCTTGGGTTGTCGAACGCCCCTACGCGGCCCGCCGGCTCTCGCCCGGAAGCTCTCCCAGGGCGCCGACGAAACCGCATAACTGGAGACTGGCTATGTGCTTACAGGCCTCTACTCCGCACTCGCACTCAAGGCCACGCCTGCGCCGGTAAACCCTGACCGGGGGCTCGTCGCCGTGCTTGACGAGGTAGCAGTCGAGAGTGCTCTTTACGCTTATGCGCGTAAGCCCACCGTCTTCGCTGCGGTTGAAAGGCACGAGATTCATAGCTGTCTCCAACTGAACGTTTGTTCGATTATAGCACGAAAGTTCTAAGAAGTCAAGAGGCAAAATTGGGGGAAGGCGTGTCTGACAGGTGCAGGATAATCAAGCTGATTTGGGCCCGGCTGCCCGCGGGGTCTTTGAGGTCGTACATGGGAAGATTGGTACCTATGAGTGGCCCAGCTTCAAGCTCGGCATGTTGCGAGTTGAGGTTCAGGGCGTCCCTGGTTTTGCTTTACCCTCGAGAATGTTCTTCATCCGCTGGAGACTCCGCTGATTCTCTGCCGGGACCTGCTCCTTACGCATCAAGAGTACCTGCTCTCCTAGGGGACTAATCGCCTCGAAGTGGGCGCGCTGGACGAGATGCGCGCCGCCATTTCGCGGGGTCAAGGCAATAGACCAGCGTGTCCGAAAGACCTGGTAATCCGTGGACTCCCAACAGATCAGGGTAGGTTCCTCGAGCGCGGTAATGCGCGCAAAGCTCACAAGTTCCTGCGGCAGGGTTTCGCTGGCTTTGAATTCAGTGCCCACGCCGACCGGCCCCGGCGTAACTTGCTCAAGGACGGCCACGCTCATCGACCATTCGGCGTGCCTCGCAAAATCTGCGAGGTAACGATACACCTCGCCAGGCGGTGCGGCGAGGTCGATACTTTCCTCGTGTTCCCACATGTTATCCCGCTCCTATGATTTTTCGTACTTGAACCGAAGCTAGAAATGAATCGCGCATGGAGGGCTGCGGCACCCGCTCGGCAATATACGCGATAATATCGCGCGCCTGCTCGCGCCAGGCATCACCAGCGCGCGTGTTTCCGCGCTCGGTTTCGATCTCGGCCAGTGCGTCCAGGATTTGCCACAAGTCCCAACTCGCGCCCATCTTTTCCGCTTCGACACGCCCTTGCTCCAGGCTCTCACCTGCGGCTTCAACTTGCCCGAGCGCTCGCTGCGCCCGCGCCAGGATGTAAAGCACTTCTGGAATGAACAGATGCATACTGAAACCGCGGATTCGGGTGAGAAACGCCGGCGCCATATTGAGTACACCCACGTAATCATTTTGCGCGGTGCTAAGTTGGAGTTTCCCGAAAGTTATATAAGCCGAAAAGATTGAGTCATAATTGTGCTCATTGCCTTCATACGATTTTATGATCGACGCTGCTTGATTGAGTTTGCCGGCCAGCAAAAGGGTCTGGACTAACGACGCTGCCGCGTAAGGGCTTAACGCCGCATAGTGCGCAACTGCAAAGGCATGCGCGCGCTTCGCGAATTCGATGCCATTCGAGATTGCGCCCAACCTGGCATGAACGATGGCAAGATCAGCATAAGTTTGCACTTGTGGGATGAGATAACCCGACAAATCGCTCAAGCGCAGCGTTTCCTCCATCGACGCAATAGCCCGCCCCGGCTCGCCGCACGCCCAATAAACATAGCCTGCGGTGGATAGACTGTAGCATTGTCCCCACAGGTTGCCTATAGATTTGCTGATGCTGAGGGCTTCTTCGCCTGCCCGAAGTGTAGTCTGATAGTCACCGTTGAAGAATCCGTTGAGTGCCATCGTCCCCAGACTGTCCGCAAGCATGGGAAGGTTGTCGAGTTCGCGCCACAGGCGCGTCGCTTCTTTGATGGTTGTTCTTGCCCGGTCGAAATCCGCGCTAAAAGTATAGACAGGGGCGGTGTCGTTGAGAGTGAATGCCAGTTGCTCGCGCAGGTTCAGCTCACGCGCAATGGCTGCCGACTTTTCACCGGCGGTACGTGCTTCTGCCAGGCGACGGGTAAGACGGTAAAGGTTACACAGATTCCAGTAGACTTTGGCCTCCACCGCGCGGTCTTCTAGCTCCCGCGCCAATTGCGCGGTGCGGTTCGCCAGTTCCTCTCCCAGCTCCGGATTGTATTCGGGATTCGGAGTGCAGCGGATCTGGCACTGCGCAGCCAGCGCCGCCAGTTCCAAGCGGCTGTCACCGCGCGTCCGGGCGAGTGCTTGCATCTCCTCATAATAGTCCAGCGCGGCCTTGAACTGCGACGATAATTCCAAGACACGCCCGCGGCGCAGGAGTAAATTGTACAGCAATTGGCTATCCACGCCTGGGTCGCGCCGCGCAAGCTCCAGTGCGCGTGTGTAATGCGTCAACGCTTCGATATTGGCATGGACGCGCGCGGCCACATCGCCCGCGAGCAGCGAGAACTCCAGTGCCTTCAGTTCGTCGCCGGCCTCGGCATAGTGCTGCGCCAACAGTGGGGCGTATTCGTCCAATTGACCAGCATAGATCTGCTCTATCGATTCCGCGACGTGGCGATGAATCTTGCGGCGCGATTGTTTCAACAACGTGGCGTACGCCGCCTCTTGTGTGAGCGCATGTTTGAAGATATAGGCTAGATCGGTATCCTGCGTACGGCGCACGAGCTCGGCGGTTTCAAGCTGGTGGAGTTGCTCTTCAAGCGATAGTGTCATTCTCGCGCCGCCTGCATTTCGAGAATACGCTCCAACACGTTCACGTTGAAAGTGCGCCCGATCACCGCGGCAATTTGCAGCGTGTGTTTCGCCGCTTCGGACAGTTGATCGATGCGCGCGGTCAACACACCTTGCAACGTGTCGGGGATTTCGATGGTGTTGATTTCATGCGTAACAGTCCACTGGCCGTCCCGGTATGCTATGCCGCCGCGATCAATCAGCATCCGCAAGACTTCCTCCACGAAGAATGGATTGCCTTCGGCCTGGGCGAGAATCAGCTGGCGCAGCGATTCGGGCAGAGCTTCGATGTTGAGCAAGTTGTTGATGAGCTGCTGGCTATCGTTCTCGGAAAGGGGTGCTAGATAGAGCTCGGTGGCGCCCACACCGGCGATTTCACGGGCCCGCGCGATCAGTTTCCAGCCCGCCGATGTTTGGTCGTTACGTGTGACGAACACAAAAACGACCGGTGTGTTCGCCGCGATCGGAATGATTTGCGCGCCGAGTTCAATGGATGACGGGTCTGCCCAGTGAATATCCTCGCACACTATGACGAGTGGTGCGGTCTGCGATAGCGCGTGCAGCAATCGCTTGTATGCGTCGATGTACTGCGCTTGCAGCGCTGGGCCCTCGAGATATTTCACGCGTGTCGCCGCTTCGTCTTCCAAGCTCAGACCGAGCAAATGCCCCAGGAACGGATAGATCTCGCTGCCGCCGGTGCCCAGCGAGTCGAGAGTGTGCCGGAGCGCGGCGTGGGTCTCTTCTTCCGTCGAGCCCGCCGGCGCGCCGATCAGTGCGCGCAAAATCTCCGTGCTGAGATGGTGCGCGATCGAAGAGGTGTAGGACAGACAGCGCGCTTCTATCCAGCGCACCGGCGCGTCCGTTGCGGTAAAAGCGGCTTTGCGCCATTCGGCAATCAGACGTGATTTTCCCAATCCGGCCTCGCCGATCACTGCGATAATCGAACCCCGTCCCGTGCGCGCGTCCGAAATGACTTGCATCAATGTCGAGAATTCCCGTTGGCGACCGACCATCGGAGAAGCCAGCCCCGCGATGCCGCGCGTCTGCGCAGCGCCTTTGCGCTCTCTGACCGGTCGATATGTTTGAATTGGTTCTTCTTTGCCTTTTACCTCGATCCTGCCGCAATCCTCGAAGTCAAATAATGGTGCGATTAGCCGCTGCGTGCCTTCTGAAATGAGAATCGTATTCGGTTCAGCGGAGGTCTGCATCCGTGAGGCAAGGTTGATGGCATCACCCATCGCGGTGTACTCCGATTTCAAGTCGCTGCCGATCTTGGCGACGACGACGAGTCCGGTGTTCAAGCCGATGCGGACGCCAAAGTCCAAACCCTTTTCTGATTGCAGTTTTTCGCGGTACTCGTTCATGCCCTCGAGAATAGCGAGCGCGGCCAGCACTCCGCGCTGCGGGTCGTCTTCGTGCGCAATTGGCGCGCCAAAGAAGGCCAGAATAGCGTCGCCCATTAGCCGCGAGACGATGCCTTCGTAGCGGTAGATAGGCTCGATAAGATATTCGAACGCGCTGTTCATTATCTCGGCCCAGTCTTCCGGGTCGAGTTTCTCGGCCAGCGCTGTCGATCCTTTTATGTCGGCAAAGAGAATCGTGACGATGCGGCGCTCGCCTTCAATACTGCTTGTGACCGCGGCGGCAATTTTCGACTCTATCTCTTTTGTCACATACCGGTCGATGAGCGCTTGCGTTGAAGCGGCGGTGCGTACGGGCGCTGTAGCGGGCGCTGGGTGCAGGGTGAAACCGCAGTGCTTGCAAAAACGCGCGCCTGGCGAAACGGGCTTGCCGCAGTGGGGGCATTGCATCTCCAGCGACTTGCCACAGTTCTCACAGAACTTTGCGTCTCCTGCATTTTCAAATGAGCAGTTTGGGCATTCCATCGAAAACTCGTATTCATTAGGCTTCAGCGGAACACACCCATAAGTGTATGACATATGTCACCTAGTGTCACATCGCTTTCGACGCAAGCCAGTATATATGGCATTATGTGAATCTGTAGTAGAGAACAAATGGTGCCATGGCCATTACGAATTCGGTAGGAATTCGGAACACATGACACGCCTCATGTGAGCGGTTCCACCACCAGCAAAGCAGGCCCCTCGGCGTAATTATTTGGACGAGAGTTGGTAGAGAGAAAGTTGCAGGACGCGGTCGTTGGGGAAGGTGGAGACACCATAGCGCAGAGTTTGGCGGGCCGCTTCGGGTTGGCCCGCGGCCTGTTGGGCACGGGCCAAGGCGAGGAAGGCCGCGGGAACGAGAGCGATGGCGCTGTGGAGTTGCTCGGCATCCAGTTCGAGGCCGAGACGGAGGGCCAGGAGAAATTCCGACATGCTGGAGCCCTGACGGCCCTCGGCGGCCAATCCTACGGCGCGTAGCACGTGCTGGCGAGCGGCTTCCTCGGGGCTGAGGAGCAGGTTCGGCTCGCGGCGCCGTGGCACGGGGGCAGCGCCCAGGGTGCGGGCGTAGAGGGCAGCAGGGGCGGGTGACGGCTCGGTCTGACTTTGACGGCTCGGCTGGGCGGTCTGTCGGCTGCCGAGCCAGGCGGCCGGCAAGTCGAGCGGCCAGCGAGTTCCGACGCTCAGGTGCGGCCCAGCGGTCCGGAGGCGGTTTCGCCTGAGGAGGACCGGCGTGACGGCGAGTAGGAGCAGGCCGGCAAGGGCAGCGGGCCACAAAGGGACAGGCAGGACCGGTGTCTGAGCTGAGGACACGTAGCGGGCGGCGATTTCGCCGGTTTGAGCGTTAGCGGGGCTGTGGTTTTCGGTGATGGCAGCTACAGGTGGGCTTTCCGACTTGACCTTCGGCGGGGCCCCTCCTCCCTGAGCCAGAGCTACGGGCGGAATGGCCGCTGGAGCCTGCGAGGTGGGAGCGGGTGAGGCGCTGGCCAGGACCCAGGAGGCGGCGCCGCGTCCCACGACGGAGAGCACCTCGGCGGTAGAGTCATTGGACGCGGCCGCCAGCCTGGCAAAACCGTAGTCGAGTATGGCAGCGCTGTCTTTGTACCAGCGCGGGGCGTTGAGGACCACCGAAATCAATCGGTGGCCGTCGTGTGTCGCGGACGTCACCAGGCACAGGCCCCCGGCGTCTGTCCAGCCGGTTTTGATACCGTCCGACCCGCCGTAGCGGGTGAGCATCTCGTTGGTGTTGCGCAAAGGGTGGCCGCCTGGGGCGTTGTAGGAGGGCGTCTTGACAATTTCGTTGAAGACTGGGAAGTGAAGGGCGTACCAGGCGAGGCTGGCCAGGTCGTAGGCGCTTGAGACGTGGCCCTCGGTGTCGAGGCCATGTGGGTTAGCGAAGTGGCTGTCGGTGAGGCCGAGCTGGCCGGCGCGGGCGTTCATCATCTCGGCAAAGTGGTGCACCGGGTCTTTGCCATCAGGGGTGGAAGCGGCTTCGAGCGAGCCCAGATGGCGAGCGACGGCCATCGCCGCGTCGTTGCCCGAGGGGAGAAGCATACCGTAGAGGAGGTTGTGGACCGTCTGCTGCTCGCCGGCCTCCAGGCCCATAGTCGACTCGCCCACCAAGTCGTCGGGCGAGACAGTCACAGTCTCTTCGAGGTTGCCATGCTCGAGGGCCAGGATGGCAGTCATGAGTTTGGTGGTGCTAGCCGGGGCCAGGCGGTCGTGCATGGATCGGGAGAAGAGGATTCGCCCCGAGGGGTACTCCACGACGATCGCGGCCCGCGCGCTGATCTCAGGCTCAGTTTGCGCCTGAGCTGCGGGCGCAGCCCACGACTGAACCGGACCCCAGGTAATCAGGGTCACCAACGCTACCACAGCCGCGTGCCATACGAGCGCGAGCCGACCTCGGGACATAGCGTAACCTCCTGGCCGCAAGGAAGAGCCAACCTATTCTGCGCCGCACGCTAACGTTCCGGCGCTTTGGGATTATAACAGGTACGCGGCGAGGCTTCCAGAGTTTTCGACAGGATGTGGAAATCTATTTAGCGGCGTGGGGAGTAGCGGTCACGGCGTCTGTCCGAGGCGACTTGAGGCGGGTCCGGCAACCGGGACATTATCTCTTCGAGGATCGGTTGGAGGGTGCCGATTATCTCGCACATGCGGGTGCTCGCCTCGTCTACACGGTCTGCGTCGAGTGGGAAGAAGGGCACGGTCTCGTAAAGGCGCGTCCAGCCGTGGTCCCACTCCTCCAGCCACATCGACGTGCCGAGGGCGGCTTGAATCTCCAGGAGGCAGTGGTCGAAGGCATTGTAGAGGGCGAGATTGTAATCCGGCGCGGATTCGCAGTGGAGACCTAACTCGATCTGCAGTGTGCGATCATGAAGCCAGATCTCATAATGAATGCTGGAATGCGGACCGTACCAGAACTTGGCGAGCCTGCCCCTGTGGCTGCTCTGCGGCGGGGCATCACGGGCGGGGAGGCGGGCCATTACCTCGGCGGCCACCTTGCCGAGGAAGGGACCGGGGAGGAGCGAGCTCCGGGCGTGAGGGGCGGCCACTTGCCAACCGGCTCCGGTGCTGTCCGAGCCACGCCCGCCGGGTGCCTCGTGCTGCGGGCTGTCGCCTTCCTCGAAATCGAGGTCATCCATCGTCGGGCAGCATGGCGAAGTCATGGAGGACCACCTGGGGAGCCCTATCGAGGAGGTTCAGATCCCTCAGGCGGTCCTGGAAGCGTCGCATAACGCGGCGGCGGTTGAGGCCGGTGTGGCCCTTGCACTGCGCCGGGGTGCAGACCACCTCGGCGTCGTCGCCAAGGAGAGGTTGGAGCCGCGCCCGCATGCGGCGCAACTCCCACGCCTCGAGGCGGTCAAACACGGGGCGGTCAAGCAATCGCTCGACAGGGGAGCGCCCGCGCAGTGCGTCCGGTAGCGCTAAGTCGAGTTCGGGAGCGTCGTCGAAGGCGGAAGGGAGGTAGTCGCGGGCCCACGCATTGTGCTCGATCATGCGAGCGTGGATCTCAAGGCCATAAAGAGGGACCATCTGGGCCAACTCGTGGGCCGTGAAAAAATCACGCTGGTCGAGATCGAGGGTGTCCTCCGAGATGATGTAGTTGGGGCAGAGGTCGTCGCCGCGCAGGCGGGCCAGGCGAACGAGCATGATAAGGGCACGCCGGCAGAGCCACACCCGGCCAGTGCTGGCTACTACTAGCAAGTCAATATCGGGGAGCGAGCCAACGTTGTTGACCGCCAGGGCCCCGGTAACGGCGACCATGCGGACGTATGGGAGGCGCGAGATCAACCTCGAATAACTCACGGCCCGCTTCCAGAGCATGGCCGAGCGGCGCGCACGATGGCGGCGTGTGCGAGCGAGGTCGCGCTTGCTATCGCGTAAGGAGTAATAACCACTGCCTTCGACTAGCGGTGTTGGGAGGTCGGGGTGGGTGGCGAGGAGGTCGGCGATTTGGTCCCTGCATGCGATTGAGCCGGCCTGGTAGCGCACCAGCTCGTCCAGCGTGAGCGGATAGTCGAAGAGATCCGCATAGGCGACCGCGGACAGAACGGAACCGAGAAGCGCGTCGGGCTCCTCGGCACCAGGGGTGTATGCGGTTGCCATTTCAGGGGCGACTGTTTCCAAGGCTTCTGTCTCGAATTTGCCGCTATGGGCACCTTACACTACGCCCGGCGGTTACACTATTTTTTCATTTCGAGGGCTTGCTTGCCTATGAGTCCAAGCTGCACCTCCGAGGCTGTGCCGGCGTCGACGGGGTGCCACTCGAAGCGGGCTCGCTCAAAGTATTGTACAGTATACACTTTCCCGTCGGCGGCGCTAATCTCGGGCAACTCCTCGGAGATGGGGTACCCAAAGGATTGCAGCCCGCCTCCCTTCTGCCAGTAGCGCAGGAACGCCTGCTTGAGGGAGTGGCCGGTTTGTGGAAAATAGACCCGGTCCTTCGTGGATGGGAAGGAATCTACCTGAGGGAAGTCACGACTGGCGATCACCCACCGGCCGACAGCCGCAAGCAGCACGGGGTGGCCGCTTGCCGCCAATTCAGGGTGCGCTTCCAGGACCGCGCGCTCGAAGTACTGGATAGTGCGCTCCTGGCCGTCGAGCGGGTTGACCTCTATTAGCTCCTCCGAGATTGGGTAGCCCAACCGCGCCACGCCTCCGTGGGCCTCCCAGGCACGCTTGAACTCTCCACCAAGCGTGTGCCCGCTTTGCAGGAAGTAGAGCCGGTCACTGGCCGCGGGCTTGACGTTGAGATCGAACAAGATGTAACCCCTGGCCAGCTTAACCACGCTGTAGTTGGTGAGCAGACCCACATAGTCGGGCTGGCGCCCGAGCCACTCCTGGTCGGTGCTCAGCAGGTAGGCCGCGCCATCGCGCTGCAAGTCTTGCACCCGCGCGATGCCGAATTCGTCCTCCGAGAGGGCCCAGCCGGTGCGCGCGGACGCATAGAAAACGGGCGCGGCGTTGGGTCCCACCAGCACTAACCTCGAACCGGGCTTCGTAGCGCCCGCGACCTCACGCCCAACCTCGGCCAGCTCGATAGACGCCACGCCGGGTTGGACGCGGGCCTGCACGCTCTGCCAGCTCGCCAAGCTCATGAGCGCAAAAGCGGCCAGCATCGCGAGGTTGCCCAGTGCCATGACCCACGCGCGGCGCGATTGCGAGCCCTCCTGCTGGGTCCGGTAGGCCACGCTCTTGCCGAGGGCCATCTGGGCCTGGGGCCGGGACGGTCGTTCTCGCTGCGAGCGCTCCTCAGGGAGGTCCAGGAGCCAAGAGGTATGCGGCGACACCTCGTATTCAAGATCGGTGTCTCGCCGCTGCTCGGTGATGGCGAGCCACACGCGGGCGGGTAACGAACCGGCCCAGGCAGCACCTATGCCGACCATCGCTGCAACGGGCAGGATGAGGGGAAGTAGCACGTCCTCGGCCTGCCCGATGCGCCCGGCGTCGGCGAGTGCGTGAAGCAGACCCGCAAGCGCCCACCAGTGGAATAGCAATGGCACCGGGCGCCTGGCCCCGCGCAGCAGGCCACCAATAACAAGGACCGCCCCGAATATGGTAAGGAGGCGCTCCATCGTGAGGCCGACAAGCTGGACGTAGGTGCCGCCCGACAGGAGAGCGGCCAGGGTGCCGCCGCTTGCGGTGACCAGCGCCCCATTCGATGCGGTAGTGAGGATCGACCATAATGCGAGACCACCGGCGATTGAGGCGGCGTACGCGAGGAGCTTCCCGCGATTGGGGGAGGCGACCCACGAGGCGCCGAGCGACTTCACCGGTGCAGAGGCGTGACGGCTCGCTGTGAGGCCGTCCTTCGGTCCCCCGGCCGGGGCATCGGATGGAGCCAGGAAAAGGTACGCCGCGGGGAGCACCAGAAAGAGAGAGCCGGGATCGAGCAGGGTGGCTGTGAAGCCGGCCACAAGGGCAAGAGCAAAGGCGAAGGTCGAGCCGCCCGCCCTCTCGGGGAGCGAGGTGAAGCGCCACCGGACAAGGGCCGATATGGCGAGGGCCTGCGCGGCGAGGAGCATGGCTGACGGGCTGAACTGCTGGCCGAGGACCAGGCTGAGCGGGCATATAGAGTAGAAAAGCAGCGCGTACAAAGCCGCCCGCGCGCCCGCGGTTCGGCGCACGATCCCAAAGAGGACAAGACCGCCGGCGAGCGAAAGGGCGATCGAAAGTGCGCGCCCTATCCAGTCTGCCGCGCCCAGGGAAAGCATAGCGCCTCCAACGAGCCAGCCGAAGAGCGGCAGGCCCGCGGCCGGGTTGGTGGGGGCTATGCCATGCCAGGGCTCAGTTGGCGGGAAGAAGCGGACGGGATCGAGCGTCCCCTCGACCCTCCCGGCTAGCAGCTGGGCGAAGGCGGCGTGGGTAGATTCGACCCCGGCGGGTGGGTCCACGGGCGAAGTCAGCAGACCTGTGGCTCGCACGCCCACGCAAAGAGCAGAAACCAGAACAATTGCAGCGACGAGCCTGAAGGACCAGGTCAGCCTGACCGCGGCGGCAGCGGGCCCCGAGGGGAGCGCGGTGGGCTGGGCAGCGCCCGACTGAGCGGCGGGCAGATCTAACCCAACCCCCCCCGCTGCCCTGCCCACATATCGCCTGGGCGAAGCCGCGCCTCGCGCCGCCTGCGAATGAACCTGCGATGGTATTCCGGTCATGTCGTTCATGCAGTCCTCTGGCTTCGGGTCAGAGATCGGCTGGGCGGCGTTCGCCTTTACCGGATCCCCGACCCCCATTCCCTGATCGTCGTCTATCGTCTATCGTCTATCGTCTAATGTCCACTCTCGGCTACTTGGTCCAAGTACGCGTCCAAGACCACGATGCTAAGTTCACGTGGGTCGTTGCCAAGACCAAGCTTCGCGGGGCTGGTCGTGCCGTCCAGGCTAACGATGCGGATGGTGCTTTCCCCGGCCGGGAGGCCCAGCGGGCCGATCTTCAAGGTCTGGCGGCCGGCAGGCACCGTGCCCTCGAATACTTTGTGGTCGCCGTGCCATAGCTGTATACGTCGAGGGGAACCGAGGCTTTCGGCCTGGAAGCTGAGCACAGCGTCCTGGCGTTGAGGAGCGTTGATCTGGAGCGTTGCCTCCCCGTGCATCCACCTGTAGGTCTGCCCTCGTTCGTTGCGTTCTCGCGGCTCCCAGCCGTCGCCGACGCTAAGGAACGGGACGCGAGCGGATGGTGTCGGGACCTGGTAGGCATCAAGTTCGCTATCGGAGTAAACAGGCCTGGCGCCGGGTCCCAGGACGTGGAGGATGGCGTCCCTCGATGGAGCGATGTCGGGTGTGCGCTCCGGCTGGCCGGGGTGGCGCTCCTTCTGAAGGACTATGTAGCGGGTCCTATACTGGTCGAAGGCCGAAAGCCACTGGTCCGGCCCGGCCCGGAACATATCGCCTCCACCATCAGTGTAAGTCAGCTCCTCGTAGCCTGGAGTGCCGGTCAGGAACGGGTGGGGGAACTCACGGGATATGTAGCCGCCGAAAATGTGCCTGTCGTGAGCCGTCTGGTAGTACATCCGGAATGCCCCATGCCAGAAATCGTCTTGCGGTGGGAGGTCGAGGATGGAGAAGTCGCCTGGCTCCCTGCCGAGGATGCTGTACCAGGCCGGTATGTTGGCTTGAGCCTGCGCGAAAGGAACAGGGAACAGTTCCACCACGATCAAGATGATCGAGCCCGTAGCGATTAATGCGCCCCTGGTCGCGGGGCTGATGGAGCGAGGCCACGAACTCGCCAGCGCGGTGACGCCGTACCCGGCCAGCACGCCCAAGCAGAGGGTCAGCGGCATGTCGAACCGGTCGGGGCTCCGGCTGATGTTGAACAGGGGGAGGCGTTCCACGAGGTTATACGGCATAGGAAGGCCCTTTACCTGCTGTCCGTTAACTTGCAACACGGGGCCCAGCGCCAGCAGGAAGAACAAGACACCGCAGGCCGCCCAGAACCACTTGCCGGGCAGGCGGGAGCCCGGACCGGGGCCGATGGACGATGGACGATGGACGATGGGGTTCACTGAGCCGGTATGGCTAGCTTCATCCTCCAGCACGTAGCGCCCATCGTCAGCGGTCGGGCCCCGCCCACGGATGGCCTGCGGCCTGCCCCGGCCACCAGCGAACAGGCCCACACCGGCAAGGAAGAGCGCGGTGTAAGTGAAATAGACCTCATAGGAATTGCCGGCAAACGGCCAACTTAGCCAGTTGGTAAAGTAACGAGCCCAGATTTGCTGGAAGCGAGGTGTCTGGAAGAACCGGGCAAGGTCCGCCGAGTTCTTGATGGCTTCATCGGGCGCGGGCTGCATATAGGTTGTCGTGCCAAGTTCCCGCAAGGTTGGCACAAGGATGGGGCTGACCAGCACCGCATACACCGCGATGCACAAGGCTACGCGGGCCACCGGTTCGCCCGCGGATCGGAGCATGGACGATGGACGATGGACGATGGTGCCGGGGATACCGATCCGCAGACTACCATCGTCCATCGCCCTTCGTCCGTCGTTCGGCTTCGAGAAGGCCCCGCGCACAAGGAGGTATATCGCGAAGAAGCCGGCGAACATAAGGCCGTACATCGTGTAGTACCAGTCGATAAGCGAGACGAAGAGAAGGGCCGCGCCTGCAGGCAGCGCCCTTCTCAACAGCCATCTCCCAATGTCGCCCCGCGAGCGCCAGGCCGGTTGGTTCACAGCAAGCAGCAGAAAGAGCACGAAGAAGGGGAACCACTCCAGCGAGATGAGCTGCAACAGGCCTCGCATTGTGGCGATGTGGTAGGCCGAGTAAGTGAATACCACGCTCCCTACAATTGCAGCCCAACGGTTGTTGCACAGGTAGCGCACCA
>JBJMMB010000215.1:0-5468 GCA_045805005.1 Chloroflexia bacterium
GCGGCGGACGATGGACGATGGACGATGGACGATGGGGTTGTGGAACCGGTATCCTCACGCCCATCGCCCATCGTCCATCGTCCATGGTCGATAGTGCGGGCGAACCAGTCCCACCCGAACGCGCTGACGACCAGCAGGGCGAAAGCTATGATCGACACCCAGCGCACATTGACGCTCTGATTGAAGCCGGGCAGACCCCGGATGACGGTCCCCAGGAGGTCGTCGTAGGTCACGAGCCAGGCGAATATGCCGATTGCCAACCAGGGCAGGGCGAGGCGGAAGGCCAGGCGGCGACGGAAGGCCGCCGCGATTACAAGCCCCAGCCCCAGGATGGCCACCAGGCCAACATAGCCGTTGCCCTCGGTGAAGGAGGTCTTGACGGTGAGCACCCCTTCGCCGAAGTGGCCCCAGGAGCGGGGCAGCACCCAGTCGCGTATTAGCTCGGTTTCAAGGTGGAAGTGGGCGGCAGCGGCGCTCGGTTGGCGCTGCGCGGCCGTGTGGCTCAGGTCCAGTACCTGCAGGAGGGGGAGCAACTGCACGGCCCCGAGCCCCAGCCCCAGGGCTGCCGCTGCTGCAAGACCCGCTATTTGGCGGACTAACTGTCCTCGGCGTTGGAAGTCGAGCAGGAAGATGGCCCACAGGGCGAGCACGACGCCCACTATGAAGAGGGTCTCGGGGTGGCCGGCGAAGATTGCGAAAGCGGAGAGGAGGGCCAGCCAGGCCAGGGCGACCAGGCGCCCCCGGCGACACCAGGCATAGACAGCCCAGGCCATCCAGGGGAGCAGAAGGTACACGCTGGTGAGCTGCCAGGGGAGGAGGTCCACCATCCAGGCGGAGAACATGAGGCCGAGGGCGCTCAGCAGCGCGGCCCAGGGGTGGAGATCCATGCCTCGCAGGAAGAGCCACATACCCAGCCCCGCCAGCCAGAGCTTCAGGGCGAAGATTACGCCCGAGGCGGGGCCGATAGGCAGGAGCGCCCAGAGCAGGTGCAGGGGGTAGAGTACCCCCGGCTGGGCGTTAGCGAAGAGGGGTAGGCCCCCGAGGGGCGCGGGGTCCCAGAGAGGGAAGCGCCCGGCGAATAGCTCCTGCTGCATCCAGTGGCGCCAGGGTAGTTGCTGGAGAAGCAGGTCGCCGCCGCTCACTCTCGACTGCAGATCCGGGTAGTAGGTATGCCAGGGGGCGTAGATGAGCACCTGCTCCATCGGCGCGGCGACGCGAGCGGGAGGCAAGCCGGGGGACATGAAGACCAGGGCCAGGACCAGCAGCAAGCTCGCGACCAGCAGGTCTAGCTGCCTGGAACTGACCTCCCATCGGACCGCCCTGTGCGTTTCGCGTATGTCTGTGACGGTGGTCTGCATGCCTCTATGGGGGTTCATTATACATGAGGAACTTCTCTTCCATGAGAATAACGGCCCGAAGCCACCTCAGGTGGCTTCGGGCCGTTATTCTCCATATTCACTGTAACCAACTTCGTATACCTATTTGACAACGGTTTTTGCGGTGCTACACTAGCGGCATGTTGCGCCATGCGGAAGAGCAGGACTATGGATCCCACTATTGATTGGCTTAATGAACAAATTGACCTTATGCATGCCGGACGGAGCTTGCGCTCGGCCCGGCCCATTGAAGTGGGTGAGCCTGCTGAAATGATTGCTATGTTGCAGATGGCGGCGCAGCTTAACAGCCTGCGGGCGGGCGCTGCCGACCCGGCCCCCGGTTTCCTGGTTGGCTTGCGCGATAGAGTGCAGGCGGCTTGCGAGGAAGCCGGGCCTGGAGCCAATCGAAGCTAGACCAGCCAGGCACGAGGTGACAGTGCGCCAGGGCTACCGCGCGGCACGAAAAGTACGGCTAGCGACACACCAGAAATCTGAAGGAGGAAACAACTACATATGGAGTTTAGTAACCGTTCTCGCGGGGTATTGGGCCGCTTGCTGCCGGTCCTGGCCCTGGCGGGTATCATGGTGCTCGTTTTGGTGGCGTGTGACAGCGGGTCGTCGTCCTCGTTGGGCGGCGAGGCGACCAGCGTACCCGCGGCTACCGTTCCCGGGGCGGACGGCACCAGCGACCTCACTCCCACAACCGCTCCGGACGGAGGCGGGGGCACCGGCGCGCAGGCGAAGGTCGATCTCAAGGAGTGGGCTGTGGTCCCTGATCCGCCCGAGCTGACCGCCGGAAAGCAGGCTTTCACGGTCACCAACTCGGGCTCGACCAGTCACGACCTGGTTATTCTGGATAGCACCGGCGCGGAGGTTGGTAGGACCCCTGTATTCACGAGCGCCGACGGCCCGAAGACGCTGGATGCCGATCTTAAGGCCGGCACCTATAAGTTCGTCTGCGACCTCCCGGGTCACGAGGCCAGGGGGATGAAGATTGATGTGACGGTGAAGTGAGGCGTAATGCGTAATGGTGGTAAGCGTAGTTGGTTCGTGGTTCTAGAACTGGGTATGCTTACTACCCTTACGTTTTACGTTTCGTTTTCGCATCTTGACTGGCGTGGAGAAGTGGGGTTATAATTGATTCACGGCGGCAGGGCCGGATTGGGCTGCGCCGTGTCAGCGCTGACCCGCGAAATATATGAAAGGATGATATAAAAGATATGGCCGATACACATACAGTACGAGAAGTGGATGATAATGAGTTTCAGACTGTGGTACTTGATGCCGAGACGCCCGTGGTTGTGGACTTCTGGGCTCCGTGGTGCGGGCCGTGCCGCATCGTCAGCCCGGTGGTCGAGGAACTGAGCAAGGACTACGCAGGCAAGGTGGCCTTCGCAAAGATGAATACCGACGAGAACGAGATGGCCCCGATGCAGTTCGGTATCCAGGTGCTGCCTACGCTGGTTATCTTCAAGGACGGTCGCGAGGTGAACCGCCTCATCGGGTTCGCTCCCAAGGAGCAGCTAAAGCGGCAGATAGACCGCTCGCTCTCGCTTTAAGATGGAATCAAAAAAGCCGGACGCGCAGGCGTCCGGCTTTTTTGATTCTACAGCAAGCGCGGAAGTCGCAGTACACAGGGAGATGCGAGAGATTAGGGGACACGGGGACACCCCCAAGCCCCCGCCAGGGAGACCCCTGCACCACTAGTGTGCGGGGGCTGGGCGCAGTGGGGCTTTGGCGTAGGTGGCGGGGGGCGGGGTCTTGAGGGCGATTTCGATGGCTTTGCGGAAGGGGGTCAGCTCGAAGCCGCCTATCTCATGGAGGCGGCGATCTTTGGTGGCGCTGCCTTCGAGGAGCATGGTGAACTGGTCTTTGGTGATGAGTTTGGGCATGACCGCATCGATGATTGGGATGACGGGCTTAACCAGAGGCAAAGGCGCGTGGAAAAGGAAGCCGCTTTTGCCCTGGGCCATCAAGGTCTGACGGATCATGTCGTTGTAGGCGAAAGTTTCGGGGCCGCCCACCTCGAAGGTCTGGTTGGTGTAGCGGTCGTCGTCAAGGGCCTGAACGAAGTACCTGGCTGTGTCGCGCACGTACATGGGCTGCATGGGGTAGTTACCGGGGCCGAGCACGGGCACGACAGGGAACATGGTCAGTTGCTTGAGGAGGGCGGTGAATTCGCCGCCTGAGCCTATCTGGATGGAGGGGCGGAAGATGGTGTAGGGGATGCCGGTGGCCTTGACCGCATCTTCACCGCGCATTTTGTTCCTGTAGTAGGGGGTGGTCATATTAGGCGCGCCGAGGGCGCTCATGAAAATGATGCGCTTGACCCCCGCTTCCCTGGCAGCCGCCGCCATATTCTCGGCCCCCTGGCCCATGATGCGGTCGAAGGTCTGCCCCTTTGAGGATGCCTCACGGATGATGGCGACCAGGTGGATTACCGCGTCCACCCCCTGCATGGCCCTACGCATGTCGGCGGGGTTGGCTACGCTGCCGGCGACCACGTCGTAGCCTAGGGAGCGCAGCCTGTTCAGGCCTTTGCCCTCCGGTGAGAATACCCGCACCTGAGCCCGGGGCATCTTGCCGTCAAGAGCCTCGAGAAGATAACTGCCGACGAACCCCGTACCGCCCGTTACCAGTAGCATTGTTCTGCCTCCTTATGAGCTATGGGGCTATTATATCGTTTTGTTCAAGGTTTGTCAATGGTTTAGCTAAAGGTTCGCGGGGGCTTGCCCCCGCGTCCCCAAGTAGAGGGGGAGAGAAGGGAAGTATTGGGGACACCCCCAAACCCCCGGCAGGGAGCCCCCTGCACCCCTTTGTTATGGGGAATGGAGGTAGTTGGGAGACACCCCAAACTCCCAGCAGGAAGCCCCCTGCACCCCTTGGGAACATAGGGAGTAGGGGAAGAGTTGGAGACACTCCGAAACCCCCGGCAGGGAGCCCCCTGCACCCCTTGATTGGGGAAGGGGGAAGGGGTAGAGTTGGGGGGACACCTCCAACCCTCGGCAGGGAGATCCCTGCACCCCCTGCGTTGAGGAAAAGGAGAGTGTTGGGCTCCAATCCCCCAACCCTCGGCAGGGGGAACCCTGCACCCCTTGGGTAGTGGGGAGAGTTCGGGGACACTCTCAAGCCTCCAGCAGGGGAAACCCTGCACCCGTTGATTCGGGAAGGCGAATAGTTGGGGGACACTCCCAAGCCCCCGGCAGGGAGCCCCCTGCACCCCTTTTGATTGCTGGGGACATCCCAAGGCCCCGGTAGGGGGAACCCTGCAACCCTGGGGCACCGCCAGGGCTCCGACCAGGAGAGGGCCCCTGTCGGTATCCGTGGATGGGTGCTATTTGCCATAGATGGACCTGTAAAAGCCGTAGTTGAGGTAGACCTGTTCAAGATAGTCGGCGGTTTCGAAGAGGTCGATGCGCTCGGCGTAGAGATCTGGGTCGATGAGGGCGGAGCCGGCGAGCCAGCGGGCGGCGTTGCCGGGGCCGGCGTTGTAGGCGGCGAGGGTGGGGAAGAGCTTGCGGTCGAACTGGGGGAGGTTGCTCGCCAGATAGTAGGTGCCGTAACGTATGTTGACTATGGGCATGTAAAGGTCGAAAGATTGGAAGTCGGCGTCGCCCAATTGGTCGGCTATGCCCTGGCCCGTCGAGGGAATGACCTGGGTGAGGCCGCGGGCGTCGGCGTGGGAGCGGGCGTCGGGCACGAATTGGCTCTCCTGGCGCATGAGGGAGTAGACCACCAGCGGGTCTATGTTTCGTGTGGCGGCCTCCTGCAGCACCAGAGGGGCGTAGGGGGTGGAGTAGATGGTCTTGAGGAGGAGTTTCGGGCGCTTGAGGAGGTCGCGCCCGGCGTCCATCGAGGCTAGAGTTTCGGCGGCGGTCATAGTGGTGCGCGGGGACGCGTGGTAGCGCAGGTAGAGGACCACCTGGGCCAGGCCGAGGGCGTCACCCTCGCTTTTCATGCGCTCGGCCAGGGCCTTGAAGGCTGTGTAGGCTTCGTCCTCGTAGTCAAGGGTGAGGAGGGCCACCGCGCGTTGGACTTCGGGGTCCTTGACAATGCGTGGGTCAGGACTGAGGACTGAGGACTGAGGACTGA
>JBJMMB010000216.1:0-17099 GCA_045805005.1 Chloroflexia bacterium
AAAGCTGTCGATCGTTTCCCGCCGGCCCATGTTGAATTCTATTGTGAACCCCTCGCCCAGGTAGTCGCCCCAGGTTGGGTCGGACCAATCGACGCCGGGCAGGTGAGCCGAGATACGCTCGCGCACCTGGGCGGCGCTCCCCATCACCGGGGGCTGGTAATCGGGCGGCGCCTCGTTCAGGTCGGGAGGAGGCCCGTTGAAATCAAAGACCATTACGTCCCAACTCATGGTTGTTCTCCCTGTTTGCATAACAAGACCGGTTCCTACAAACCAGTTGTGGTAGGGGCGAAACCTTGTGTTTGCCCCATGCCATCAAGCTAAAGAATGGTGCATCGGGTTGGGGCCATGCAGGCACGTAGAAGACCTTTCTGTAGGGGCAGGTCCCAGCAGCCCCAGAGGGGACCCTGTGCTGCCTGTCCGGTTGCCCAACCCCAGTCTAGGTGGTACACGACCAGAGCGCAGCAAGCGGCGCCCCTACGGGGGATTTGGGTGGTGTATCCTAAAGATTGGTGGTACACCACCAGGGCAGGCAACGGGGGTCGTCCGCTTCGCTTCCGGCCCTACAGGCATCATTACGCCTGAAGGACTGCCCGCAAACTCTTGGGTTGATGCGTATAGGGCGAACACAAGGTTCGCCACTACCACAACCGGTTTGCGCTGCCGGACGTGACGCGCTCCTAGTCCCACTGTATCAGTTCATTGAGAACGGTATGCTGGGATAATGGGTCGCGAGGCTTGCGGGCTCGTATACGACGGCCGGTTGCGCTCCGAAAGGCTTTTGGGAGGCTGTATACAGGCCCCCGGATACCACGTTTGCCATGTAGCGGTGGACCCAGGCACGGACGGCGTCGTGCGGGATGTGGAGGTGGGGCTGGTCGAGCCGCAGAGATCGGGTGATGTCGTAAGCGGTGAAGCCGGTTCCCATGGCGATGCGCGACTGGAGTTCCTCGCCGACCAGTTCGGCCAGCATCTCGTCTGTTACGGGGATACGCATTTTGATGCTCCTGTGTTGGGGGTCGGGGGTCAGGCAAACACTGATCTCCGACCCCTGACTCCTGCTTGTCGTTACTCAATCGTCACTAGATAGCGGATGGTTTGCTGGGCACGGGAGTAGACTACGAACTCGTCGTAGGCGAGGGTGGAGGTGCCCCAGGTGCGGGTGTGGCCGGCTTTGCCGCATACGGAGTCGTAGCCGACGGGCGGGGCGTTGAAGGCGGCGGCCTGGGGGGCCACGTAAGTGTTGCCCAGGGCGGCCTCGACCACCAGTAGCATGCGGGGCACGCCCCTCCTGCCTGCCTGGCAGTAGTTGATGCTCTTGGAGGCCATGTTGGCCAGGTAGATGCCGTTGCCGAGCATGCGCCCGTTCGACGGGGTGCTGGGGCAGATGAGGCCCTGGCGCAGGATGTGGCGTACGTTCTGGTTGCGGCTGCCGTGGAAGAAGAGCTCGCGCCGTGTGGCCTCGGAGGTGTGCTCCTCATACGCCTGGCGCTCCTCAGGGATGCGCACCTCGAATACATCTCGCAGCCGAACTTTGTAGCCATGCACCAGCGTGCGGCTCAGGTAATCGCTGACTGTTTTGTGGGCAGGGTCGTCGGGCGATAGGGGCGCGATCTCGGCCCCCAGGGACTCGTAGTGGCTGGAACCGGGGTTCCGGCGCTGGACCTTCATGGTGGCGATGGCCGCTTCGAGTTGGAGCAGGCGGTCTTCTTGCTCGCTGAAGCTTTTGGCGAACTGCTCTACAACCTCGCCGCGGTCGAGCCGGGCGGGGAGTTTGGTGGGGATGGTGTTGTAGTACGCCTGCACCGTTTCGGCAAATGCCTTCAAATTGGCGGCTTTGCGCAGGGGATTGACCTGGTAGCGGCTGAACTGCTTATGCGCTTCGGAGAGGAGCCTGCGGCCCTCGGCCATCTGCGCCTGGCTGAGGGCTTCCACTTCCACGGCCAGGAACGACTGGATGTGCTCCCCCGCCTCGGTGAAGATCCACTCGACCAACTCGGCTACCCTGGGGTCTACGCGCACCGCGGGCTTGCCGTTGGCCTGGGCGTCCTCCGGATCCTCGATCCGCTCGATAACGGGCGTATGGAGGTCCACCTTACGGTAGCCCTTGCGGAGCTTCTCGCGAATCTGGCGTTCTACCTCATGCCTGGGGACGACTTTCTCCTGCACCTGGGCTTTGGAGCCCACGCGGCCCCACAGCGCCCGGAAGCGGACGGTATCGCCCTGCACGGGCCATATCTCCACCATGTAGAACTTGTTGTGATTGGTTTCCAGGTCGGTCAGTTGGAACATCCTGCGCTCGGCAGGCTCGTCCTGGGTTGTGGTCGTGAGAACCGCGGAAGATGTACCGGCCATCCTATTTGTCCTCCAGGGTTGGTGAGAGTAAGCACTTCGCTGCTTCTACCTGGGAAATAGGAGGCGGGAGAGGAATGTGGAAAACTTATGTGTAAGTATCTTCTCCGTGGGGGCAGATGAAGTAGAAGGGGCAGCGTGGGCAGTCGCGGTCGCTTGGCTCCGGGTGGAAGTCGCCCCGCTCGATGCCGGCCATGGCCTGGTCGTATTCGTCCAGGCGGGCTTTTACCTGCTTCGTGGTGATACTGACGTCCTCCACCTCTCCGTTAGAGAGGTAGAGGGTTTGCAGTTTCAAGGTCACGCCAGGATAGTCTCTTGCAGCAGCCTCGTGCAGGAGGCCGTATACCCCGGCGCTCTTCTCGCTCTTGCTGGGGCGGGCGGCGCGCACCCGGCGCAGGCGCAGGGTAGCGTCCGCGTCCTCCCCCACAAGCTCGATCTCGCCCCGCCTGAAGCTGACGCGCCCATAAGAGAGGGGCACTTCCCAGCGCGGCCGGGCGGGCGGTGGCGAGGCATCGGGAGCCGCGTAGCGAGCCAGCATCTCCTCGGCCTGTCGACGGTAGAACGCTTCGTGGAGATGCCCGGCAGGGCCCCATTTGGCCCAAACCTCCACCAGCCGCGCCAGTATGTCTGTTTGCCCAACGCCCCGCCCGGCGGCCCGCTCCTCGGCCATCCAATCAAGCACTTCGTACACGCACCGCTGGAACCGTGCGTAGGCGGCCTCACCACCCGCTTCGCCCAGGCCCAGCATGTGGGCGTAGTAGAAGCGCCGGGGGCAGCGCATGTAGAGCTCGAGCATTTGCAGGGAGTAGTGGGGTTGGGTGGGGGGAGCTTCCGGGGAAGAGACGATGGACGATGGACGATGGACGATGGGGGTTATGGAACCGGTATCTTTATTCTCATCGTCTGTCGTATGTCGTCTGTCGTCAGGTGCAGGCCAGGTAACCGGGCCGTCCGGATCGCCGGGCAGGCTGGGGGCTATGAGCGAGAGGAACCTGGAAGGTTTGCTGTTGCGCGCGCCGTACTTCTTGGCCCTGGATAGGCAGAGGACGTCCCGCGCGCGGGAGAGGGCCACGAAGAAGAGGCATTCCTCCTCTTCCTCGTGCCAGTCGTCCTCACCGCCCTGGAGCATGCCGGGGGGAGGCGGGCAGTTGGCGGGCTTACGGCTGGCCGGGAAATAGCTCGCGCCCAGCCTGGGGAGGTAGACCGCCCGGAACTCCAGGCCTTTGGAGGCGTGGATGGTGAGCAGGCGCACCGCGTCTATGGCTTGCGCCCAATCGGGGACCTGCTGGGCGTTCCTCTCCTCACCGAACATCTCCAGCCGCCTAACGTATTCGAGCAGGTAGCTTTTGGGGTCGCTCCCGTCGGGTACGCGGCGCTCGCGCCGGTCGATGGCGAATTGGAGGAACTGGAAGATCGCGAGCCGCTTCTCGTAACCCCTCGGGCTCTCATCGGCCAGCACGGGCCGGAGGTAGCGGCTCTCGGCAAAAAGGTAGCGGGCCAGCACACTCCACGCGCTGCCTGCGTTTCTTACGCAGGCCTCCAAGTGCGCGGCCAGCAGGCTCAACCCGGCCCTCCCTCGCGCGGATATTCCCGGTAGGTCCGAGGCGAGGTCGAGAGCCCGTGGGAAGGGCACCCTGCGCTCTGCGGCGGCATCGAGAACGGCCCGCACGTCGGCGAAGGGCAGCGAGTACTCGGGGAACCGCGCCACGCGGAGGAGGGCATGGCCGTGCCCGGCGCAGGCGAGGTCTAGCAGCGCGAGCAGGTCGCGCACCTCCTCTCGCTCGAAGATATCGCCCAGGTAGAGCACCGGCACGCCTCGCGACGCGAGGGCCGCCCCTATGAGGGCCAGGGTGCCGTGCGAGCGGCAGAGGATGGCTTGCTCTCCGTAGGCGATGCCGGCCGCGTGCTGACGCTCGATCTCGAGGGCCAGGCCCGCCACCTCGGCCACGTCGTCCTCGGCGATTTCCATGCGAACCTCGCCGTCTCCGTCGGCCCGGCACACCTGCCAGGGGGTAAAGTCCGGCCCGGCAGCGCGCATGTGCGGGGCTAGCTCGGCGAACGCGCCCACTATCGCGGCCCGCGAGCGGTAATTCACGTCGAGGGAGAGAACCAATGCGCCTGGGAAGTCGGTCTCGAAAAGGGCCATGTTGGCGGGCGCGGCCCCTCGGAAGCGATATATGGCCTGGCGGGCATCGCCCACCGCCCACAGGCCCCGGCCACCGCTCGCCAGCTCGCGCAGGAGCAGCCCGCTCGCGCGGTTCATGTCCTGGTACTCGTCCACCAGGATGTGGGCGTAGAGGGCCTGCACCTGCTCGCGGATGTCAGGGTGCTCGCGCAGCAACGACACGACAAGGGAAATCAGGTCGCCGAAATCCACCAGGCCCTCGCTGCGCAGCATCTCCTCGTAGAAGTTGTAGACTCTGGCTACCTCCATGACCCTCTCGCCCTGCTCCTGTTCATCGGGCGTGGCCGCGCTCTCCAGCAGCGCCGCGCCGAGGGCATCGTACTCGCCCGCGCTCACCAGTTCGTCTTTGGCGCGAGAGATGGCGGCCAGGATATCTCGCAGGTGGGTGGACGGCTCGTGGAGGTTCATGTAATGGTCGAGGTCGAGACGCTCCAGGGCGCGCTCCACGGAGAGCACCGCCTCCACGGGGTCGACCAGGTTGAGGTTTGGAGGCAGGCCCAGCCGGGTGCCGTACTTCCTGAGCAATTCGAGGCCGAAGGAGTGGAAGGTGCCCATCCAGATCAGAGGAGCAGCCTCCGGGGCCAGGGCGGCCACCCGCGAGCGCATCTCCTCGGCAGCCTTGTTGGAGAAGGTGAGCGCCAGGATAGAGCGGGGGTCAACCCCCCTCTCCAGCAAGAATAGAATGCGCCCCACCAGGGTACGGGTCTTCCCTGTGCCCGGCCCCGCCTCCACCAGTACCGGTCCCCGGTCCGCATGCGCGGCCCGTAGTTGGCTGGGGTCAAGTGGCGCTTCGCTTGGCTTGAATTGAAAATTCTCAATATTGAGCGCTAATTCAGCGGGGGCTGAATTAGCGCTCAATTGCTCAGAACGTGCCCCTCTGAAGCCCGGCGCAAACAGCGCATAGGTCAATTGCTGCGCTACCAGCGAAGATGGCAGACCGGACGCGGAGGAGATACCATATAGATCGAGGCCATGGTCCAGATACCAGGTGGCGAGGAGGTTGGTGGGTAGGAGGAACTCGCGGGCGAAGACGTTGGCTTCGCGCTCGCGGCGCTCCCTGGGGCCGTAGCCTTCCACGCTCTCCGCGCCATCGGACAGGTCGGCTTCGGAGGCTGAAGGGTCTACGTCATCGGCATCGCACGTCGTGGGGCCGCCTGTGTGGTGCAGCCAGAGGTGGGCGTACTCGTGGGCCTGGTAGAAGGCGGCCTGCCACCCCAGCGCGCCTTCGTTGAAATAGATAACCTGGTCTTCGGGCTCGCCCCCAAGCCATGCCTCAGCCCCGAAGAGCAGGGGATCGCCCGGCGGCAGTGGGATGCGCGGTACGCCGGTGACCTCCTCTACAAGCTCAAGAAGTTCATCGGAGGCGAGGGGCACGCCGGGGTCGCGCCCGCTCAAGGCCGCTATTTCGGCTCTTTTAAGCTGCGCCTGGCTCCGAATGTCGTCCCACGTGTAGCTCAATAATCCTCCGGATTTACTGTGAATGCTCCCCAAACCCCCGGCAGGGAGGGCCCTGCACCCCCTCTTGTTGGGAGGGGAGAGATTGGGGGACACCCCCAAACCCCTGGCAGGGAGGGCCCTGCACCCCTTCCCTACCTCATGCCAAGCAGTGCTCGCTTGCGCTCCTCGGGGAGGGTCCTGTCGCTCTCTACAGCTTCGGCGAAGCTTTGGGGAGGGGGCACGGTTGGGGCTTTGCCTGCTTTGTAGCTGGCCGCTTGCGGGAGAAGGGACGGTCCCTGGAGGTAGCGTTCTACGGCGTCTTTGCCGGTCGCCAGCGTGCGGGATATGGACTCGACGATGGCGGCGGGGATTGTGGCGTAGTCTATCAGCCGGCGGTCCAGTTTCTCTACCAGGGCGATGCTCAAGCCCAGGGTGGCGGCCAGTTGCTTGCGGGAGAGGCCGCGGGCCTGGCCTGCGGCGACCAGCCCTTTGAGCGGGGCCGGGGCAGCCTGCGATTGGGCCACTGAGCGGTCGAGTATGGCCTGGGCCATGTTCATGTGGCGGGCCGCTGCCTGGCGATGCTCAGCGATGTCTCCGATGGGAGGAGGGGCACCGGGGGCGATCACGGTCCAGTTGGCGGTGAGCTCTGTAAGCTCGCGCTCGTATTGCGGGTAGAGCCGCACCCACCTGGCGAGTATTTCGCGGTTGGGGCCGGGCGAGGAGGCCAGGTACTCTTCGATTATGCTGTCGAGCCGGGCGCTCTCGGGGCTGCCCTGCTCCCTGCTGTTGTAGCTGTTCATGCCATTTCCCTCTGGGCTACCGCCGCGAGCAACTGACTGTGGGCTTCCCTCAGCCAATTGTTTATCGTGCGGGGCGTTTTGCCGAAATAGCGGCTTATGGTTGGTTCGCCGCTGTTCTTGCTGCTGATAGGCCAGCCCGCCATGTGCAGCTTCATCACCGCCAGGTGGTGACCGCTGAGACTGTCAAGCAGTTCCTCGGCCAGCAGGCTCGTGTCCAACTCAGGTCCGGTTGTGGGCTCGGGCTCAAGGTCTTCGCCCTGCCGGGAGCCATCCTGGTCGCCCACCGCCTCGCCTCCATGGACCCAGGCCGGGGCCACCTGCGAGCGCTCTTTGGTGAGCTGCGTCAGGTGGCGGCGGTAGGCGTCGCTCACCTTGGCAGCCAGAAAGGTCCAGAAGCTCACCTGGGCGAAGTCCCCGAGGTCGGTGTGCGGGTCGGTTATCTTGTCGAATAGTTTGGTGACCACCTCGTCGCCGGCCTCCTCGTAATGGTCGGGCCCCAGGCGGCGCAGTTCCCTGGCGAGGTACCCCTCGATCCGCAGCAGCAACTCGCCCGACAGATCGCTGGCAACTCGCCTGCGCTCCGCATCCTGGTTGAGTTCTCTGATCAGGTACACCAGACATTCCTCCCGCAGGAACCGTGGGTCCGACCTATCCCGCACCCCGGCTCTCACCACCAACGCCCCCGGCTCCAGGGCCAGCGCCGTGCATATCTGCTCCTCCACCTCTGGGTCGCGCTGGAAGGGCCGTCCCGTCGCGCCGTTGAGGTGGGTGAGCGGCTTGATGCCGGTTTGGGTTGGAGGGTTCTCCACTCGTCGTCCTGCTTTCATACCCGCCCACTGATAACAAAATAGGAGCGGGATGGGGAAGATGGAAATTCGCGAATCATGGGTTCTGAATTATCACGGCCCCACGCTCGGAGGGCCGGCGCAATTCGGTTCGGGTCATCTACCTGGACAAGTTGTAATATACCATCTGCCGCCGCACTTTGCATCCCCTGGGGCGGCTAGGCGCACGGCCTACGCATTGGCCTGGCCGCAACCGTCGGTATGAATATTGCATTAAAAACCCCACTGTGCTTTTCCTAACAGCTTGACCCTGTGGTACGCTAAAAGATATAGTTATGATAGCTCATATTTAGCGCACAAAAGATGCATCGGGCTTATTTTTATGGTGTCTCCCACTGATAAAGTTTTCTCATTGTCGGTTATCGGGGTCAGCCACGATACCGCGCCGGTGGAGGTCCGCGAGCAGCTTTCGCTGCCGGACGAAAGTCTGACGGCAGCCCTCCATGCCGCCCGCCGGTCTGCCGCCGAGTGCGTGCTCATCTCTACCTGCAACCGCCTGGAATTGTACAGGGTCTCGACTGTTCCTGAGAACCCCGTAGAGGCGCTGTGTGATGCAGTGGATCTGGACGGGTCGCTCGATTTGGGGCCTTATGTTTATCAGTACGAGGGCCTAAAAGCCGCGAGGCATCTTTTCAGGGTCGCGGCAGGGGTAGACTCGCAGGTGCTTGGCGAGGTGCAGATACTCGGCCAGGTGCAGCGGGCCTGGCGAGCCGCGCACGAGGAAGGCGTGGCCGGACCCGTGATCTCGCAACTCTTCCACAGGGCAGTTACGCTGGGAAAGCGAGTGCACACGGAGACCTCCATCAGCAGGCGGCCCGCTTCGGTTAGCTACGCGGCGGTTATGCTGGCCAGGGAGATATTCGGGCCTGAGCTTGGCGCTCGACGCGTGGTGGTAATCGGCACGGGAGAAGTAGGCGAAGGTGTGGCTCGCTGCCTGTCCGAGCACGGGCTTCGGGCGACTGTGGTAGCACACCGGCACATGGAGAGGGCCCATGCGGTGGCCGGGCGCTATGGCGCCGAGATAGCCACCTGGGATCAATTGCCCGATTGCCTGGCCGAGGCCGACATCGTAATCAGCTCAACCGCGGCTCCGCACGTTATTTTGCAGTACGAGCATATCAGCGAGGCTACCGCCAGGCGCGGCGGCCGGCCCCTTTACCTGATGGACCTCGCCGTGCCCAGGGATATCGACCCCGCCGCGGCCAAGTTGCCGGGCGTGAGGCTGCACAATATCGACGATTTGCGCTCGGTGGTGCGCTCCACCCTGGCCGAGCGCAGGGACGCGTTGCCCAGGATCGATGAGATGATAGACGAAGAAACGGCCCGCTTTTCGGGGTGGCTGGAAAGCCGCGCGGCCGTCCCGGCCATCAGGGAGTTGCGGGCGCAGGCCGAGGAGATAACCCGCCGGGAACTGGAATGGGCCATGCCCAAGCTGGCGGGCCTGACCCCGGGCGAGCGGCGGGTCGTGGAAGCGCTGGCGGCGCGGATCTCGGGCAAGCTGCTGCATGGCCCGATACAACGGCTGAAGTCGCAGGCCGCGGGGGCCCTGGAGCCGCAGTATGGGCTGGAACATCTGGACCCGGCGCAATTGTCCACCCTCTTTTTCGGGAGCGTGGGGCCGCTAAGCGGCGATGAGGAGAAACCAACAGATGAGGAATGACCCGGTAGAGCAAGCGGCGGACGAGGCCGAGAGCGCTGAAGCGCCCCGCTTCGTCCAGTATCTCTTCTTCAAGGCCGACCCGGCGTGGCGCAGGCTGCCGGAGGAAGTACGGGAGGGGGGCAAGAGAGAGTTCGCCAGGGTTGTCGAGCAAGCGCCCGGCGTGAGGACGTTCGCGTACAGCACCCTCGGCTTGAAAGTGGACGCCGACCTGATGCTGTGGCGCATTGCGGATTCCCTCGAAGAATTGCAGGACATGGCGTCCCTGTTGCTCCGCACTGGCCTCGGTATGTACCTGGAGGTCACCCACTCCCTGTTCGGTATGACCAGGCCTTCCAACTACACCCGAAGGCGCACTACGCAGGAACAGGCCATCGACGAGCAGGAACGGTTGCCGTACCTCACGGTCTACCCGTTCAGCAAGACCACCGAGTGGTATTTGATGAGCAAAGAGGCCCGCCAGGGGATGATGAACGAGCACATACGCGTGGGCCATGAGTACGGGAAAGTGCGGCAGGTGCTCCTCTACACAACCGGGCTCGATGACCAGGAGTTTGTGGTGGCGTACGAGACCGACGACCTGTATCAGTACCAGGGATTGCTCATAGCGCTCCGCTCGACCGAGGCGAGGCGCTACACGCTCAAAGACCAGCCGATTTTCACCTGCATCCACCGCCCTCTGCGCAAGGCCCTGGAGCTATTGGGATAGGAGGGAACCGTATTGCGTATTACGTACTGCGTAGAGTGGGAAGGGTAGAGGGTTCTACCACCCAAGCATGATAGCCACGCAATACGGTATACGCAATACGCAATACGAAGATGTCCATAGCTGATACCCGGTTCATGAAGGCCTGCCGCCTAGAGCGGGCCGACACCACCCCAGTGTGGTTCATGCGGCAGGCGGGGCGGGTGCTGCCCGAATACCGCGAGATACGCGAAAAATACAACTTGCTGGAGATATGCAGGCAACCCGAGCTGTGCGCCGAAGTGACGCTGCAACCCGTCCGCCGGCTCGGCGTGGACGCGGCGGTGATGTTCGCCGACATCATGCTCCCTCTGATGGGCATAGGCGTCGACCTGCAGTTGGTCGACAACGTAGGACCGGTGATCGCCAACCCGGTGCGAGGCATGCAGGATCTGGCGGTACTGCGCCCTATCGAGCCGGAGGAGGACGTGCCCTTCGTGCTGGAAGCGGTGCGGGCGGCCAAGCGGGAGCTGGGCGATAGGACCCCGCTGATTGGCTTCTCGGGCGCGCCCTTCACCCTGGCCGCCTATCTCATCGAGGGGAAACCGTCGCGGGAGTTCGGCAAGACCAAGGCGATGATGTACGGCGCGCCGGATGTCTGGCACGCCCTCATGGAGCGCCTCACGGCTGTTATGACCCGGTACCTGCATGCGAAAGTGGACGCCGGGGTGGATGCCCTCCAGTTGTTCGATAGCTGGGTGGGCGCGCTCAGCCCGCGGGACTACGCCCGGTACGTAGAGCCCTATTCGCGGCAGATTATAACTTCCCTGCGAGGGCGGGGCGTGCCATTCATCCATTTCGGCACGGGAACGGCCACGCTGCTCGACCTTATCAAAGAGGACGGCGGGACCACCATCGGCGTCGATTGGCGCATCCCGCTTGACGCGGCCTGGGAGCGCATCGGATATGACCTGGGCATGCAGGGAAACCTCGACCCCTGCACGCTGCTCGGGCCGGCGGAGGTGATGGAAGAGCAAGCCCTCGACGTGCTGCGCCGGGCGGCGGGTCGCCCCGGCCATATTTTCAACCTGGGCCACGGCGTGATGCCCGACACCCCCCTGGATAACCTGATGAGGCTCGTAGATTTCGTGCATGAGCAAAGGCCGGGGACGGACGATGGACGATGGACGATAGACGATGGGGTTGTGGAACCGGTCTCCTTACCCCCGTCGGCTATCGTCCATCGTCCATCGTCTGCCGAAGGCACCCGTCCCTCGTCCGTCGTCCGTCCAATCGGCGTCCTCCTCATGGCCTACGGCACGCCGGAGACTCCAGAGCAGGTGGAGGCGTATTTTACCCATATACGGGGCGGGCGCAAGCCTTCGGACGAAGCGGTGGAGAACCTGCGGGAGCGGTATAGGATGGTTGGGGGCAAGACCCCGCTGCTGGAGATCACCAACGAGGTGGCTCGGAAGCTCGAAGAGAGGCTGCGCCGGGAAGATGGGGATTTCAGGGTATACGCGGGCATGAAGCACTGGCACCCATTCATCGGTGAGGTGATGGAGAGGATGGCCGCAGACGGCGTTGAGCGGGTGGTGGCCTTCGCTCTCGCCCCACATTGCTCTCGCATCAGCCTGGGCGGGTACCGCAAGGCCATCGAGGAGGCGCAGGAGACGCTGCGGCACCCCTTTGACATCCCCTTTGCTAAATGCTGGCACCACAACCCTCGCTTCCGCGAGATGATGGCGGGCCTGGTACGCGAAGGGCTTGAGCAATTTCCGGCTGAGGACCGCGACTCGGTGACCGTTGTATTCAGCGCCCACAGCCTGCCGGAGCGCATACGGGAGTGGGACGACCCGTACGAGCGGCAGTTGCAGGAGAGCAGCCGGGCGGTGGCGGAGATGGCAGGCGTCCGCGACTGGCGTTTCGCCTTCCAGAGCGCGGGCCACACGGGAGAGCCCTGGCTCGGCCCCGATATCGTAGACTTCCTGCAAACGCTGCAGGACGAAGGCAAGCGCCAGGTGCTGCAGGTGCCCATCGGCTTCGTATCCGACCACCTGGAGATCCTGTTCGACATAGACATCGAGGCCAGGCAGAAGGCCGGCGAGCTGGGCATGACCCTGCACCGCACGCAACTCCCCAACACCAGGGATGACTTCATAGAAGTGCTGGCGTCGGTCGTCAAGGAGAACCTCGAGGCCCCGGTGGCGTGCTGGTGCTATCCCTTGTTGAGGCCGGAGCCGCTCAACTTCGCGGCCAGGGCCTCCGCCGGGAGGATATAGAGGGCGTGGCCGGTATCACGGGGCTTGAGCGTCGAGCGCTGGCTCTCGGCACCCGCTCCAGCAAGCTCGCGCTGGTGCAGGCCGAGATCGTGCGCACGGCCCTCATCGCGCTGCGCCCCGACCTGGAGCTAAGGCTGCAGCACATCACAACCAAAGGCGATGCGTTGCGGGACCGGCCGCTAAGCGAGATAGGCGGCAACGGCGTGTTCGTCACCCGGATAGAAGCGGCGCTGCGAGCTGGAGAGATCGACCTGGCCGTCCACAGCGCCAAGGACCTGACTTCTACGCTCCCTCCGGACATGGCCCTCGCCGCGTTTATGCCGCGCGCCGATGCTCACGATGTGCTCGTTTCCAGGGAAGGCGGCGGGCTCATGTCGCTCCCTGCGGGCGCCAGGGTGGGCACCGGTAGCCCGCGGCGGGCCTGCCAGTTGCTGGCTTTGCGCCCGGACCTGCGCATGCTCGACATCCGGGGTAACGTCGATACGCGCCTTCGCAAGCTGCGGGACGGCGAATACGACGCCATAGTGCTCGCGGCGGCCGGACTAGAGCGATTGGACGCCATTGACAATGTGAGCGAATGGCTGGACGTTGAAACCATGATCCCCGCCGTGGGGCAAGGCGCGCTGGCAGTGGAGGTGCGCGCGGACGATGATTTCATGCTGGAACTGGCGGGCAGGCTAGATGACCGCGCTACGTCCACAGCCGTGCGCGCCGAGCGGGCCTTCCTCGCCACCATAGGAGGCGGGTGCACGCTGCCCGTTGGAGCGCACGCGAGCATAAGGGGGGAGGTCTTGCATATTCGGGGCATGATAGGTGGCGCCGGAGGGCAGATGGTCAGAGGAGAGCATGAGAGGTCGCGGGACGAGCCGGAGAGAGCGGGCGCGGAGTTGGCCGGCAAGTTGCTGGCGGAGGGCGGCGATCAGATTGTGCGGACGGGTGAGGCAGCCCCATGACTAAAACGGCAACCGGGCTCCCGCTGGCGGGGCGGCGCATCGTGGTCACGCGGGCCGCCAGGCAGGCGGGCGAGTTCGTAGAGCGACTTCGCTCCCTGGGCGCTGTCCCTGTGGAGTGCCCGGCCATCGCCATTGAGCCCCTGGACGACCTGGGTGCGCTCGATGCGGCCATCGCGGGCCTGGGAAGCTATGATTGGGTTGTTTTCACCAGCGTGAACGGCGTGGAGGCCTTCTGTGATCGCATGCGGACTCTGAATGTGGAGTTGGAGGCCTTGTGTGCGCGTAAAATCGCGGCCATTGGGCCCGCCACGCGGGAGCGCCTTGAGGCGTTGGGCTGCTCGCCTGAGTTCGTCCCCGACACCTACGTCGCGGAGGCGATAGTCGAGCAGATGCCCGATGTGGCGGGCCGCCGTGTGCTGCTGCCACGCGCGGACATCGCGCGCAAAGCCCTGGCGGACGGACTGCGAGAGAGGGGAGCGAGTGTAGACGAAGTGGCGGCCTACCGGACTGTGTCCGGCGAACCGGCCGGCTCCCTCGCGGATATGCTCGCCGCACGCTCGGTGGATGCCATAACCTTTACGAGTTCCTCGACCGTCAGCCACACGATACGCAGCCTGGAGCAAGCCGGGATAGAGCCGGGGCGCGTGGCCGGGCTATTGAACGGAGTGGCCATCGTCTGCATAGGTCCTGTAACCGCGGCTACCGCTCGGGAGCACGGCCTGGGCGTGGCGGCGGTGGCAGATGAATACACTACCGGCGGGCTGTTGGACGCCCTGGTCCGGTTGTTCGCTCCTGAAGGGGAGAGGGGGGATAAGGATGCTTGAGATAGAGAACGCCACCTCGAAGCAGGCGTACAGCCCGGCCCAGAGGCCGCGTAGGCTGAGGCGAAACGCGGCCCTGCGTCGCATGGTGCGAGAAACGGCGCTCAGGGCGGACGATTTCGTCTTCCCCCTCTTCGTGACGGGAGGCCGGGGGCTTGTACGCCCTATCTCGTCGATGCCCGGCCAGGCTCAGCGCTCGGTGGATATGCTGGATGGGGAGGTAGAGGAGATAGCGTCGCTGGCTATCCCCGCCGTGCTGCTCTTCGGCATCCCCGAAGAGAAGGACCCAACGGGCAGCGGCGCATGGGACCCTCGCGGCCCTGTGCAGCGGGCAATAGAGAGCATCAAGCGCCAGTCGCCGGAAACGCTGGTGATAGCCGACGTTTGCTTGTGCGAGTATACCGACCACGGGCATTGCGGGGTGCTCTCGTCCGACGGCGAAGTGATCAACGACGAGACGCTGGCTCTGCTGGCGCGCTCGGCCGTGTCGTTCGCCGAGGCCGGGGTGGATATAGTCGCACCGAGCGCTATGATGGACGGGCAGGTGGAGGCCATCCGTAGCGCACTCGACGCCACGGGCCATGATCAGATAGCCATACTCGCATATGCGGCCAAATTCGCGTCGGCCTTCTATGGACCGTTCCGGGAGGCCGCCGAATCAGCGCCGCGATTTGGCGACCGGCGGGCCTACCAGATAGATCCGGCCAATGGGCGCGAGGCGATGCGCGAGGTGGGGCTGGACGCCGAGCAGGGGGCCGATATGCTGATGGTGAAACCGGCCGGCCCGTACCTCGACGTCATCCGCCGCGTGCGTGACAGGTACGACCTGCCACTGGCGGCATACCAGGTGAGCGGCGAGTACGCCATGCTCAAAGCCGCGGCGGGCAACGGCTGGTTGGACGAGCGCAGGGCGGCGCTGGAGAGCCTGGTGGCCATCAAGCGCGCTGGAGCCGACGTTATTATCTCCTACTACGCCAAAGAAGCCATCCGGTGGCTTAGCGAGGATGCGTAACCCTCTATGACTACCGAGAGGTCGGCGCGGCTGTTTGAGGAAGCCCAGGGGTTGATTCCTGGGGGCGTGAACAGCCCTGTGCGCGCTTTTCGGGGCGTGGGCGGTATCCCCCGGTTCATGGCCCGTGGGGAAGGCCCGTACATTTACGACGTGGATGGGAATCGCTACGTGGATTACGTTCTGTCGTGGGGACCTCTCATCCTGGGCCATGCCGACCCTAACGTGGTGAAGGCGATCAGCGAGCAGGCGGCGCTGGGGGCCTCGTTCGGGGCTCCCACGGAGCTCGAGGTGGAGCTGGCCAGGCTGGTAGTGGAGGCGGTGCCGTCGGTAGAGATGGTGCGCTTCGTGTCGTCGGGCACGGAGGCGACCATGAGCGCGCTGCGCCTGGCGAGAGCATACACGGGCAGGAACAAGATCATCAAGTTCGAGGGGTGCTACCATGGCCACGCCGATTCGCTGCTGGTGCGGGCGGGCTCGGGCGTCGCCACGCTGGGCCTGCCAGACAGCCCGGGGGTGACTCCCGGCGCTACCGCCGATACCCTGACGGCCCCATACAACGACCTGGACGCCGTGCGCCTGCTGTTGGAGGCGGACCCGGGGAACGTGGCGGCTATCATTGTCGAACCGGTGGCGGGGAACATGGGGCTCGTTTTGCCGGAGCGGGGCTTCCTCGAAGGTCTGCGCAGCCTTACGCTGGAGCATGGCGCTCTGCTGATCTTCGACGAGGTGATGACCGGCTTCCGGGTGGCCTACGGCGGTGCGCAGGCGCTATTCGGCGTGACGCCCGACCTTACCTGCCTGGGCAAAGTTATCGGAGGCGGGCTGCCCGTGGGAGCGTATGGGGGCAGCGCCAGGTTGATGCAAATGGTCGCGCCCGCAGGAGCGGTGTACCAGGCAGGGACCCTCTCGGGCAACCCCCTGGCTATGGCCGCCGGGGTTGCGACCCTTCGGCAGCTAAGAGAGGCAGGCGTGTACGAGCGCCTTGCCCAAACCGCGAACCACCTCTCCGAAGGCTTCGCGAGCGCGGCACGGGAGCTAAGTATCCCCTTCAGATCTGCGTCAGCCGGCAGCATGTGGGGCTTCTTCTTCGCCGACGGGCCGGTCACCGATTATGCTTCCGCCCGGAAAGCCGACACGGCGCTGTACGCCCGCTTCTTCCATGAGATGCTGGCCCGGGGTGTATATCTTGCCCCCTCTCAGTTCGAGGCGGCCTTCGTTTCCACCAAGCATGGTGCCGAGCAGATCGAGTTCACGCTAGAGGCCGCGCGGCAGGCACTGAAGGAAGCGGCAGCCGCCTGACTCCCTTGTTTTTGCACTTTGAGTGGGAGCATACTGAAGTAATAGTATGAGGCGTAGGGGCGCCGCTTGCTGCGCCCTGTTGGTAGGCTCCCAGGCATCGGGGCGGCCCGACCAGGGCTTGGGGGGCCTGAGCTGCGCCCCCAGGGGTTTGTAGACCGACGTGTAAGATGTACTACTCAGGTAACCAGGAGAAGACAAATGCCAAGAGCAATATGGAACGAGGCCGTAGTGGCCGAGGCGGACAAGAGTCGGGTGAAGATGGTAGAAGGCAACGTGTACTTCCCGCCCGACGCCGTGGACCGGCAATACTTCCGGGAGAGTGACACCCACACGCGCTGCCACTGGAAAGGTTTGGCGAGCTACTACGACGTGGTAGTGGGTGAGAGCGTCAACCAGGACGCAGCGTGGTACTATCCTGAACCGCTGCCCGCCGCGGAGGAGATCACCGACTACGTGGCCTTCTGGCACGGGGTTGAGGTCGAGCAATAAGGGATATAGGGGCTCCCGTGCCAGGGGCTTGGGGTGTCGTGCAAATATCCACTATTTGCAGTAGGCTAAGGGTTTACAAGAGCCGCCGGTTGATGAGTGTGCCTGTAGGGGCAGGCCCTCGTTGCCTGCCCGGTTGGCAAACCCCGGCCTATGTAGTACACAACCAGGGCAGGCAACGGGGGCCTGCCCCTACAGAAATGCCTTTGTTCGTGACTACAAAGCCCTCAACCATGCGCACCACATCTTAGCTCGATGCGTATGAAGTCTCCTCCAACTATCCCGTAA
>JBJMMB010000217.1:0-5638 GCA_045805005.1 Chloroflexia bacterium
GATAGGCTTATCCAGTAGCCGCATGTTTTGCACTACCGCCCCCGTCATCCGCGTAAAAGCCAGGTGCTCCTTCACGTCCCTCTCAAGCAGCACCCCAATAATCTTATGCACGTCCCCACCCGAACAGAAACTATCCCCCGCCCCCGGCAATACCACCACCTTCACCGACTCGTCATACCTCAACTCCTCCAACAAATCCCGAAGCTGGGCATAAACCTCCAACGTAAGCGCATTAAGCACCTCCGGCCGGTTCAGAGTAATGGTCGCGATCCCCCGGTCTACCTCATATAAAAAGTCGTATTGCATTCCTACCTCAATGAAGCACTGAGTTACTGCCTGCCACCCCCGCCCGGCGAATGATGCACTTCAACTAATAGATTGGGTACAAGGCCCCCAGCAAGCAGCCCGCGCAGGCGGGCTTTGTTCAGGTAGCCCGCGGCTTTAGCCGCCGGGCCATGCTCCTCACGACATTACCCCGCCGCCATCTACGTTGATCGCCTGACCGGTAATCCCCTTGCTGCTCTCCAGCGCGAGGAACACCGCTACCGCCGCTACCTCCTCGGGCTCGATTAGCCGGCGCTGGGGGCTTATCTTCTCCAGGGCTTCCCTGGCCTGCGCCTCGCTCCTGCCCGTGTGCGCCACGATGTTCGCGATGCTCCCCTGCGTCATCGGCGTATCCACATACCCGGGGCACACGGCATTCACCGTGATGTTATGCTTCCCCAACTCCACCGCCAGCGCCCGTGTAAGCCCCAGCACGCCGTGCTTGGCCGCGGTATAGGCCGCCACATACTGCCCGCCCACGCGGGCCGAAATCGAGGCAATGTTTATGATCCGTCCCCAACCTCCCTCCACCAGCGCAGGCGCGAACGCCTTTGTCACGTAGTACACGCTCGTCAGGTTCACCAGCAGCATCCGGTCCCACAGCTCGTCCGGGTGGCCCAGGAACTTGTGGCTCTCCGCGTTACCCGCGTTGTTCACAATGATCTCCACCCCGCCAAGCCCCTCGATAACCGCCGCCGCCATCTCACTCACCTGCGCCGGGTCGGTCACGTCGCATGTCACCGCCAGGCTCACCCGCCCTAACTCCGCCCCTATCCTGGCGGCCAGTGGCCCGATCTCCAACGAAGTCCGCGCCGTCACGGCCACGTCCGCCCCGGCCTCAGCCAGCGCCAGCGCGATGGCCCGGCCTATCCCCCGACCCGCCCCCGTCACCACCGCCCGCCGTCCGGCCAGCGGCGCTAGATCACCCGCCATCCGCCCCCCGCGTCGCGAACCGCTCCACCACCTCGTAAAAGACACGGGCGGCTCGCCGCATCACCTCAACCTCGATCCGCTCGTCGTGTCCGTGCACCCTCATCACTTCCGCCACGTCTTCGATGTAAGTGCCGTCGAACCCGTATACATGCGTGCCCAGTCTGGCCACGTGCCTGGCGTCGCTGCTTCCCGACAGCATGTACGGCACCACCGTTGCCTCCGGGTCGCGCTCGCCCACAACCTCCTTGATCACCTCCATAAGCGGTGAAGGGTATTTCACCTCAAACGGCACGATCCCCTTCACCGGCTCGATCTCAATCTCCTCGCCGATGCCCGTGACCTGGCGCACCTCCTCGATAAGCTGCTGCGCCGTCCACCCCGGCAGCACCCTCGCGTCGCAGATCGCCTCCGCCTCCGAAGGTATGATGTTGATCCTCTCGCCCGCCGTCAATATTGTTGGCGTGACGATATTGCGCGCCATCGGCGGCATCATCAACTGGAAGACGGTCGGCAGCGAGGGGTCGCGCAAGGCCGCATCCGCATCCCCCTCGACCAGCTCCCGCAACGCTCGCGCCACCTCGGGCGGTTGCGTGTCCGCCATCCCCTCCACGAACCACCGGAGCACCGGGGTCACATGCGCGGGCAGCGGTCTTTCCCCTATCAACGATATAGCTCGCGCCAGCTTCACCACTGCGTTGTCGGCGTGCGCCATCGAGCCGTGCCCCGGCCTCCCCCTCGCCGTCAGCCGCAGCCCAGGATTGCCCTTCTCGGCTATCGCCACCACATAGTACCGGTGGCCGTTGATCCCCACCCCGCCACCACCCTCATTCAACGCGTATTCCGCCCTGATAAGTTCTGGGTGATTGTCCACCACCCACCGCGCTCCGTGCTCCCCTCCCGTCTCCTCGTCCGCCTCCGCCATCAAAACCACGTCGCGCTTCAGCGGCACCCGGCTGCGCTTCAACGTTAGGATCGCCAGCAGCTCCAGCGCCGTCATACTCTTCATGTCGAGCGCCCCGCGCCCGTACATGTACCCGTCCACGACCTCGCCCCCGAACGGGTCCTGCGTCCACTTCGCCCTCTCCACCTGCACCACGTCCGTGTGCGACATCAGCAGCAATGGCGCAGCCGATCCATCCCCTTTCAGCCGCGCGATCACCGTCCCCCTCTCCGCCGACGGCCCCACGATCACGCTCTCGATCCCCTCCCCCGCCAGCACATCCCGTATGTACTCCGCGGCCATCGTCTCATTCCCCGGCGGATTGCGCGTATCCATCCTCAACAACTCGCGCAAAAACCCCACGGTCTCCTCGCCCGCCCGCTCCCAATCAATCACATTTCCGGAGTATGACGTTGTCATTCAGCAACTCTCTTTCTACTAAACGCTTCCTTCAACAAATGGATCTCCCCTGCAATCCCAGCCCAGCCCGCGCAGGCGGGCTTTGTAAGTGTTGCCCGCAGATTTATCTGCCGGGCAAGGCCGGGCAACTCCACAGGGCCATCACCTGTGCTCCAGCAGCGTGCTCCCATCCGTAAACCCCAGCGGCAGCAGCGACCCCAACGTGAACACCAGCAGGTTATCCAGGAAGAAGAACAGCGCCAGCCACCAAGCCACGCCGCCCACCGAGCTTGCCGCCAGCGCCAACACAATAACCCCCGACAGCACCGACCACACGGCGCTCGCGATTGGCCCTCCCAGGGCCCGGCGCACGTGCACCTCCCTCGGCAGCTGCGGCTCGTTCTCCGGGTACAGCGACGCTGAGAGCAGCCACCAGAACCTTATGCCCGTCATTGGGTACCCCGTCCGCCTCGCGGCCCAGGCGTGCCCAAGCTGGTGCAAGACCTCAGCCACATCGTGCAGGAGCGCACCCAGGAGGCCCCCAATGATCGCCTCCCCGGCGGACAGCCCCAGCACCCATATCCCCACCACCCCGAGCACCACCCAGAGCAGCAGAAAGGCCACCACCGCCGAGGGCAGCGCGCTGACTTCAAGGCCCGCCAGCCTGCCCAACCTGATCGCGCTCGCTTGCGAACCCATTCCAAAGCCCCCTACGCCGTATCAACTATGCAAAGGTCGCCCCGCCCCGCGGCGAGTATCGTGTTCACATCGTTACTCGTGGTCAAATATCCCCCGACCATAGTGGCAATCCCCGCCCCATTACGCACCCGGTCGCTCAGCGGCGTCAGGAAGCCCCGGCCGTAGCTTGGGTCCGCGTCAAGCGTCGTCTGGCCCACGAGCACGGCGATTAAATCACATCCATGCGATTTGAGCAACTTCGCCACCTCCACGCCATCCTCCACCTCCAGCCCTCCCCGCGCGCAATCCGCCACCGATAGCGCCACCGACACCGGCTTCCCCTCGGGACACGCCGCCCGCACCGAGTCGAACACCTCCAACGGGAACCGCGCCCGCCCCTCCATATCCCCCCCGTACTCGTCCTCCCGCATATTGGTTAGCGGCGAAAGGAACCCCGCCAGCAAATACCCATGCGCGAAGTGCAGTTGCAGCCAATCAAACCCCGCCTCGTCCGCCAGCCGCGCTGCCCTCGTAAAAGCCTCCCGCACCGCCTCCATCCCCGCTCGGTCGATCTCCGCGGGCACTTGGCTCCTCGGCGTGTAAGGAATGGGCGACGCCGCCACCAGCGGCCACGCCCCCTCTCGCAGCGGCCTATCCGGCCCCTCAACTCTCGGTCGGGTGGCCCCCCGCCTCCCCGCGTGCCCCAACTGCGCCCCTGCCTTCGCCCCTCCGGCGTGTACCCACTCTATGATCCGCGCCCAGGCCGCCCGGTGCTCCTCCGCATACATCCCCACGTCCCCAGGCGTGATCCGCCCCTCCGCCGACACCGAGCAAATCTCCGTCATGACCAGCCCCGCGCCCCCCAGCGCCCCCTCGCCCAACATCCTCTCATGCCCCTCCCCCGGCACCCCCTCCACAGCCGGGCACCCCAATATGGGCGACACAACAACGCGATTGGGCAGCACCAGCCCCCGCATCTCAAAAGGCGCGAACATCGGCGGCGGCGCAACCCGAATCGACCCAGCGGACTCCCGACCCCCGACCCCCGACCCCCGACCCCCACCCGCGAACCACCGGTCCACCGAATCCCCATACCGAGCGTCCCGCAGCTTCAGGTCGTTATACGAAATCCTGCCGCTGCGAGTAAGCAACTGGAAAGCAAACTGCGCCGGCTCCAACCCCAGGTACCGCTTGATTGTCTCAAAATAAGTCTGGCTCTCCCTCGCCGCCCGCTGGAAAGTCTCCACCACCGGCTTCCTCTCCAGCTCGTACTCGTTCAGCGCCGTCTCCAAATCCGAGTGCTTCTCCAACTCCGCCGCCAGCGCAATCGAGTCCTCCATCGCCAGCTTCGTCCCCGCCCCAATCGAAAAATGCGCCGTATGCACCGCATCCCCCAACAACACTACCCACGGTCCTGGCTCACCCCCAGGTACTCTCGCCTCGCTACTCGACCCTTCCCCCTCGGTACTCGCTACTCGGTACTCGCTACTCCCCACACTCCAGTTCCTGGTCCTGAGCGTCGGGAAGTTGATCCACTTCGAGTTGTTCGACAGCAAAGGCGTCCCGCCCAAATCCTCCCTGAGCAACTCCTGACAGTAAGCCAGGCTCTCGGCCTCGCCCGCCTTGTCCAGCCCCGCGTTCAGCCAGGTCGCCTCGTCGCACTCCACGATGAACGTCGAGGTCGTGCCACTGAATGGATACGCATGCACTTGGAACAGCCCATGCTCGTTCTCATGAAAAATAAAGTTGAAGGCATCCAGCACCTTATCCGCGCCGAGCCAGATATACTTGGCCCTTCCCAACTCGATGCTCGACTTGAAGTGCTCCTCGTAAGTCCTCCGCGCCAGGCTGTTCACCCCGTCCGCCGCGATCACCAGGTCGCACTCCGGCAATTCCGCCATATCCAGCATGTCCCTGCCGAACGCCACCTCCACCCCCAGCTCCTCGCATCGCCTCTGCAATATATTCAGCAGCCGCTTGCGCGAGATCGCCGCGATAACGTGCCCCCCACAGCGTATCGTCTCCCCCCGGTAGTGCACGTCTATCGCATCCCAGATCACAAACTGCTCGGTAATCTGCTCGTAAGTCCTGTAATCCGCCCTCTGAAACGAGGCCAGCGTCCTATCCGAAAACACCACCCCCCACCCATAAGTAACATCAGCCGGGTTGCGCTCAATAACGCTGATATCATGCCCAGGGTTGGCCTTCTTGATCAGCACCGCACTATACAGGCCCGCGGGTCCCCCGCCCAGGATGACTATCTTCTTGGATCGTGAATTAGTCACGGCATAGCTCATTAAGTGTTGACCTTAAGAGTTGACCTTCTCAATAACAATCTCAATGGAGCCATGCTCAAAAGCGTTA
>JBJMMB010000218.1:0-11265 GCA_045805005.1 Chloroflexia bacterium
GCGGGCCAGGTTTCTATCTTGCCCTCGCGGGTGAGGACGTCGATGGAGACGAGGTCGTCCTTTAGCTCCTTGCCGTGGGCGCCCGCGTTGCTGACCACCCCGCCACCAACGCTGCCAGGAACGCTGTTGGCCCACTCCTGGCCGGTCCAGCCGGCCTCGCATGTGATGCGTGCCAGGCGGCTGAAGAGCACTCCCGCGTCGACCTGCCAGATACTCGCGCGCTCGTCTATTAGCTCATGGGATATGTCGTTGGTCTTATTGTGGATGACGAGAGCGTCGAGGCCGTAGTCGCCTACCAGGATGTTGGTGCCGTTGCCGATCACGAGATAGGGGAGGCCGTGCTCGCGGGCGAATAGGACGGTGCGGACCAGTTCGTCCACAGTGCGGGCGGCGACGAAGAGGGTGGCGGGACCGCCGACGCGGAGGGAGTCGTGCTTGCTCATCGGCTCGTCGCGGGTGACTAGGAGGCCGGTGGCCTCCTGCAGGCGGGCGGCAATGTCGGGTGGGAAGGTTATCGGGGGCGGCGAGGCTGAGCGCGGGGTGGCGGGGGTGGTGGGCGTTGGGGCTGTGGGTCGGGACGTAGCTTCAGGGATATGTCGTGTCAGAGCTGGGGAGGGTTCGCTCTCGGTTTCGCGGTTTTCGAGGGCTTCTAGGACGGCTTCTCCGGCTTTCCAGATGTCGCCCGCACCCATGGTCAGGAGGACGTCGCCGGGTTGGAGGTCATCGAGGAGGATGTCGGCGGCGGCTTTGAGGGTGGGGGCGAAGTCGACGGTGGTGGCGGTGGTTTTGTCGGCGAGGGCGCGGCCGCTGAGGCCAAGGGTGTCGTGTTCGCGGGAGGCGTATATCTCTGTGACGACGACCTGGTCGGCGGCGGATAGGGAGGTGGCGAAGACGTCGAGGAAGTCGCGGGTGCGAGTGTAGGTGTGGGGCTGGAAGAGGGCTACCAGGCGGCGACCAGGGTAGCGGCGGCGGGCGGCTTCGAGGGTGGCGGCGATCTCGGTGGGGTGGTGAGCGTAGTCATCTATTACGGTGACGCCCGCGGCGGTGCCTTTGACCTCGAAGCGGCGGCCCGCGCCCTGGAATTGGCCGAGCCAGGAGGCGGCCTCGGCGACGGGGATGCCCAGCTCGGTGCAGGCGGCGAGGGCGGCCAGGGAGTTGAGCATGTTGTGCCTGCCGGGCACGGTCAGGCTGAGGCGGGCGACCTCGGTGCGGTCGCGGAGGGCGACGTAGTCGAAGCCGCCGTGGTCGTTGGGGCCAAGCTCGCGGGTTCGCCAGAGGGCCTGGGGAGCGGTGCCGTAGAGCTGGGTGCGGAAGGGGGCGGCGGAGGCCGATAGGTCGGCGGCGAGATTGGACGCCTGGGGGTCGTCGGCGCAGAGGACGAGGAGGCCGCCAGGTTTGACGTTGAGGGCGAACTGGGCGAAGGCCGCGACGATGTCTTCGAGAGTGCCATAGTAGTCGAGGTGGTCGGCCTCGATGTTGGTGATAACGGCGACCTCGGGGTGGAGTTGGAGGAAAGAGGAGTCGTACTCGTCGGCCTCGGCCACGAGGTCGGGGCCGCGGCCCCAGTGGCCGCCCGCGCCGAGGCCGCGGATGGTGCCGCCGACCATGTAGGAGGGGTCGCGCCCAGCCCTGGCGAGCACCCAGGCTATCATGGCCGAGGTGGTGGTCTTGCCGTGGGTGCCCGCAATGGCCACCCCGCGGCGCAGGTCCATGAGCAAGCCCAGGAGGGCGGCGCGCTTGACGACGGGCAGGCCGAGGCGGTGGGCCTCTAAAAGCTCGGGGTTATCGGCGGGCGCGGCTGTGGTGACGACAACGCGGGTGGCATCACCCAGGTTGGAGGGGCTGTGGCCCATGGCGATGCGGGCCCCGCGCCGCTGGAGGTCGCGGGTGGCATCCGATTCAGCGAGGTCGGAGCCGGACACGCGGGCCCCGAGGTCGAGCAAAGCCGCAGCGAGGGCGCTCATGCCCGCGCCGCCGATGCCTATGAAGTGCCAGCGTTCTAAAGATAGATCCATTGTTGGGGGTCAGGGGTCAGGAGTCGGCGGTCAGGGTCCATCGTGGGCGAAACCTGCTTCCTGATCCCCAACCTCTAATGTAAGTGTTCAGAGCAAGGGCTGAGAAGGTGCAATCGTAGGGGTAGGCCCCCGTTGCCTGCCATGGTCGGTTACCCCTGGGCTTTGGTGGTAAGCAAGCAGGGCAGGCAACGGGGGCCTACCCCTACGGCGATTCGAGGCATCTCAATTCTGAGGGTGCAACCCTAGGCCGTGCGGAGGGCGCGCCAGATAGTGTACACGATTACGAGGAGGAGGAAAAGGCCGATGGAGATGGTGGCGAAGCCAACCAGGGGGTTGGAGTTTGGGAGGCCAGCTACGCCGATGGAGATTTGCGGGAGGGTGACGGAGGCGCCGGTGGTGGGGTTGGCGCCGCTGCGTTTTACGAAGTCTACCCAGTAGTCGAATGCCTGGGAGAGGCCGATCACGGCGGCGAGCGCGCCGAAGACGCCACCCACCAGGCGGCCAATAAGGTTGCCGTCGGTGGGGCCGCCGAGCTTGCGAGCGATCCACCAGGAGAGGACGACGAGGGCGATGAATAGCGCGCCGGTGGCAAGCGGCTCGATTGGGGAGGCGATGGCGATTTTCGGAGTGTGGACGCTAGTTTCGTCTTTGCCGGCGGCGATGGCGAAGAACTGTCCGGCGACGCTGATGAGCTTGTTGATGAAGAGGTCGAGCTTGGGGCCGAGGCGGGCAGCTACGAGGCCGCTGAAGAAGACGCCGACGGTCCAGAGGCCCATGACGCGCCAGCCCATGTAGAGGCCGGTTATGGCGCAAGCGACGATGGCGGGGAGGACCCACTGCCACCATTCGAGGCTGATGGTCAACGGCTAACCTCCGGGGATATGCCGCCTCGCGGCTGGAGGCGGAGAATGCGCGCGCCCCTTGTGGGAGAAGGCTCGGCGACGGGCGAGTTGGTGTACTTGGATATGTTGAGGAGGAGGCCCACCGCGGCCAGGGTGATGACCAGGGAGGAGCCGCCGTAGCTGACGAAGGGGAGGGGCACGCCGGTGAAGGGGATGGAGCCGCTGACCGCGCCAATGTTGAGCATCGACTGGAAGACGATCCACGTGGTGATGCCGGTGGCGAGTAGCTGGCTGAAGCCGTCGGGGGCCATGCGGGCGATCCGGTAGCCGCGCCAGGCGACCACCAGGAAGAGGAGGATCATGAGGGCGGCACCGAGAAAGCCGACCTCCTGACCCCATACGGAGAATATGGCGTCAGTGGACTGCTCAGGGAGCCAGCCGAACTTCTGGCGGGAGGCACCCAGACCCATGCCCATGAGGCCGCCGGAACCGAGGGCGAGCTGCGACTGCACGGCATGGTAGCCGATGCCGAGAGGGTCTTTGAAGGGGTCGAGGAAGGCCGTGATGCGCTGCATCCTGTAGGGCGCGGCCACGGCAGCGACAGCGAAAGTGAGCAAGGCCAGGAGGAGGCCAAGACCCATGTGGAGCACGGCGGCGCCCGACACGAAGTAGATAATGACGCCTATGGCGAAGATGACCAGGGTGGTGCCCATGTCGGGCTCCATGAAGACGAGCACGCCGAGGAGGCCGAGCATGATGCCGAAGGGGAGGAGGCCATAGGAGAAGTCGCGCACCTTCTCGCCCTTGGTGGAGCACCAGTCGGCCAGGTAGACGATGAAGGCGAGCTTGGCCAGCTCGGAGGGCTGGAGGGAGATGGGGAGGCTACCGGGGGAGAGCCAGCGCTTGGCGCCTTTGATCTCCTCGGAGATGAACGAGGGCCCCCAGAGCACGAGCGCCAGGAGGAGGAGCGCCAGGAGGATGCCGGGCACGGAGAAGCGGCGCCAGCGGGTGTAAGGCACACTCATGGTGACGAGGAGGGCCACCGCGCCGACCACCAGCCACTGGACGTGGCGGTTTATCAGGTAGGTGGGGTCGTCAGGGTCTACGCCGCTGGAGGAGAAGACCATGAGCACGCCAATGAGGCAGAGGATGCCCACCACTGCCAGTATCCAGTAATCGGGCCGCTCGAAGCGGCGAGAACGCTTCAACATAATTGCGTATTGCGTATTGCGTATTGCGTATTGCGTATTGCGTATGGGCTGCGTTTTGCGCGCCCCGTACAGAGGAGTCTAGCTTATAGGGGGGCGGGGAGGGGGGTTTTCCACAAGGGTGGAGACTATGGAGCGGAAGCGCTCGCCGCGGTGGAACTCGTTGGTGAACATGCCGAAGGAGGCGGTGGCGGGGGAGAGGAGGACGGAGCCGCCGGCAGGGGCGGCCTGCCAGGAGGCGCGTACGGCATCGGCGAAGTCGTTGAAGCGGCCCAGGAGGTTGGCACCGGCGGCGCGGAACTGCTGCTCCATGAGGGGGGTGGCGGTGCCTTCGAGGAGGGCTACGGCCAGGGTGCGCTGGGCGACGATGGGGGCGAGGGCGGCGAAGTCCAGGCCTTTGTCGGCGCCACCCGCGATGAGGACGATGGGGCCGTCGAGGGAGTTGAGAGCGGCGATGGTGGAGGCGGGGGTGGTGGAGGTGGTGTCGTTGTAGAAGCGGACGCCATCGAGGGTAGCGAGAAGCTCCATGCGGTCGGCTACGCCCGTGAAAGATCGGAGGCCCGCCCGGACGGCTTCGAGGGGGGCTCCGGCCAGGAGGGCGAGCATGGAGGCGCAGGCGGCGTTGGCGAGGTTGTGCTCGCCCGGAAGGCTGATGTCGCCGGGCTCGCAGAGGGGAGTGGGTGGGTGGCCGTCGCGGAGGAGGTGGAGGGCGCGGTTGGCGAACTGGACGCCGGGGTTGGGGATAGAGCCGGAGCCGAACCAGGCGACGCCCGCGGGGGCCTCGGCGGCCCAGGTGGAGACGATAGGGTCGTTGGCGTTGAGGACTGCGTAGTCGCCACGTTCGGGGGTCTGGTAGCGGAAGATATGCTTTTTAGCGTCGCCGTAGTCTTGCATGCCCTGGTAGCGGTCCATGTGGTCGGGCGAGAGGTTGGTGACGGCGGCGAGGTGGGGGGAAATGGCCGGGTCTTCAAGGCCCTCAAGTTGGAAGCTGGATAGCTCGAGGACCACGGGGGTGTCGGGGCCAATTTTGGGGAGGGCTTCGAGGGCTGAGACGCGGAGGTTGCCTGCGAGGACGGCGTCGGGCCGCCACTGCCGGAGGATCTCCCAGGTCCAGGTGGAGGTGGTGGACTTGCCCTTGGTGCCGGTGATGCCGATGACGGGGGCGGGGCAGAGCTTGAGGAAGAGGCTGATCTCCATCTCGATGGGCTTGCCAAGGGAGCGAGCGAGTTGGAGCAAGGGGGACTCGCTAGGGACGGCGGGGTTCTTGACGACCACATCGGCCCAGCGGAAGTCGTCCTCGCGGTGCTCTCCGAGGGTGTATTCGATGTGGAGGCCCTCGGCGGCGAGGGCGTCTATGGAGGGTTGCATTTTGTCGGCGGTGCGCAGGTCGGTGACGCGGACGTTCGCGCCGTTGCGGGCCATGTAGCGGGCCACGCCAAGGCCACCTCCGTGTACGCCGAGGCCCATGACGAGGATGTTTTTGTTGGTGTAATCCATATTGCGTATTGCGTTATAGGCAGGGCGAGGCATGCCTCGCCCCTACGGGTGGTAGAATCCTTATCCTTCTTCTACGAAATACGCAATACGTTTTCCCTCCTAGGCGAGAGCCAGGGCTATGCCCAGCATGCCGGCGACCATGCTGATGAGCCAGAAGCGCATGGTTATTTGGGGCTCGGACCAGCCGAGGAGCTCGAAGTGGTAGTGGATGGGGGCCATCTTGAAGAGGCGCTTGCCGCCGGTGAGCTTGAAGTAGAGCACTTGCAGGATGTCGGAGACGACCTCGGCTACGAATACTATGCCGATGAGGGGCAGGAGGAGCCACTGGTCGGTCATAAAGGCGCAGACGGCCAGGAGGGCGCCCAGGGTGAGGGAGCCCGCGTCGCCCATGAAGACCATGGCGGGGTGGGCGTTCCACCAGAGGAAGGCCAGGAGCGCCCCGGCCACGGAAAAGCATAAGGGGACGACGGGCTCGGACCCCTGGAGGAAAGCGATCACGCCATAGGAGGCGAACGCGATGGCGGTGGTGCCGCCCGCCAGCGTGTCGAGGCCGTCCGCGAAATTCACAGCGTTGGCCATGCCCACGATGCCGATGACCATGATCGGCAGGATCCAATCGCCTATGTCTATTCCCGGTTGGTGCGGAATGTGAACGAAGGGGATTGCTATCCATTTGTGCCCCAACGGATAGCGCAAAATCCAGGCCGCAATGGCGCCAATCGCCAGCAGCCAGGCCATCTTGAAACGGGCGGTCAGGCCACCTCGGTTGCGCCCCACGGTACTCAGGAGGTCGTCGAAGCCGCCCAAGATGCCGCACGAGACGACGATGCCCAGGGGTAGGAGTAGCGACTTGAACTTGACAATGTCCATGAATATGCCGATGACGATGACGAGGGGAATCAAGAATATGATGCCGCCCATAGTGGGGGTGCCCGTCTTGATCTGGTGGCGCTCAGGACCCTCTATGCGGATGTGCTTGCCGATGCCACGGTCGCGGAGCCAGTTAATGATGGGCTTCGCCAGGAACATCGTGAAGACGAAGGCTACGGCCCCGAGCGTGAGGGCGCGCACCATAACTGTAGACGATAAAGGAAGGACATCGCTTGGTACAGGCGTTGGAGACGGGGTTGGAGTGGCGGCCTGGCCGACGACGAAGCCGGCCAAGGAATGGAGTTGGAAGAAGGCCCAGAACGCCAGGGAGTGGTGGGTCATGCTTTGAGACCGTCGACGATTTCTTCCATGCTGAGCCCCCTTGAGCCTTTGATGAGTGCGTAGTCGCCCGGGTGTAGCAGCCCTCGGAGGTAGTCAATGGCCTGGCCGTTGGTGGCGGTGAAGAAGACGCGCTCGGGGACCATGCCGGAGCGGATGGCCTCTTCGCCGATGAGGCGGCCGAGGGCGCCGACCAGGACGAGGACCTCGGCCACGGAGGGCACCTTGCGCCCTACCTGCAGGTGACCTTCGAGCTCATAGGTGCCCAGCTCGCGCATGTCGCCCAGGACGGCGATGTGGCGGCCCTCCATTTCGTGGAGGAGGTCGAGGGCGGCGAGGGTGGAGGCGGGGGAGGCGTTGTAGGTGTCGTCGATGAGGGTGGAGCCGTTGCGGCCCGGCACCACGAGGAGGCGCGCACGGGCTTCGACGGTCTGGAGGGCGTCTATTATGTCGTCCCAGGTCATACCGGCGGCATGGGCGGCCCCGGCGGCGGCGAGGGCGGCGTACACGCTGTGGCGGCCCAGGAGGGGAAGCTTTACCTGCCACTGCTCGCCGGTGGGGTTGAAATGCAGGGTGAAATTGACGCCTTGCAGGCCGCGGCTCTCGATGGAGGTAGCGTAGAGGTCATGCTCGGGGCTGAGGCCGTAATGGAGGACGCGGGCGGGGGTGACCGCGCGCATCTCACGCACGAGGGGGTCGTCGCCGTTGAGGAGAGCGGTGCCGGAGGCGGGGAGGGCGCGGACTAACTCGCTCTTGTTGAGGGCGATGTTTTCGAGGGTGCCCAGGCGCTCGGCGTGGACGGGGTGGACGTTGAGCTCGATGGCGATCTCGGGCCGGGCTAGCTCGCAGAGGAGGGTTAGCTCGCCGAAGGCATAACCCGCACCCATCTCGAGGACGGCCTTTTGATGGATACCGGTGAGGTTAAGCAGGGTGAGGGGCAGGCCGACCTCGTTGTTGAGATTGCCCTCGTTCTTGAGGGTATCAAAGCGGCGGCTAAGGACGGAGGCGGTAAGCTCCTTGGCGGAGGTCTTGCCGACGCTGCCGGTGATGCCGATCACCTGGACGCTGTGGCGGGCGCGCCACCAACCGGCGAAGCGCTGGAGGGCGGACAGGGGGTCTTCAACTCGCACCAGGGGGAACGGGGAGGGCGCGGCATGCGGCGCCCCTACAGGGGTGAGAAGGGCGTCGGGGGGCTGCCAGTCATGGCGGACGAGGGCGGAGCGGGCTCCGTGGCGGGCGGCCTCGAGGACGTAGTCGTGGCCGTCGACGCGCTCGCCCTTCAGGGCCACGAAGAGGGCCTCGTCGAGGGTCTTGCGGGAATCTATGGCCGCGCCGTGGAAGGTGAGGCGGAGCAGGTCGGGCGTGGGGGCTCCATCGAGTTGGCCTCCGGTGCCCTGGATCACGTCGTCCAGAGTGAACATCTCGGATAGCATATAACATTGTTGGAGAATGGGCAATGTTGGGGGATAATGCCCCGTACCTCGTGCGAGGGGAGGAATCAGTGGGTCCTGGGGGACACGCCAAAGGCCGGCGGGGAGAGCCTGCACCCGTCATTCGCGGATTGAGAGCAATTTCACAACTTAACCATTTTCACCATTTTCGGGGATCCCCACGCGTGAAATAGGCAAAATGATGAAGGTTAGATAATGATCTAACTTGCTGTTGGGGTTGGAAGGAGAAGAGTTGGGCTCCGATCACCATCACCCGCAAGTGGGGCTCCCGGCGAAATGAATTGCGAAGCAAGAAGGGACGGGTACCCCCGGCAGGGAGACCCCTGCAACGCTCTAAGGACTCGGAGTGGGGGTAGCTGTGGGGATGGGTTCGGTGGGTTGGACTTTCAGGTACATGAGGAGTTCTTTGGCGAGGCGGCCCCAGGAGCGGGAGGCGGTGTTTTCGCCCCACTGGCTGCTTTTGGGGTTGACGAAGCCAATGTACATGGTGAATTTGGCGTCGTGGGAGGGGGCGAAGCCCATGGCGGAGGCGAAAGAGCCGCCCGCCGCGTAGCCGCCGTCCTCGGGTATCTGGGCCGTACCGGTTTTGACGGAGACGTGGTAGCCGGGGACGTGGGAGTAGCGGGCCACAAGGCCATTCTCGACGCCGTAGGCGAGCATGTCGGCTATCTGGGTGGCCGTTTCGGGTTTGATGACGCGGCGTATCTGCTGGGTCTGGAAGGTGTCGGTGACTTTGCCGTCTTTGGACAGCTCTTTCATGATGTGGGGCTTGAGGAGCTTGCCACCGTTAGCGACCGCGGAGACCGCGGTGATGAGCTGGATTGGGGGGGTGGCTACGCCCTGGCCGAAGGAGTTGGTGAAGAGGTTGATGGGGCTGTAATACGTGTCGCCGGGGAAGTTGATGAGGCCGGAGACCTCGCCTGCCAGGTCGACGCCGGTGCGCTTGCCGATGCCGAAGGCGCGCAGATACTGGAAGAAGCGGGTCTGGCCGAGTTGCTCGGCGGCGAACATGGAGGAGATGTTGTCGGAGCGGCCCAGGCCCTGGGTCATGCTCTCGAGACCGTATGCAGTGCTGGTGGCGTTGCAAAGGGTCCAACCGTACTTGAGGACACAGGCGCGAGCCATGAACGTGGTGCCGGGGGCGACGGCTCCAGCATCGATGGCGGAGGCGTAGGTGAGGATCTTCATCGTGGAGCCGGGCTCGATCACGTCGTTGACGACAGGGCTCTTGAAGAGGGAGTAGTCGGTGATTTTGTTGAAGTTGTTGGGGTCGAAGGAGGGCGAGTTGGCGAGGGCGAGGATACCGCCCGTGTTGGGGTCCTGCACCAGGATGAAGCCGCTGTCGGCTTTGAACTCCTGGATGGAGGCGGCAAGCTCGCGCTCGGCCAGGTACTGAATGGCGGTGTCGAGGGTGAGGGTGAGGTCGGAGCCGTCGACGGCGGGCTTCATCTCGGGCTGCTGGAGGACCAGAGGACGGCCCATAGCGTCGTGCTCGGCTATGATCCAGCCCGCCTCACCTGCGAGTTTGGCGTTGTAGGACTCCTCGACGCCGTAGTGGCCAGCGTTCTCGTGGTCGGTGAAGCCGAGCACGGAGGCAGCGAGGGTGCCGGCGGGGTACTTGCGGACCGGCTGGGTCTCGAAGCGGACTTTGTATAGGAGGTCCTTCTGGTTCTTGCTGATGGTGTCGCGCACCTGGGCGGCGGCCTTCTCATCGAGGCGGACAGCGACGCGGATGTTGCTGGAGTCGGCGTCTTTGATTTTGGTGAAGAGGTCATCGGAGCGCTGACCGAGAACGGGGGCGAGGAGGTCGGCCACACGGTGCATCTTCGCCTCGTCGGGGAGGGTCTTGTTGATGAGGAGGTTGGTCTTGTCGACGTAGACGTCCTCGGCGGTGGTGTTGCCGGCGAGGAGCTGGCCGCGGGAGTCGTAGATGAGGCCGCGGGTTGGAGGCAGGTTGTCCTTCCATTTGATGCCGCCCTCGGACTGTTTGGAGAGATCTTCGTACCGGAGGACCTGGAGCGAGAAAAGCTTGGAGCCGTTGTAGATGCCGAAGGCGACGAAGAGGGCAACCACTGCCCACATCCGCCAGGCGTCTAGCTTGCGGGGACGGGCGGCCTGCGGCGGGTTCAGGGTTGAGCGCATAGTTTGTTCCTTGCGGGTGGGTTTAGGAGCAGGGAAGAACCCCGCACTCCCCCGGAAGAGGAGAATAATATGAACATTGGGGGACACCCCCAAACCCCCGGCAGGGAGAGCTCTGCACCCCTTTGCTGGAGAAGGGGAAGTATTGGGGGAAGCCCCCAAACCCCCGGCAGGGAGCCCCCTGCACTCCTTTTTCTCATGGATGCCCTTCCGGGCTGGGCTCATTCTCAAGGGCCTGGATGGGGCCTGGGGGGAGGGGGAGGTAGCGGTAGTTGTCCCCGATGGGGACCATGTGGAGCTTTTCGCGGGCCTGCTTTTCGATGTTGGGGAGGGCCTGGGCGTGGGCGATCTGGAGTTGGAGGTTTTCTCGTTCTCTCTGGAGGGCGGTGTGCTCGCTCTGCAGGGCCTGGACCACGTAGTTGGCGTTGGTGACGGCGGTGACCTGGCCCAGGTAGATGACGCATACCAGGGCGATGATGGCGACGGCGGTGAGCACGATCATGGCGGGGTGGAAGTCGACGTAGCGCAGGAAGTCGGAGCGCACGCCGGAGACGGAGCGCTCGGCAGCCGAAACGACGTTGCGGGGCACGACCTGCAAGGCCGGGGCGAGCTTGCGCCGGTTGAGTGAGACGGCCTGGTTTTTACGGTGTGAGGGCAAGATGCGTAATGCGTAATACGTAATACGTACTGCGTAAGGGATGTGAGCGGGTCTGGTTTGTGGTCTTAAGAACCAAGCTCGCCTGCCACCATTACGCATTACGTATTACGCATTACGCATTTGGTCCGGTCCTTTCCGCCACCCGGAGTTTGGCGCTGCGCGCCCTGGGGTTGGCGCGGGATTCTTCGGGGGTGGCTTCTATGGGTTTGGTGGTTATGGCTCTCAGGGTTGGTTGGCGGCCGCACA
>JBJMMB010000219.1:0-6814 GCA_045805005.1 Chloroflexia bacterium
AACAAAATCCCAAAACCACTAAATACAGATCTAACCGAGAATGATTAAGCCCTGTTTCCACCCCCACCGTGTTGGCAAAGCAGCGGACCCTCTGGTATAATGCGGCAAGGCTCTCCCGCCAGCCATGCGCATTATTTGAGAAGAGGTGCCATATGTCCGGACACAGCAAATGGGCTACGATCAAACGAAAGAAAGGCGCCGCCGACGCCCGGCGAGGCCAACTCTTCACCAAGCTCACCCGTGAAATCACCGTCTCCGCCCGAGAAGGTGGCGGCGACCCCGAGTCGAACTTCCGCCTGCGCCTCGCCGTGCAGAGGGCCCGCGCCGAGAATATGCCCCTCGACAACATCCAGCGCGCCATCCAGCGAGGCGCCGGAGGCGGCGAGGGTGGGGCCAACTTCGAGGAGATCATGTACGAGGCATACGGACCGCACGGCGTGGCTGTGCTCGTCCAAGCCCTCACCGACAACCGCAACCGCACCGTGGCGGAAATTCGCTCCATCTTCACCAAGGGTGGGGGGAACCTGGGCGAGACCGGCTCTGTGGCGTGGATGTTCGACCCCCGTGGCCTCATTTTGGTCGAGCCCGGTCAGGGTGACGACCCCGACGAGATTTCCCTCGCGGCTATCGACGCGGGCGCGGAGGATGTGCTGGTGGACGACGAAGGCCAGGTGGAGATTGTCACCGCCTTCAACGACCTCAAGCACGTGCAGGACACCCTGGCCGCTCAGAAGATAAACATCACCCAGGCCGAGCGCACGATGGTCCCCAAGACCACCGTTACCCTGGAAGAGAAGGGCATGGAGCAAATCCTCCGCCTCGTGGAGCGCCTCGAAGAGCTAGACGACGTGCAAACCGTCTACACCAACCTGGACCTCACCGGAGCTGAAGAGCTTATGGCGAGCATGAGCTAGTCTTATTTTGGATTTTGGATTGATGCCAAATCCAAAATCCAAAATCCAAAATCTAGATGCTTACTTTAGGGATTGATCCCGGCACCGCTATCATGGGGTATGGCCTCGTGGAGAGCGGTGTTTCTTTGTCCGGGGAGGAGTCGAGCACGGAGGAACTGCGATTGGTGGAGTACGGGGCATTGCGCACGCCCTCTCATGCGCCGATGATCAAGCGCCTCCCAATGCTCTACTCCGGGCTTCAGGACCTGATGAAGGAGCACAAGCCTCAGGCGGTAGCCATAGAGGAACTATTCTTCAACAAGAACGTGCGCACCGCCCTCGCGGTCGGCCAGGCCAGGGGCGTGGTTATCCTGGCCGCAGCCCACGCGGGCGTGGAGATGGCCGAGTACACCCCCCTCCAGGTCAAGCAAGCGGTGGTAGGCTACGGCCGCGCCACTAAAGAGCAAGTGCAGGCCATGGTCAAAATCATCCTGCACATGGACCACATCCCCCAGCCCGACGACGCCGCCGACGCCCTCGCCATCGCCATCTGCCACATCCACTCCCGCGTGTTCGAGATGATGACGCGGGACCGTGGCTCTGCTTGATAATGCCGCAGCAGATGAAGGACGACGAGTGATAACGTCAGAGAAGATTGTGCTTGGGAAGGAAACCTGGCGCATCCAGGAAATAGAGTCGGTCGCCGTCCTCAAGCACGAGACAAGGCATCGAGGTCAATGGATGGCTCTGGACGAGCGAACCTTGCCTGGATTGGGCATCTCAGCGATACTTTCCACCGGTGCATACTTCCTGGCACTCTCTCCGGCCGATTTCCCAGGCAAGCTGATTATTTTGGTAGTCCTCTGGGCGAGTGCAGTGGGCATATTCGGTCACACCTGGATTTCTAACCTGGAGCCCAGCTACAGCCTCGTATTTACTCACAAGAGCGGCGCGAAGGCAGAAAGCCGGAAGTTGTGGAAAGACTACGATAAGGCTGAGGGTGTCGTGGAGGCAATCAGTGGCGTGCTGGATAGCAGTCAGCCGGTAGGAGCAATAGAATAGATTTAGCAAGGCAGAGCCAAGTCCAATGAAGCGCCGGCTTGACCTGTTGATTGTGGAGCGCGGCCTGGCGGAGAGCCGGGCCAAAGCGCAGGCCCTGGTGATGGCGGGCGAGGTGCTGGTGGACGGGCAGAGGGCGGATAAGCCGGGGATGGCGGTGCCCGAGGATGTGCGCATCGAGGTGAAGGCGGCACTGCCTTACGTGAGCCGGGGCGGGCTGAAGCTGGCGCACGCGGTCGAGGTCTTTGGGCTGGAGCCGAGGATACGAGGCAGGGTGGCGCTTGATATTGGGGCGTCGACCGGGGGCTTCACCGATGTGCTGTTGCAGTCGGGGGCGGCTCGGGTGTATGCTGTGGACGTTGGCACCAACCAGCTCGCCTGGAAGCTCAGGCAGGACCCGAGGGTGGTCGTCATGGAGCAAACCAACATCCGCTACCTGGAAGCCCTTCCCGAGCAGGCACACCTGGCTACGGCCGATGTATCATATATAGGGTTGGAGCTTGTCACCCCGGCCGCCGCCAGACTGACCTCACCCGATGCCTTCATGGTGATGCTCATCAAGCCGCAGTTCGAGGCAGGGCGCGAGCAGGTGGGCAAGGGGGGTGTGGTGCGCGACAAGGGCGTACACCGCGACGTGATACGGCGGCTGGCGGGCGCATGGCGTGACCAGGACCTGCACCTCGCAGGGCTCGCCCGCTCGCCCATCGAGGGCCCGGCGGGCAATGTCGAGTACCTGGCGCTCCTGGAGAAGAGTCCGCAAGGTAGACCGTTCGACCTGGAAGATGCCATTACGAGAGAGGTCATCGAGCATGGCAAATAGAGGTCCCAACGTCACGCACGGCGGCTCGGTCCCTACTACCTCCCCCACAGGGGCAAGCGGCACCGACGACGGCCAGGTCGCGCCCGATGGGATACCGCCCGGCACAGGCCGGCCCGTCAAGAAGGTCGGCTTCATTATCAACGACACTATAGACACTGCGGTCAAGCAGGCCGAGACTACAGCGCGCCTCCTCACGGCAGGCGGTGTGCACGTGGTCGAGTCGCACTCGGCCTCGCCCGAAACGAGCGTCAACTGGACCCGCGACGACGGGCTCGACCTGATATTTACCTTTGGAGGCGACGGCACGATCCTGCGCGCCGCCCGCTACGCCACCCCCCTCCAGGTGCCCCTCGTGGGGATCAACCTGGGGCGCGTGGGCTTCCTCACCGAGCTAAACCCCTGGCAGGTCGAAGAGCGCCTGCCTCTGTTTCTGAACGGCCGCTACTGGCTTGAAAAGAGAGCAATGCTCCGCGGCGAACTCTGGCGCGACGGCCACAAGGAGGGCTCCTTCCTGGCCCTCAACGATATGGTGGTGGCCAGGGCCGCCCTCTCCCGTGTGGTCAACTGCACCCTCCTGGTCAACGACCACCGGGTGACAACCTACGTCGCCGATGGGGTGATCTTCGCCACGCCGACGGGCTCGACGGCCTACTCGATGGCCGCGGGGGGCCCCATCATGCACCCCGAACTGCGCAGCATCGTCGTCACCCCCATCGCCCCATACCTCACGGTTATCAAGAGCCTGGTCCTCCCCGACGACAACAAGCTCGACCTGCGCATGGAGACCGACGACGAAGCCTACCTCACGGTGGACGGCCAACTCCACGTAGCCCTGCGGGACGGTGACACCGTCAGCCTGACCACCTCCCCCGACCCGTGCCTCTTCGCCCGCGTCCAGGACCGGGCATACTTTAGCTCCACGCTGGTCGGGAGGCTGCGGAGAGCGGAATAGCATAAGGCTGCACTGTAAAGTTATATGGCTGAGAGTATTCAATTGTACTTCCACGATGCGCAGTATTCTCAACTTGGAAAGTTGATGGACAGCATTGCAGAGGCTAGTACAGACTATGCGGGTGAGCCTGAGTGGAGATACCCAAAAGGTGAAACCCATGTGCTCGTCTATCCTTATGATAACTTGCTTGACGAATTTGAAGATGATGACTTGGATGCGCTCCTAAGCTACTTCAACGACCTACCTACTGCTATCCTATGCATCGAGATTTGGACATCGTATGGATTTGAAAAGGGCTGTGAAAGCGCGGGCGAGCTTGCCGAGGTTCTGCTGAACCGATTTAGAGATGTGGTTGACGATTTGTATGGGCAGTTTTGGACGAGCGACGAGATTCGTGCAGGTGTAAAAAAGGAAACCGGTACATTTGCTGAGTCTGTCCACCCCCCGAACTCCCTCGAAGAATGGGAAGCCACATGGAAAGCGATAAAAGACAAGCGGGCACACAAATCCTCGTCATAGGCGGGGGCGCATCCGGGCTGTCAACCGCCGGGGCGCTCAAGAAGCTGGGGCTTGACGCGACCGTGCTGGAGCAAGACCCGGCGATAGGCGGCACATGGGCGCGGCGATACGATAGGTTGCACCTGCATACCATCCGCCAGTTGTCGGGCCTGGCGCATATGCCTATACCCAGGCGCTATCCACGCTACCTGGCGCGAGACCAGTTCGTGCGCTATTTGCAGGGCTATGCGAGGCGCATGGGGCTTGATGTCATAACAGGCTGCGAGGTGAAGCGCGTGACGCCTCTGGAGGAGAGGGGCAATCCCATCTGGGAGGTGGAGACGAGCCGAGGGATTTGGCAGAGCCGGGTGGTGGTGCTGGCGACGGGGCAGTACCGAGTGCCTCGGGTGCCCGACTGGCCGGGCCGGGAAGACTTCCGTGGGGAGTTGATTCACTCGTCGGAGTACCGCAACGGCAGGGCGTGGGCGGGCAAGCGGGCGCTGGTGATAGGGGTGGGCAACAGCGGGGCCGAGATCGCCACCGACCTGGCGGACGCCGGGGCCTCGTTCGTCGCCGTCAGCATCCGCACTCCGCCATTCATGACCCGACGGGACACTTACGGGCTGCCGGTACAGATAATAGGGTTCCCGCTCGGCGCGCTTCCACCACGGGCGGCTGATGTGGTGGCCCGCGTCGTCATGCGCGCCGCCTTTGGCGATGTGAGCAGGCACGGCATTGGGGAGCCGGGCTACTCGCCGTATCGCGAGCAGCGCGTGCCGCTGATAGATGTGGGGTTTGCTGAGGAGGTCAGGCAAGGCAGGGTGGCGGTGAGGCCGGACGTGGCCTGCTTCACTACTTCCGGGGTGAGGTTCAGCGATGGGCGTGAAGAGGCGTTCGACCTGGTGATCGCGGCGACCGGCTTCAGCAGCGGGCTCGAGCGTTTGCTCCCGCTGCCGGGCTTGCTGGGGCCTGACGGCTATCCTCGCTATCCGTCGGGGGAGAAACCCCCCTGGCCGGGGCTGTATTTCGCCGGCTTTACGCACAGCTTGCACGGGCATCTCTTCGAGGCGAACCGGACGTCGCGCCGCCTGGCGAAGCACATCGCCGGATATCTGCGGAACCACGCGCTCAGGTTGTCCAGCACCCAAACCCAGTAGGGGCAGGCCCCCGTTGCCTGCCCGGTTGGCAAACCCCGGCATTGATGGTACGCGAACAGGGCAGGCCCCCGTTGCCAATGCTGTCGCATAAACAAATCAGCCACTCAGTCGTACACTCAGTCGTATCAGTGATTGGACTGTTACACCAACCGCACGCAACCATGAAATTCGTGTCATAGCAGCAGGTTTGTGCCCCCAACCTGCCATTAGAACCCATAACAGCGCTACCAAACAGGCAACCAGCACTGTAAGCCAGACTGCCTCTTCGCTGTATCCCAGTGCTCGCATCATGCCTAGTTGTCGCTTGAGCCATCGGAAGAACAACTCTATCTGCCATCGGTGCCGATACAACGCTACCACTTCCCAAGCCGCAAGGTCCAGGCGGTCTGTTATCAGCCGACAGATTTGCTCTTCTCCTTTGCCATTCCCCTTGCAATTGGTCCTGGTCCGGGGGCTGCGGCTGGTTATCATTCGCATTTGTGGGAGCACAGCCCCTCGCTGGTTGTTGGGGCTACCAAGGGTGATGATCTCGTCCCCCAACACCTCATCATCCTGCGGTGTCCAGTCGTGATCCTGCGGTGTCCAGTCGTGCTTTTGGATCACGTCTCGCTTCTCGGTTATCTGGTACGCCGCTTGTGGGTGTATCTTGCTGAGGAAATGTATGTCCCATTCCCGTAGCCGCTCGAATTGCTTGTGCCCGTAGTAACCCAGGTCAATCACCAACGTCCACCCCTGGAAGGGGGTGAGGTCTGTCCCACACATCAACCCCAAGGCTTTGTTGTCCAGCACATCAGTCCCATGCAGCCACAACACCTCGGGTATGTGCGAGGCAAGATCTAATCCGAATTGCGCTCGTACTCCGGGTGCATGTTTACCGTGCAAACTCCATGGGCTGAGCTTGGCACTCAGCCCCAAGAAGGTGCTGTCGATGGCTTTGGCCTTGTTGAGAAAGGTCCACTCCGGGTCATCAATCGCCTTGGCTTGGGATTGGACCAGTTTCAGTACCTGGGCCATCAACTCCTCAAAGCAATCAGGTGCTCTGCTTGTGGAAGAGCGCGCCAGTTGGCTGAAGCTAATCCACTCAGCAAGACCTAGTCTACGACGCAAAGTGGGATTGGCCCCCAACTCAGCATGGCTTTGGCGCAAGCTTTTGGCGCAAGCTACCTCCTGGTCTTGCTCCATTCATCATATGTAGAATGAGTATCCAGGCATGAGCATCGGCCTTGAAGTGCTTGCGGTAACGATCTGCGTTATGTTTGTGCTTAGTTACCGCCCTATGCAGTAGGGGTTGCACGGTCCTATACAGGTGACGGCCACACCCCATCGATTGTGGTATCATTAGTTCGGGCTCCTTGGGTAAGGCTTGGATTTGTTGCAATCAATCCCAAGTTTACCAAGAAGCCCGCCTCTTTATTTTCCTGCGACAGCATTGGCA
>JBJMMB010000220.1:0-13726 GCA_045805005.1 Chloroflexia bacterium
ATAGACGTGGTAGCTGTCAACCTGTACCCCTTCGCGCAAACGATCAGCAAGAGCGGCGTGACGCTGGAGGAAGCCGTGGAGCAAATAGACGTCGGCGGCCCCACGATGATCCGCGCAGCGGCAAAGAACTTCGCATCGGTGCTCGTCCTCTCCGACCCGGCGGATTACGAGCCGGTCCTCCAGGAATGGCGCGAGCAGGGCCAGGTGAGCCAGGAGACACGCAAGCGCCTCGCCGCCAAAGCCTTCCGCCACGTCTCGGGTTACGATGCCCTGATAGGGGATTTCCTGGGGGGACCCGAAGCGGACAAGTCCCCGGCTCCCAGCTCCCAGTCGCCGATCACCCACCAAATTACTCTTAACCTTAGCGTGGTGCAGCCACTGAGGTATGGGGAGAACCCGCACCAAGTGGCCTCGCTCTACAGAGATGACCTCCCGGTGAATGGGGCTACGCTTGTTGGCTCCCTCAAACAGTTGCACGGCGAGGAGCTATCGTACAATAATCTGCTCGACGTGGACGGCGCCCTGGCGCTGGTGCGCGATTACGCGATGCCCACCGTGGCGATCATCAAGCACGCTGGGCCATGCGGCATAGCCTCGGGCGCGGACGAGGACGATCTGCCCAAGGTCTTCGTGCGGGCCATGGCCTCGGACCCGCAGTCCGCCTTCGGCGGCATCGTGGGCGTGAACCGGAACCTGGACGCCAGACTAGCCGAGCAGATAGCCAAGACGCACTTCGATGTGATAGTGGCCCCCGGCTTTTCTGAGGAGGCAATCGACCTCCTGGCGCGTAAGAAGAAGCTGCGCCTGCTGGCCGTGCCCGACGATGGGGCGGGCCGCCGAGGCAATGGCTACGCTCCCAAACTGGCCTTCAGGCAGATCAGCGGCGGCTTCCTGGTGCAGACGCGGGACGGCGTGGACGAGCAGATCGCGATGGACCCGGTGACCCTGCGCCACCCCACCCTGGAGGAGATAGCCGACCTCACCTTCGCGTGGCGGGCGGTCAGGCACGTGCGCTCTAACGCCATCGTGCTCGCCAAGAACCTGGCGACAGTGGGTATAGGAGGCGGCCAGCCAAGCCGTATCGACTCGGTGAAGATAGCGACCACCAAGGCGGGCTGGCACGCCCAGGGCTCGGTGCTCGCCTCCGACGCCTTCTTCCCGTTCCCCGACGGCATCGAGGCAGCAGCCCAGGCGGGCGTCACGGCCATCATCCAGCCCGGCGGCTCGGTCAACGACGACTCCATAATCGAGGCCGCGGATGTGGCGGGTATGGCTATGGTCTTCACGGGGAAGCGTCACTTTAGGCATTAGCTTGCGCTGCGCGAAGTAAATGATGTAGAAGGTCGAGTATTGGGGGACACCCCCAAACCCCCGGCAGGGAGAGCCCTGCACCCCCTCTAGGCGGAGCGGGCTACGGTTCGGTCGATTTTGAGGGGCTCTTTTTCTTTGGGTTCTTCTCGTTCGGCTTCCCTGTGGGCGTGCTTTTTGACGGCGTCAACGAAGTCGCGGAAGAGTGGGTGGGGGCGGGTGGGGCGGCTCTTGAGTTCGGGGTGGAACTGGCTGGCTACGAACCAGGGGTGGTCGCGCAGCTCGATTATTTCGACCAGCCGGCCATCGGGCGATAGGCCGCTGAGGACAAGGCCCGCGGCCTCCATGCGCTCGCGGTAGGCGTTGTTGAACTCAAAGCGGTGGCGGTGCCGCTCGTAGACCACCGGCTCACCATATGCCCTCGCCGCCCTGGTGCCGGGCACCAGATTGCAGGGGTAGAGGCCCAGACGCATCGTGCCGCCCATGTCGGCGATGTCGCGCTGGTCGGGCATGATATCGATCACAGGGTCGATGCAGCGGGCATCTATCTCGGTTGTGAAGGCGCCTGGCAGGCCCAGCACGTTGCGGGCGAACTCTATCACGGCCATTTGCAAGCCGTAACAGAGACCCAGGTAGGGTATCTTGTGCTCGCGGGCGTAGTGCGCGGCCGTTATCTTGCCCAGCACGCCACGGTCGCCGAAGCCGCCCGGCACCACGATCCCTTGGACCCCCGCCAGCAGCTCGTCCGGGCCTTGCTGCTCCAGCATCTCGGTGTTGATCCAGCGGACGTCTACCCGCACGTCGTTATACGCACCGGAGTGCCGCAGTGCCTCCGCAACGCTCAGGTAGGCGTCATGCAATTCCGTGTACTTGCCGCACAGGGCCACGCTGATTGTTTCGCGGGCCGAGTCCATCTTCTCTACCGTTTGCTTCCAGCTTGTGAGTTCCGGGGCGCGGCCTCCCAGGTTTAGTTTCTCCACTATGTAGTTGCCCAGCCCGGCGTCCTCCAGGATCAAGGGTACGTGGTAGATGTTGGGCACCGTGGGCAGCGGAATGACCGCCCGCGGCTCCACATCGCAGAAGAGGGCGATCTTCGCGATGATATCGTCATCGAGCGGCAAGTCGGAGCGGCAGAGTATCACGTCGGGGTTGATGCCTATGGAGCGCAGCTCTTTGACCGAGTGTTGGGTGGGTTTGGTCTTCAGCTCGCTGGTGGCGCCGATCTGGGGGAGCAGGGTGACGTGCATGTAGAGCACGTTCTCGCGCCCGGCGTCGCGGCGCATCTGGCGGATGGCCTCGAGGAAGGGCAGGCCCTCGATGTCGCCGACTGTGCCCCCAACCTCGACGATCACCACGTCGGGAGCGCCGGTGCGCGCCACGGCGGCGATCCGCGACTTTATCTCGTTGGTGATGTGCGGTATCACCTGCACGGTGCCGCCGAGGAAGACTCCCCGCCTCTCGCGGGCAATCACCGAGGAGTATATGCGGCCGGTGGTGACGTTCGATGCCTGGGTGAGGTTCTCGTCAATGAAGCGCTCGTAGTGCCCGAGATCGAGGTCGGTCTCCGCGCCATCGTCGGTGACAAAGACTTCGCCGTGCTGGTAAGGCGACATAGTGCCGGGGTCTACGTTGATGTAGGGGTCGAGCTTTTGCAAGGAGACCGAAATCCCCCTGCTCTTGAGCACGCGCCCCACAGAGGCAACGGTTATCCCTTTGCCGATGCTGGAAACCACACCCCCCGTAACGAATATGTACTTTGTCATCTCACTATCCCTCCGGGAATAACAGAACTGAGGACTGAGCCACCTACCGTCTGTAGTCCACTCAGCCCTCAGAACTCGATACTCTACCCCTCGCTACGCCGCCTGAACGCTACGCTTCTGCAATGGCACAATGCACACGTTGACACCCGCCGCGACGTGCAAATCCCCCAGCCGCTCGCTCAGGAGAGTCAGAATGCCGTCGAACTCGTCGCCAGCCGTGTACACTTCAAGATATATGCCCAGGGGGTTCGTGCCTACATAGCTAACATACTCAGCGTCGGCGTACACTCCCGAAACCGTGTCCCTGATCCGCTGTAGCACGTCCTGCACCCTCTCGTCCCGCAGGTCGATATGCACCAACTGCTGGGAGATAGTGGGTTTGACAGGCGCAAACTCCTGCTCGTATATCGCAGACGAAATCATGCAAAACCCTCCCGGTGTGTTTTGAGTTTGTAGGGGCGAGGCACGCCTCGCCCCTACGGGTTTAAGGTTAGATCTTTGGCTCCAGGATTACCACCTGGGTGGTTTCTCCCAGGTCCGACTTCTTCATGCTGAACTTGTCCTGGGTGGTGAAGTCCTTCAAGGCCATCTCTTTGGTGAACTTGTCCAGGCTGTCCATCTGCAACGTTTCGCGGCCGGTGGAATAGTGCATGGGAATGACCACCCGCGGCTCTATCTGGCTGATCACCTCGCTGGCCTTGCCCGCAGAGAGTGAGGCATTCCCGCCCACCGGCACGAGCAGCACGTCCACGTCACCCAGGGCCTCCAATTGCTGGGGGCTCAGGGTGTGCGCGAGCGCCCCCAGGTGGCAAACAACCAGGTCGTCCAGGTGGAACAGGAAGATATTGTTGCGGCCAAGCTCCTTCCCGCCCTTGTCGTCGGCGAATGACCACACCCCGGTAACAAACACGCCCCGGACTTCGTACTCGCCAGGGCCGGCTATCACCATAGGGTCGCCTTTCACTGCCGCCACCGAGTCGTGGTGCGGGTGGTGGTGGCTGACAGTGACGATGTCGGCTCTCTGTCCGGGGTTCCCCAGCCCGAGGCTCTTGTCATAAGGGTCGGTGATTACGGTCGCGTCCTTGCTTTTCAAGCGGAAGCACGCGTGACCTAACCAGATAATTTCTGCCATCTATCTACCTACTCTCTTTCTCCTGTGGAAGGCGTCCAAACGCAACACACTCAGCAATTGAAAAGACTGCGCCTTCCAAAACTACCCACCAATTGTACCAACTAAGCCCCAACCCCGCAACTGTGGAAAGTGTGGAAAAGGCGCGAGTAAACGAAAATCCGTTCTAATGTGTGGAAAAACCCATTGACAAGCGCAGGGATTGGAGTTACGCTTCATTATAGAACTTAAGTTCTGTTATCGCAAGCTGGTTTCGAGTCGGAGCAAAAGAGAATGAGACACGTAAAGAGAGCGCTAACAATTGGATTATTAGCTACAGTTGCGGCCGTGGCCTGGCAAGCGCCCGCGTTCAAGGTCGCCACCGCCGCCCCCGGAGCCAACCCTTACCCTTATGGCAGTTCCACATACTGGGCCTGGCAGAACAGGACCGACCTACCAGGGAACCTAGGCGAGGCCAAAAGCTGGGACAACAACGGCGCCGCGCAAGGCTGGCCTGTTGGATCATATCCACGCACAGGTGACGTGGCTGTATTCGAGCCCAATGTGTTGGGCGCCGATTCGAGGGTGGGCCGTGTGGCTGTGGTTCGGCAGGTATTCGACAACGGCACGTACTCGGCGACGCAGATGGACGACGCGGACTGCCGGGGCGGCGGCAACTGCGGTCGCGTGAATACGCGCCAGTACCGTATAGTGCCGGGCACGAGCTTCATCCACTATGTGAAAGACAGCCGCACGACCTGGGGCTTCGCGTCAGGAGCCGCGGGCTGGACGCCTATCAACCTCGGCCTGGGTATGAGTGAAGGCTCAGGCTGGAGGTACCCACTGGCATCCGGCAAGCCCGAACTGGTAAGCCCCGATCTGGAAATCCCGCTCGACGCTTACGACGCTATCCAGGTGGAGATGATTCCCAGCAAAGACGTAACCGCTACGGGCCTACAGGTATCCTTCGCCACCGCAGCCCAGGCACAATTCAGTGCTGCCAGGACCGTCGGCGCAGCCACTATCGCAGATGGCCTCCCCCACACGTATACGCTCTTCCTGGGCAGCAATGCCCAGTGGCGAGGCACGCTGACTCGCCTCGCGCTCCACCCGGCCGGGACGGGGAGCCGAGGCAGCATACGGATTGACCGTATCAAACTGATTTATGCAAAAACGACCTCAAAAGCCCCTGGCGGAGGCTTTTAAGGTCGTTCTTGTATCTTACTTTCTTATTGTTCCCAGGCTTTCAGGGCGAGGACGCCGTTCTGGCCGCCGAAGCCGAAGCCGTTTACCAGGGCGGCGCGGACGGGCATCCGGCGGGCTTCGTTGGGCACGTAATCGAGGTCGCACTCCGGATCGGGGTAGCGGTAGTTGATCGTGGGGGGCACGATCCCGTGGTAGATCGCCTTGATGGTGGCGACCGCTGAAACGGCGCCCGCGGCCCCCAGAGAGTGGCCTATCATGCTCTTGTTGGAAGATATCGCCACCTTGTAGGCCCTCTCGCCCAGGGCCTTCTTGATGGCAGCGGTCTCGGCAGCGTCGTTTAGCGTGGTGGAGGTGCCGTGGGCGCAGACGTAATCTATGTCGTCGGGCGTCAGGCCACTGTACTTCATGGCCCTGGTCATGGCAAGGGCGGCGCCTGCACCGCCGGGGGCGGGGGCTGTCAGGTGATAGGCGTCGCCGGTGTAGGCTCCGCCCAGAACCTCGGCGTAGATGGTGGCCCCGCGGGCCAGGGCGCTCTCGGCGGTCTCAAGGATGGCGGCAGCCGCGGCTTCGCTGTAGACGAACCCGTCTCGCTGGGCGTCGAACGGGCGGCTCACCTCCTCCGGCGGCCTCTCGATGTTCTTGGAGAGGGCCTGCATGTTGGCAAGGGAAGCGATCGCCAGGTCGGTGATGAACGACTCGGTGCCCCCGGTGATCGCCATGTCGGCCTCACCGCGCTTGATGAAGTGATAGGCGTCGACGAAGGAGAAAATGCTGCTCGCGCAGGCCGCCACGCCGGTGGTCACGGGGCCGTGCGTGCCGAAGGTGAGGGACACCTGGCACGAGGCCATGTTGGCGATCATACCGGGCAGCACGAACGGGGTCACCGCACGCGGGCCGCGCTCGTGGATGCTCACGCTCGATTCCTGCATCAGGTCGAGCCCGCCGCCGCCAGTGTTGAAGACAACAGCTACGTTCTCGGAGTTGCTCTCGTCGATTGCGTAGCCCGAGCTATCGAGGGCTTGCCTGGCGGTGGCCACCGCGAACTGCGAGAAGCGGGCCATCCGCCGCGAAGCCTTGGGATCAATAAAGTCGTCGGGGTTGAACCCTTTCACTTCCCCCGCGATCTTCACCGATGAATTCGCAGGGTCGAAGCGCGTGATAGGCCCGATGCCGGACCTGCCGGCGATCAAGCTCTGCCAATACTCCTCCGCGCTGTTGCCGTTGGGCGTGAGCGCCCCTAAGCCGGTAACCACGACGCGGCGCTGATTATTTGGATAAGACAAACTGGAATCCCCCAAAATGCGAAAGTATGAATTACGAAAAATAGCGCAAGGCGTTAGCGCTTGCTCAGGGCCTTCTATTGGGAAGTTGGATCGCTTACGGTCTGCGGAGAATCAAGCACGAGTTGTGCCCTCCCAACCCGATTGAGTTGGACATCGCTACGTCCACCTTCATGGAGCGGGCCTCATTGGGATTGTAATCGAGGTCGCACTCGGGGTCGGGTACCTCAAGGTTGATGGTGGGGGGTATGCGGTTGTCGCGTATGGCGAGGGCGCATACCATGGCTTCGAAGGCTCCCGAGGCGCCCATCATGTGACCGGTCATGCTCTTTGTCGAGGAGATTACCACCTTGCGCGCGGCATCTCCAAATACATTCTTGATGGCCAACGTCTCCACCTTGTCGTTGAGGGGCGTGCCCGTGCCGTGGGCATTGATGTAGTCCACCTCGTCGGGGCGTAAGCCCGCCTTTTTGAGGGCCATCTGCATCGTGCGGGCGGCACCCGCGCCGCTCTCCAACTGAGCGGCCATGTGGTAGGCGTCGTTGGTCGAGCCGTAGCCCACCACCTCGGCGTAGATATTCGCGCCCCTGGCGAGCGCGTGCTCGAGCTCTTCAAGCACGAGCACCGCGGCGCCCTCGGACAACACGAACCCCTCTCGGCGGGCGTCGAAAGGCTTGCTGGCCTGGGTTGGGTCGGGGTCATCGGCCAGGGCCTTCATGTTAATAAACCCAGCCATGATCACCGGGACGATAACCGCCTCCGTAGACCCCGCTATCATCATCTCGGCGTCGCCCCGCCTGATCGTCTCCATCGCTTCGCCGACCGCGTGGCCCCCGGTGGCGCAGGCGGACACTACGGCCATATTAGGCCCCTGGGCCCCCACCGCGATAGCAACCTGACCCGACCCCGAGTCGGGCAGCATGTTCGGAATGAAGAAAGGCGAAACCCTGCGCGGGCCGCGCTCTTCGAGTACGCGCTGCTGTCCGAGGAGTGTGTTTATACCGCCGACACCTGTGCCGAGCACAATACCCACCTCGCAAGCGTTGCTTTCGTTTATGTCGAGCCTGGCATCTTCGAGGGACTCCTTAGCGGCCACGACAGCGAATTGCACGCTGCGATCCATGTGGCGCACTTCTTTGGGATCGATGATCCCATCGGGGGAGAAGTCCTTCACCTCGCCCGCGATCTGTATGGCGTACTCGGAAGGGTCGAAGAGGGAGATGCGCGAGATGCCCGAAACGCCCCCGAGCAGGTTGCGCCAGTTCTCCGCGGCGGTCTTGCCGACGGGCGTCACCGCGCCCATACCTGTGATTACTACTCGTCTCATTTGTTTGTTTCACCTGGGTGTTTAGAGATTTGATGCTGGCTCATAAAGTTGGGGAGGAGGGGAAGTATTGGGGGACACCCCCGAACCCCCGGCAGGGAGGGCCCTGCACCCCTTTTGTGGGAAGGGGGATAATTGGGGGACACCCCCAACCCCCCGGCAGGGAGACCCCTGCACCCCGTGTTAGGACGCGGCGGGTGCGGGGCCGCTGGTGGGGGTTTCGCCGCTCATCAGGTCCTCGGTTTTGAGCACCAGGGCTTCGTCGGAGATGCGCTTGATCAGGCCGGAGAGGACCTGGCCGGGGCCAACCTCGACGAAGGTGCCCACGCCGCTCTCCATCATCGCTCGCACGGAGGCTACCCAGGCCACCGGCTTGCAAAGCTGCTCGGAGAGCTCGCGTTTGATGTCCTCGGCGGTGGTGAGGGCCTGGCCGGTGATGTTGGCTACCAGGGGCACGATGGGGTCGGTCAGCTTGATGCCTTCCAGGAATTGGGAGAGCTGGGCCCCTGCCTGCTGCATGAGAGGCGAGTGCGAGGCGATGCTCACCGCGAGGCGAGCCACTTTGGCTGCCCCCTCTTGCCTTGCCAGGTCCATCGCCTTGAGAAGAGCCTCTATCTCGCCTGAGATAACGGTCTGCACGGGCGAGTTGGAGTTGGCAATCACGACGGTCCCCTCGGAGCTGGCCTGCTCGACCACGTTCTTCAGGCGCTCGGCGGTTAGGCCGATCACCGCAGCCATCCCGCCGGGCCGCCGCTCGCCTTCCTCTTTCATCAACCGCCCGCGCTCCCAGACCAGCTTGAGCGCGTCCTCGAAGCGGAGCGAGCCCGCGGCCACCAGGGCCGTGTACTCTCCGAGCGAGTGGCCGGCCACGTACTGAGGCTCGATGCTCACCCCCGTAAGGCTCCATTTCTCGCGCAAAGCCTCGAGTTGGGCCACGCTGGCGGTCAGGATCGCGGGCTGGGCGTACTGTGTGTCGTTCAGCTTCTCAGCGGGCCCCTCGAAGCAAAGCTCCGAGAGTGAGAACCCCAAAATCCGGTCGGCATCATCAAACACCCGCCGCCCGGCCTCCGAGTTCTCATATATATCCCGGCCCATACCCACGAATTGCGAGCCCTGGCCGGGGAAGACGAAACCGATTTTATCCATTTTACCTGCTTTCAAATTTAGTACATCGCCATCCCGCCATTTACGTTAACGACCTGACCTGTGACGTATGACGCCAGATCGGAGGCGAGGAAGAGGGCGGCGTTGGCTACGTCGTCCACTGTGCCCACGCGCTCGGCGGGGATGGTCTTGAGCATGGCCTCTTTCAGTTCTGCCGGCAGAACTGCCGTGATGTCGGTGTCGATGAAGCCTGGGGCGATGGCGTTGGCCGTGATATTGCGGCTGGCAACCTCGCGTGCTATCGACTTGGTGAAGCCTATCAGGCCCGCCTTGGCTGCCGCGTAGTTGGCCTGGCCCGCGTTACCTGTGAGGCCCACCACGCTGGATAGGGAAATGATCCGCCCCCAGCGGTTGCGAAGCATGGGCCGAAGCACGGCGCGGGCGCAGAAGTAGGCCGACCGGAGGTTGGTGTCCATCACGGCGTCCCACTCGTCCTGCCCCATGCGCATCATCAGGTTGTCGCGGGTGATGCCGGCGTTGTTCACCAGGATATCCACGCGCCCCCAATCCTTGACTATTTGGTTCACCATCGCTTCCACTTCGTCGCTCTTGCTCACGTCGGCTTTCAGGGCCATGGCTTCGCCCCCTGCGGAGGCTATAGCCGCCACGACCTCCTGGGCCGCGGCCTCGCTGGCATTGTAGTTCACAGCTACCTTCGCTCCGGCCGCCCCCAGCTTGAGCGCCATCGCCCTGCCGATGCCTCGGCCAGCCCCTGTCACCAGGGCCACCTTCCCCGAAAGGTCAATCGCTACAGCCACACAAGTCCTCCCCAGGAGCCCAAAAAGCCTTCAATATTTCCACTCCAAAAGTATGCGCTATTAGTAGTAGGTAGGTAGCTACCCAAAATGAATGATAACACCGTGCGCGTGAGGATGTCAACGCGTAAAACGTAAAACGTAAAACGTAAGGGATGAGGGATAGTTGGTCTGTTATCACAAATCAAGTACGGCTACCAGCATTACGTTCATTACGTTTTGCGCTTTACGACATACGCTTCAAACAGCGAGGGTCGCTCCACCACCCACTCGGGCCAGAGTTGGACGAGGGCTTCGATGTCGACCGGGGCATCGAGGACCGTGGTTGCCTTCGCGCCTGCTTCTTCCAGTGTTAGCTTTCCGTCGGGGGCCGTCGATATGGCCTCTCGCAAAGCCCTATGCGCCCTATCGACGGCCTCCTCGGATAGCAGTCCCACGCCGGGCACGTACCTGCACCCCTCGCCGTCGAGGAGGCGGGCGGAGGCCAGAAGCTCGGTGCGGGTGTACGCTTCAAGCGCCTGGGCGACTTCGCTCTCGGGCACCAGGCCGCGGCGCGCCGCCTCTGCTTGCAAGTGGGCCACCTGGCCCTGAGCGGCCTCCACGCGCTGCTCCCGCTGGCCGTAACGGGCGTCGAGCACGCTCAGGAGGTCGGTCATCCGGAGGCTGTTCTTGTAGGGCACGACCGGGTAAGGCAAGCCCGCGAAGATCGGGGCGGCGTCATGGGGCGCGGCGATGATGAGGGCCGCTTCTTCGGCCGACATGGCAGCAAGGGCGCGCAGCTTGGAGAGCTTCCGCTCGCGGTAGGTGGGCGACCAGAACCCGGCGATCTCCATGAACACTCGGGTATCGCCGCGCACGAATGCGAAATCCGGGATGAGCACTATGCCGGGGGCCAGCAGGGGATCGGGCTCTCGCTGTAAGTGCCAGCCGTGGGTGTAGCCCTGCCGCTCCAGCGACCTGTGCTCCTTGTAGAGCCGCGCCTCCACCATGCTGTCGAAGCTCGGCTCCTCGCTCGCCGCGCCGTCTGCCGGCTCGACTGTTCCTCCGACCGAGTAGGCCACGCCAGCCTCGGCCACCCTCCGCCTCTCGTGAGCGGGGGTTGCCTCCGGCGCGAACTCCAGGCGGGCCAGGAGGTCACCGTCCAGGTGGAAGCGGTAGGGCCTGTCGTGTAGCACCAGGTGCGCGGTGGCAGTTACCGCGTGGCCCTCCAGGTCGCCCAGCATCAGCAGCGAGCGCAGCAGGTCGAGCGACACATCCGCCAGCCGCGCCCCGTACTTCTCGGCGGTGCCGAAGGCCTGCTCGGGGCCGTACAGTGTCAGGGTATAACCCGCGCCCGCGGCCTTCTCCTCGATCTCCACCAGCACGCCCCGACGCTTCGCAAGGAAGTAGAGCCGCTTCAGCGCTGGCCCTGGAACATGGCTCAGGTCGAACTGCACGCCGGTTGAGTGGGCCAGCAGCGTCTTGACGGCCCCGCGATTGAAGAGGCGCACCAGTTCGCGGGGCGTCGGGCGGTCTCTTTTGGGGGTGAGAATGGCAACGGCCTCGGAGTCGAGGTTGAGCAGCTTATCTGCCAGGTTCGCTTCCGGGGGCAAGCCCCACTCCTGGGCCAGGTCGCGGAGCAGTTTCTCGCGCTCGGCGGGCGACACGTACCCGCCGTAGCGGGTGTTGGCCGCGTCCCAGAGCGCCAGGCGCAGGTCGGACGGCCCGGTGAGGCCGCGCTCGCGCAGGGCCTCCACCTGCTCAGGGGAGAGTACGTCCTCCATGCGGGGCTGCACGAAGGCGTAGCAGGTGAGCAGACAGGCTTCGACGCACCGGGCTAACCGGTAGTCTGACAGCACCGCTTCCAGGGTGCGGGGGCTGTACTCGCTGCGCGGCCTGCCGACCGAGGACTCGAACACCTCTAGCGACTGCTCCAGCAGCTTGACGGCCGTGCGCCCGTGGAGTAGTTTGGGCACGACGGCAATCTCCCCGTCGGGGTCGCGCACGCTGCGCCGCTTTACGTGGGCCAGGGAGAAGAGCATGCTTACCGCCGGGCGGGAGCCGACTGCCGCCGCCTGGAGATCCCCTCCTCGGTGCTCTCCGCGGTCACCACCTCGTAGAGCACCGCTTCGGTTTCCTTCGGGCGCAACACCCTGCCCAGCCGCTGGATGAACTCACGCCGGGTGGCGCTGCCGCTCAGGATGATCGCAACGTTGGCGTCGGGGAGATCGACCCCCTCGTTGAGGACCCGGCCCGTTGCCAACTTGCTGAAGCGCCCCGATCTAAAACCGTCTAGTATGGCTTTGCGCTCGGGGGCGGGAGTTTTGTGGGTGACCACGGGGAGGCAGAAGCGCCTGCCCAGGTCGTCCACCAGAGAGTTGTACTCCGAGAAGATCAGCACCCTATCGCCGCGATGGCGGTCCAGCAGGTCCTCCACGACGTGCATCTTGCCCGCCGCAGTGAGGGCGATTTTCCGCGCCGCCTGGTGGGCCAGGAGGGCCTCGCGGGCGTGAGGGTCGTTTCCGCTGCGCCAGATGAGGAAGCGCTCGTAGTCGGTGCCGGAGCGCATGCTTATGCGGTTGCGGCGGAGGTAGGCCCTGTAGACCTCGGCGGCCCGTGCGTAGGCGACCCGCTCGTCCTCGGTGAGGTCGACGCTGATCTGCTCGGTGCGGTAGTCGGCGATGTGGCGCTCCTCGCGGAGTTGCGCGGGCAAGCGTTCATACACGACAGGTCCAACTAGGCGGTCGAGGTCACCGTGGCGCAGGTCGCTGCGCTCGGGGGTGGCGCTCAGACCCAGGCGTGCGGTGGCGATGGCCCCTTCGGCCACGGTGCGATAGGTATCGGCGGGGAGGTGGTGAACCTCGTCGAACACGAGCAGGCCGAACTGAGAAAGTATGCGGGTGTGAATGGCCGCCGAGTCGTAGGTGATGACAGTAACGGGCCGCAGGTCCTTCTCGCCGCCGCCCCAGGTGCCCACATCCTCCTCGCGTAGTTGGGCGTTAGCCAGGAGAGAGGCCCGCCACTGCCCGAGCAAATCGAGGGTGGGCACGCAGATCAGCGTCTTCGTCTTCAGGGTGGTGATAGCGAGCAGGCCCACGAGCGTCTTCCCCGCCCCGGTAGGGAGTACAACCACGCCCCGGTGCCCCGCCGCCTCCCATGCCCTGAGGGCCTCCAACTGGTAAGGGCGCGGCTCCTGCGCCACCCGCACCTCGCACTCCAGGTCGGGGCGGGGGTCGAATTGCGGCTGGAAGGCATAGCTCCTCTGAAGCGCGGCGCACAGGGCGGGGTAATCAATGGGCAATGCCCGGACGCACTTACGCCGGGCGTCGAGCACTGTCCTCCCGTGCCAGTTGGCGGTCTGGAGGTCGCGCAGGAGATCTTCGGGGGTTGAGCCCTCCGGGGGGTAGATGAGCAGATCGTTCGCGGCCAGGGCGAGGGTTATTGTGGGCTTAGGATTCACTGCGCTGCTTAGCTGCCTTGGCCCTGATCCTATCGAGCCTGTGCTCAAACTCAGCGTGCTCGACCGCGCCGTAGGCCCGCTCCATTGCTAGCAGGGTGTAGCGCTCGGCGGCTGCGTAGTCCCTGGCCCTGTGCTCGTAGTGCTTGGCGAGCTCCAGGTAGGGGAACATGAGGTGGGTGGCCTCGGCGGCCAGTGAGGCCCAGATGGCGACCGCTTCGTCGCGCTGCTGCAGGTATTTGTAGAGGAGGCTAAGGCGGCGGAGGGCCGCGCTTCGCAATTCGCCGGAGGGGTTGAGGGCCATGCCGCGCTCGTAAATGCGGAGGCTCTCGGTGTATTTGCCGAGGTCCTCGTAGAGCTTGGCCAGGCCGAAGAGCTCGGC
>JBJMMB010000221.1:0-2682 GCA_045805005.1 Chloroflexia bacterium
GTAGGGCCGGTGAATCAACACCACTCTGGCGCTGCGCGGCGGCAGAGTGGTGAGGGGTTGGCCGGGTGGGAGTTTCGGTTGAGCCGGGAGGAGCCCCGCCCTCAGTCATGATCCTTACCGTTGGATTTGTTGCCGTTGGGCCTGGCGGTGAAAGGCAAGGGCCGGATCAAGGGGATCGAGTGGGGGTCGCCGCATGCCTCCGCATCGGGGAGCATGAACGGCTCATCATGGGTAGCGAAGCTGTAGCCGACAGACTGCGTGCCGCGCTCCTCGGTGCCTTGCGGCTGCCTGGCGATGGGCCCTGCCTGAGCCTCGCCTTCGGCCCGCTGGCTCCAGGGCTGGGGTGAGTCGGGGCGGTCCGTGGCGGAGCGGAGGCGCTCACGCTCCTTCTCGCCCGAAACACGCTCGGCCGGGAGGGCGTAGGTGCTTTGCGAACTATAGCTGTAGAAGACCCCGCGGACTTCGCCGGAGCCGTTCATCTCTCTGCCATGGCCTGCCTGGGCGCCGGCAGTCGGGTTGCGGAAGATGCCGGATAGGGAGCTGATCTCCGTGAAGACGTCGGCAGCCTCTATTAGCTCGTTGGAGGTGCTGATGCCGAAGGAGATGACCTCGCAGCGCACCCCTTTGAGCCCGACGGCCTCGACCAGGCGCACGAAATCGCCATCGCCGCTGACGATGACTACCACGTCGAGGTTTTCGGAGAGGAGCATTATATCGACAGCCATCTCTATGTCGAGATTGGCTTTGATGCGCCCGCCCTCGTACTTATGGATATCTTTGCAAATCACCTTGTAGCCGTTGGCTCTAAGGAAATCGATGAACCTGCGTTGGTTGGGGTTATCGGGATCCACACCGGTGTAGGCGCAGGCTCTTATGAGGTCGCGCCCGGCTACCGCGTGCTCTAACAGGCGGCAGTAGTTGACTTCCACGCCCGCCGATTTGGCGGAGTAGAAGAGGTTGGATACGTCTACGAAGACGCCTACGTTGTGCGACATATTATGGCTCCCATGTAATTTTGTTTTATGTTAGGGCTCTTACTATAGCATCCATTATACCTTAAGATAAGCTTGATTACATCACCCTTTCTTTCATCTCCGGGGGCAAGTCCCAGCACCCCCTTTCTAGTTGGTGAGATGTGGAGATAATCGGGGGACACCCCCAAACCCCCGGCAGGGAGGACCCTGCACCCCTTCCTGGGGAGAAAGGGGGAGAGGTGGGGGACACACCCCCAAACCCCCGGCAGGGAGACCCCTGTACCCCTTTGATTGGTAGTTGGGCTTCAGTCCTCAAACCCGGCAGGGAGCATCCTGCACCACTGCTAGAGCATGGAATAGATGACGCGGCCCAGCCTCTTGATGGCTTCTTCGATTTGGTCGAGGTCGAGCAGGCTGAAGCAGAGGCGGAGGTGGGGGTTGCTGGGTTGGGCGGGGGGTTGGCAGTAGCAGCGCTCGCCGGGGAGGTAGTCTACGCCTTCTTCGCGGGCGTTGGTGGCGAGGGTGTTGGGGTCTATGGTGGCGGGGAGGGTGACCCAGATGAAGAAGCCACCGGAGGGGCGGGTCCAGGTGGCCTCGGGTGGGAAGAATTGGTCCAGGGCGGCGAGCATGGCGTCGCGCTTGCGGCGATAGGCGTCTACCAGAGTGGCGACGTGGGACTTGAGGACGCCGTCTTTGCCGTATTCGACGACTACGTGCTGGGCGAAGGGGGTGCTGGCCCCTTCGTCTTTGACGAGTAGCAGCCTGGTGATGGTATCGGGCCGGGCCAGGGCCCAGCCGAGGCGGAGGCCGGGGGCGAGTATCTTTGAGAAGGTGCCGGTGCGGATCACTCGGCCCTCGCGGTCGAGAGCGTAGAGGGACTTAGGAAGGGGGCCCTGGTGGGCATCGTAGTAGAGGTCGCGATAGGCGTCGTCCTCGATGATGACCAGGTTATAGCGGCGGGCCATGTTGAGGAGGGCCCCACGCTGGGCCTCGGAGACAGTGAGGCCGGTGGGGTTGTGGAAGGTGGGCATGGTGTACAGCACGCGGGGGCGCTTGCCACGGACGTGCAGGCCGTCGAGCACAGCCTCCGCACCCGCCACATCAATGCCCTCAGGGCCGACGGGGACGGGGTGAAGTTCGGCCCCGGCGCGGCGGAAGGTCTCCATGGCTCCCCCGAAGGATGGGGCTTCGACCAGCACGGTGTCGCCTTCGTCCACGAGGGCACGGGCGGCGAGGCCGATGGCCCCGGAGGAGCCGCCGGTGATTAGCAGCTCTTCGGGGGTGACCTGGAGGCCTTCGTCGTGGTTCAGCTTACTTGCGAGGAGGCTGAGGAGGGAGGGCACGCCCCTGAAGTTGCCATACTGGAGGGAGGTGGGGCCAACAGCGGGGTCGTTGAGCACGCGGCCAGCAGCGGCAGCAAGGTCGGCGTAGGGAAAGAGGGCGGGGTCGGGGAAGCCGTAGGCCAGCGTCAGCGGGGCGCGCTCGCCACCAAAAGGCACGCGGCCAGGCGTCGAGGCGCGCCTGGACCACCGGGGCTCGAATTGTTCAGTAGGCGGGGTGGTGGATTCGAGCGTCATGAGATAGGAGTTCCGTGTAAGGGCTGCGAAGACGCAATCGTAGGGGCAGGTCCCAGTGCCTGCCCTGGGCGTGTACTACCAAAGTCCGAGGTAACCGACCAGAGCAGGCACAGGGACCATCCCCAAACGCA
>JBJMMB010000222.1:0-13438 GCA_045805005.1 Chloroflexia bacterium
CCGGATCTGGGGTTGGGGTTGGGGGCGGGCCGGACAGCACATCCCGACCCCTGGCCCCTGGCGGGATGTTATAATAGTAAGAGAATACCAGCATGGATGACATAACTTCCGAGCTTTTCATAGTGTTTGGCGGGGGCTGTTTCGGGAGCCACCATGTGCGGCACATCGAGAAGGGGCGCAGCCGGGGCAGGATTTCGGCGGAGGCCCGGGTCGTCGTCGTGGACCGCAACGAGCGGCCCCCAGCCCGCGAGGAGCCTGGGGTAGGTGATAACCCCAGGGTCAGCTTCGTGCAAAGCGATTGGCTGGAGTACATGAAGGCCAACTGGGATGTGCTGCCGCCGGATGCGGAGGTGGTGCCCGCCCCGGTGGCTCCTCACCTGGCGTTTGAGTGGTTGGTTTCCAGCCTGCGGGCTCGCCTGGGTGAGGGCGCGATCTCGGTGGAGCCGATGGCCCACGAGTTCGGCGGTCTGCCTTACGAGTATCTGGACCCCAGCGGCTGCCGCTACATCAGCGCGGCCAACTGGATTTGCCCCACGAACTGCCGTGCCCCCCACATCTGCCCCATGACCCGAGACGTGCGCACCTGGGAGCTGGAGGATACCGTGAATGAATACGCCGCGGCTAATCGCGGCGAGTTCGCGACCGCCGTGGTGTTTAAGCCCAGGTTCCGCGTGCCTGGCGTGGATACCCTGTTTATCAATGAGTACAGAGAGGCCCGCGACCGCCTGTTAGCTCTCGCCGCCCGGCCAACAGCCCAGGGCAAAGGCGTGGTAGTGGGCACAGTGTCTTCCTGCCACGGGGCGGTGAGCCTGCTGCGCATCGCGGATCACAAGCAGGCAAGGCTGGGTGTGGGGTGATAGCACCCGGCTAAGGTAGGCTTGACATAACCTTGGAAGCCCGGTACAAGGTCCAGTTATCCAGTTACCCCTGGGTGGCCCCGTTTCGATTGCCGCCAAGCAACAAGAGGCCAACGACGTATATGGCCAGGGCCACTGCCAGAACGGCTCCGGCAGCGGCCAGCGATGCCACCTCTATAGCCGGGTGGTCAAAGCGCGCGTCGAGCGGGAAGAACCTGTAGAAGAACTCCACAACCGGGGCGGTGACGCTATAAACCAGCCCAGGGAAGGGTATATCGTCCCGCACCCCCAGGGCTCGCATGGCGAACCGGAGCGCGAAGGCGGTGACCGCCAGCCCGGTGAGGAGCCAGAGGAGAGAGGGGAGCCGTAAAACGTAAAACGTAAAACGTAAGGGTGGTAGGCGTGTTTGGTTTGTGGTCTTCATGCTGGGTTGCCCTGCATCCCTTACGTTTTACGTTTTACGTTTTACGCTACGCCCGCTCTTCTACCGTGACTTTCGTCATGGCATCGCCTATGGAGATGGCTTTGACCACGTCCATGCCCTCGATCACCTGGCCGAAGTTGGTGTACTCGCGGTCGAGGAAACGGGAGTCTCGCTTCACAATGAAATACTGGCAGTCGCTATTTCGCGACTTGTCGGGCCCGCGGGCAACGCCCAGGGCCCCGGCGTTGAAGGGCAGGTTATTGTACTCGGCGGGCATTTTTTCGCCACCGCTGCCCGTGCCGGTCGGGTCGCCGCCCTGGATCACCCAGTCCTCTACCCTGTGGAACTTGCGCCCGTTGAAGGTACCCGAGTTGGCCTTCTGCTCGAAGTTGGCGATGGTGTTGGCTACGTTGGCGTCCGCCGAGGTCGCCAGGCTGCACACGATCGTGCCTTTAGGTGTTTCGATTACCATGACTTTCATTTGGTGCGCTCCTTTTACCTGTTTTCCACGCGAATGGATGTGATCTTATCGCCGATGGCGATCTGGTTTACGACAGTCATGCTTCCCGGGTCGGCTAACTGGCCGAAGTTAGTGTACTGGCCATTGAGATAGTCGGCGTCGGACTTGACGATGAAGAACTGGCTGTCGTTATTGATAGCCGGGTCCTGGCCGCGGGCCACGCCAAGGGCTCCTGCCTTGAAGGGGAGATTGTTGTACTCGGAGGGCATGTTGCCGCCGCCCGTGCCGTTACCCGCCGGGTCGCCGCCCTGGATCACCCAGTCCTCTACCCTGTGGAAGGTGAGCCCATCGAAGTACTTGGCGTTCGCTTTCTTCTCGAAGTTGGCGATAGTATTGGTGACTTTGGCGTCGGGCTCGGTGTGGAGCTTGGCCACGATGCGCCCCTTGGCGGTGTCGATGATCATGTACTTGCCCTGGCCGCTCGCGCCGCCTGTCGCGCCTGTCGCGCCTGTGGAGCTTGCGACGGTGGGCGATACGGCTGACGAAGCTGCAGCGGGCGTGTCGGTGGGCTGGGCGGGAGCAGCCTGCGCGGGAGTGTCGGTGCTATTGCTGAAGGCGGCGGTGACGGGCGTGTCCGTGGGGTTGGCAGAGTTGGACGATGTCGGGGCAGCGGCGCCATTGCACTGGGTAAGGAGCAGCAGGACAAGCACCAGGGGCACCATGCCGGCAGCCCAGATGGCGACGTAGCGCCGCCCGCTGAACGGCGGTAGGATACGGTCGATGTTCGCCCTTAGAGGCGATTGGGAGGCCGCAGGCGCCGGGGGGCGTCGCACCGGCTGAGATGGCCTCGTGGAGTTCTTGCGCGGCGCTTGCGACCCTTGCGACCCGCTACGATTGCTGCCGCTGCCGCTCCCGCTCCCACCTCGAGAGCGCTTGTTCGATTGTGACATCTACAGGTCCTGTCCTTCCAGCGCTAAAGTAATATAATTGTTTGGGATAGCCGCCCGGCTAAGGCAATGTAGATTTTTATCATAATCCACTTTGGGGAGTCAAGGATGGTTATTTACCGGCCGGTTACGCTGGACGATTACCAGCAGGTTAAGGAGTTGCTCGAAATCGTCGGTTGGGGCTTTCGCACGGCGGACGAATCAAGGCTGCGGCGGATGATCAGCAATGCGGACCGGACGGCCGGGGCGTGGGACGGCGAGCGCATGGTGGGCTTCGCCCGCGCGCTCTGCGACGAGGCTTTTAACGGGTATATCGGCACGGTGTGCGTTCACCCCGATTACCGGAGGCAAGGCATCGGCACCGAGCTTGTGAACCAGATAACCGAGGACAGCCCGGAGATCACCTGGGTGCTGCGTGCGGGCGGGGGCACCGGGCCGTTCTGGGAGAAGCAGGGCTTTACGCAGTCGCAAATCGCGGTCGAGAAGACCAGGCAGCGCTAACCCTCTACGCATGAGCGCCCTATTCTGCTATACTGTGCGCCGGGTATGGCACATTTCATATCCTTGCCGTCAGGAGCCAGACATGAAAACCATTATCTCCGGGCTGCTGGTGCTTTGCCTGGCTGCGGTCTCGCTGCCCGGCGCACAGGTGGAGGCTTTGGGCACCCAACTCGCATTGCAAACCGGCTGCCGGCTTTTCCCCGAGACGGGCAAGAGCGTTTGCGACCGCTTCCTGGTCTACTGGAACGAACACGGCGGCCTGGCGCAGCAGGGCTTCCCGATCACGGGCCGGTTCAGCGAGGTGTCGGAAGTGGACGGCAAGACCTACACAGTGCAGTATTTCGAGCGGGCGGTGTTCGAGTTGCACCCCGAAAACCGGCCCCCGTATGACGTGCTCCTCTCGCTCCTGGGCGCGGCCTACTACAAGCAGCGCTACCCGGGTGGGGCACCCGAACTGCCCGCGGGCTCGGGGTCCGGCGCGACCCGATACTTTCCTCAGACGGGCAAAGAGGTGCGGGGCGTCTTTCTCGACTACTGGCAATCCCACGGCGGTTTGGCCCAGCAGGGTTACCCCATCACCAACCTGCTGCGGGAGCGGAGCGCCCTCGACGGCCACGAGTATACGGTGCAGTACTTCGAGCGGGCGGTGTTTGAGCTGCACCCCGAGAAGGCCCCGCCGTATAACGTGCTCCTCTCGCAATTGGGCACACTCCAACTCAAGCGCAAGTATCCAGGCGGTGACCCGGCCGCGCCGTCGGGCGACGCCTGGGCCGCGCTCCGCGCCCGGCCGGTCCAACTGCCCGCGGTAGCGCCGGGCGGCCCATGCCCCACCGCCAGGGGGAAGCAGGTCAACCCCGCCTATGGCCTGGCCCTGGGCGACGGCCCCGCTTACCCGGTGGGCCTCGGCCCCGAGGGCATTTACTATTATGGAGGCGCCACCCAGGAAGGCGGCTGGTGGTACCTGAAGGTGCTATGGGTAGTCAGTCCCGACTATCGAGGACCCACGCTGGTGCGCGGCGGTCGTATAGATGCGCCAGGCGAACTGCGCTTCGAGCGCGGAGCCGACCCTCCCTCCGAGCTGCGCCTGGACACCACCCAGGCCGCCGCGGGCACCTGGAGTGACTTCCCAACCTACACCCGCCTCCGCGCCCCCGGCTGCTACGCCTACCAGGTGGACGGTACAGGCTTTACACGGACAATCGTCTTCAAGGCTGTCGATGGCCCGCCCCCACCCGCGGGACCGTGATGGACGATGGGCTGCGCTCACAGGGTGTAGGTTGATAGGGGCCAATTTTCCAGAAAACGCAAAGGCGCAAAGACGCAAAGACGCCAAGGCTTTATTGAATGGACATGCCGGGACGCGCTCTTAGGTCGCCCCCGGCTGCGAGGGCTGACGAGGAAGTAACCGCCAAGACGCCAAGGTCTTATTGAATTGGCAGGTCGGGACGTGCTACCTGGCTTTGGTGGTTGGCGGGCGTGGGAGAGACGGAACCACCAAGGCGCCAAGAGCGCCAAGGATTTATTGTATTGGCAGGCCGGGACGTTGTACGCGGGTTGTTTTGTTTGCCGTGTTCACGGAGAAGTGTCGGGTTTTGTCTGGTATGGGTGGATTTAGGCTGGTCTAATTACCGAGATTCGTAAGATTTGTCCGAATTTGTCCGAATTTGTCCGGTTTTCGGGGTTGATGGGTTCGGATTTGGAAAAAGTGTCAGGTTTTGTCGGGTTCTGTCGGGTTGTTGTGGGTGCTCGCCTGGAGGCCTAGGTTTCGGGTTAGATAGTAGCGAAGTCCCCGGTCTGATTATAACACATATGTTCGCGAAATACACTTAGTACTTTGGTCCTGTATTTTCGGCTGGATCAGGCGTGGAGTTGTGGTGAGAGCGGGGTGAAGGTTGACGGCAGTGAATTTGGGTGGGCAGTGTGGAGTATGGTATAATCGCTTCTTGAACGTTTGCCGGCCTTCCGCGAAACATCTAAAACCGTGTAAGATAAGAGGAGATAACCTGTATGTCGCAGGAGAGTAGCCCCGCAGCCCGTAACGGCTATCTCTATAGCCCCGATACGCTGATGCGCCGCCTGGAGAAGGTGCGCGCTAAGATGCAAGAGCAGGGGCTTGATAGCTTGCTCGTATCCCACCCCGATAACCGCCGCTACCTGAGTGGTTTTGGAGGAGTGGACGCCCCGCCCCTCGATACCGCCGGCTTCCTGCTGGTCGGCCTGACAGACCTTTGCCTTATCACGGATGGCCGCTACACTATCCAGGCCGCGGGCGAACTGCCCGTCGATCTGGGCATATCCGTAGCGGTGCGGCAGGGCAAGCTGGCTACCACGGTGGCCGAGCAGATCATCCAGCGCAAGTTCAAGCGCCTCGGCTTCGACAGCGCCCACCTGCTCCACATGTGGTGGCGGCAGATAGACAAGTCCCTCCCCGACACCGACCTCATCCCCACTGTGAGGCTGGTCGAGCCGCTGCGGATGGTCAAGGACGACGACGAGTTGCGCATCATGCGCCGGGCCATCGAGATTTCGGACCAGGCGTTCAATGTCGTCAGCCGCCGCATCGCGCCCGGCATGACCGAGAAGCAGGTGGCCTGGGATATAGAGAAGACGATGCGCGACCTGGGAGCCGACGACCGGGCTTTCGGCACGATCGTGGCCGGCGGGCCAAACGGCGCTATGGCACATGCGATCCCCGGCGACCGGCCCATCAACGAAGGCGAGCCGGTGGTGATTGATATGGGGGCGAGGCTCCAGGGCTACCACTCGGACATGACCCGCACCATCTGCCTGGGCGAGCCCTCCGATAAGTTCCGGGAGGTATATAAGGTAGTTCACGACGCCCACCTGGCCGCCGAGCGCAAGCTGAAGGCCGGCGTATCGGGACCTGAAGGTGACACCTACGCCCGCGAAGTCATCGAGGGAGCCGGCTACGGCGAATATTTTACCCACAGCCTGGGCCACGGCATCGGCCTGGAGGTCCACGAGGGCCCCAGTTTGAGCAAGTTGTCGGAGGACGTGCTGCCCGAGAACGCCATTACCAGCGTGGAGCCGGGCATATACATCGAGGGCTGGGGGGGCGTGCGCATCGAAGACCTGGTCCTCTTCCGCAGCAGCGATGTTGAAGTGCTCACAAAAGCTGACAAAGAGGGAGCGTAATGACAATTACTACGAGCGAATTGAAAAAAGGACAGACTATCCTGCTGGATGGTGAGATGTACAAGATCACTGAGTGGTCGCACAACAAGCAAGGGCGCGGTAGCGCCAACGTGCGATTGCAATTGAGAAACGTGCGCAACGGGGCGAATATCGAGCGCACCTTCATGGCAGGCTCGAAGTTCGAGGATGTGCGCCTTGAGCGGAGGCCCGTGCAGTTCCAGTACTCGGATGGGGACGATTTCAATTTCATGGACTCCGAGACGTATGAGCAGTTGTCGATTAATCGCAGCATACTGGGCGACGCCCCGAACTACATGCGCGAGGGCGACACGGTGGATATCCTGATGTTTCGTGGCGAGCCGATCGACATCGACCTACCTACCTCCGTCGTGCTAACTGTGGAGCAGACCGAGACGGGCTTGCAGGGCGACAGGTCGACAGCGGGCACTAAGCCCGCCAGGCTGGAGACCGGGCTGGTAGTGCATGTGCCTCTCTTCGTTAGCACAGGCGACCGCGTCAAAGTAGACACCCGCGACGGCAAGTACCTGGAGCGAGCGTGATCGCATACGTATTGCGTATTTCGTATTGCGTATTTCGTAATGGTGGTACGCCAGGTCCGGGTAGTAGAACCCTATATCCTTCCCCCATTACGCATCAGAGAAGGCAATCATGGTGAGACTTCCTCCGGACAACAGGGGCGATGACAAGGACGGGGAGGGCATCCCCAGCCTGGCGGCGCTCAGCCAGGAGGTCAAGGAGTTGCTGCGCCTCATATCGGCCAGCGACATCAGCGAGCTGCACCTGGAGAGCGGCCCTGTGCGCATCACCATCAAGCGCGGTGGCGTGCCGGCGGGCTCGCATACCAATAACGCTTACACTCCGCCCCATGTGCCGCCGGAGTCGCAAGCCGCGGGCATAGTCAATCTGATAGGTAACAGCCCCATGCATGGCGAAGAGATTGCACTGGAGGAAGGCGAGCAACTGCTGGTGGCCCCCATGGTGGGCACCTTCTACGCGGCCCCATCCCCCGGCGAGCCGCCCTATGTAAGTGAGAACGACCCGGTAGACCTGGGCCAGACCGTCGGCATCATCGAGGCCATGAAGATGATGAACGAGATAGAGTCTGAGCTTGCGGGCCGCATAACCCGCATCCTGGTCCAAAACGCCCAACCCGTAGAGTACGGCCAGCCGTTGATGGTTATACAAGCCAATCATGCGTAATGCGTAATGCGTAATGCGTAATACGTAATGCGTAAGGGAGTAAGGGTAGTGGGTTTTACTAACCAGGCCCAGGACGCCGACATTACGCATTACGCATTACGTATTACGCATTTCATCCTATGAGTATCCGCAAAGTCTCCCTTGGTCTGCTGGTAAGCGCGGTGTCGCTTTATTTTGTGCTGCGCAACGTGCAGTGGGAAGAGGTGTGGGCGCACTTGAGGAACGTGGACCTGACGCTGTTCGGGCTGTCGATGCTGCTGATGCTGCTGGCCTACTTTCTTATGACCTGGCGTTGGCAGCACCTGCTGGACCCATTGGACATACCGGGCACGGGCAACTCGGCGCCTCCTGTCGACGGGCAGCGGCGGGGCATAAGGCACCACGTAAGCCTCATCCGGCTCTATGGCATGACCATGACGGGCTACTTCTTCAACGCTTTCTTCCCGGCCAGAGCAGGCGACCTCGTCCGGGCCTATTTGCTGGGCCACCGTACCGGCCTCCGCAAGACTACGGTGCTGGCTACAGTGGTCATCGAAAAAGCCTTCGATGGCATTGCGCTGCTGCTCATGCTCCTGCTCAGCTTGCTGCTCCTCCCGTCGGCCGCCGCCTCTAACTCGGTCGGCTTCGACCTCAATTCCCTCGCCTGGATCTCCGGCATAGCGCTCGTGGCGACCCTCGCCGGCCTGGTGCTCTTCTACATGCACAACGCTCGCATCGCACACCTGGTTGAGAAGATATTGGGCTACTTGCCCTTGCCCGATAAGCTGCGCAAGATGGCGGTGCGCCTCATCGAGACATTCGCGAGCGGCATGCACGTATTCAAGAACCCACGCCCGCTGGTCAGCGCCGCTCTCATCTCACTGCTGGTGTGGGCGGTGGTGGCCGTGATGTTCATGGTCGGGTTGGCCTCCTTCAACACGCCCTTCCCGCAGGGACTAATGGACCCCGTAGGGCTGCTCTTCATGACCGCTGTTGTCGACCTGGGCCTGCTGATACCGGCCCTCCCCGGCAACGTGGGCACTTATGAGGCCCTGGTTATCGCCACGATGGCCTTCTTCAGAGTGGACAAGGAACTTGCCGTGGCCTTCGCCCTGGTATTTCATGTGGGCCAGTTAGCGGTGACACTGGTGGTCGGGATGCTGGCGTTCTGGGCGCAGAACATGTCGCTGGCCGAGATGCGCCCGGTCGAGGAGCAAGCGGAGCAAGATGCCGAAGAGGCACTCGAAGCGCCCGCCCTCGCAGTGGAGGAGATCGAGCCGGAGCCCGCATCGGCGCTCCGCGACCCCATCAGCCGCACGGCAGAGTAGCCCTTCCGTTGGACACCAAAAGAGCCGCCCGAGGGCGGCTTCTTTATACTGCCTACGCTAATGCTTTAAGCCCGTCGCTTGTTGAGTATCGTAGCGGTTGCGCCCATCGCAGTCAGGGCTATGGCGACCAGGAGCAGGACGAGCAGTGTGCTGTCGCCTCCGCCGCCGCTACCCGTTTGGGGCAGGGTGGGCGACGTGGCCTGGGTCGCCGTGGGTTGGGCCGTTTCCGGCATGCTGGTGGCTAGCGGCGCGGTGGTAGCCGTTGCGAGCACACCCGTGGTCGCCGTTGCGAGAGCCGTGGGGCTGGTGCCCGCCGTCGCGGTGCCCGTTATGACCGAGGTGCCGACCGCGGTCGCCGTTCCGGTGAGCACCGACGTGCCGGTCGCGCCAGGGCTGGCTGTGCCTGCCACGGTTACGGTGGCGGCCACGGTGCTCGTGCCGGTCACGGCCGGGCTAGGCGTCACAGTCTCGGTGCCGGTTGCCTGGGCTGCCGGCGCGTTGACGCTGCCGGCGCTCACCATAGAGGGCGCCACCATGAAGGCCAGGGCCAGGGTGGTGCCGACCATGAGCGCCAGGACCAATCCCGCGGATTTGCTATTCTCACTGTTGCGTGTTCTAAACATCAGTTCCTCCTGCTAATAGTGTGACTTTTCGGTGGTTCCTAAGTAACACCGGCGTATCGGCTGTTTCCTCGCAAGATTTGTGCCAGATGGTATGCAAAAGCTACTGCGCGTAGCAGAGGTCTCTTCGTCTCGAATGAACTGGCATGTGGGGCCTTGTTTGGGGTAAAATAGAAAGTGCGGGCACTATGCCCGTTATATGCGATTTTCATTTGGAGAGCTTTTTTACGATGGCTGCAACCGACGTGGCCCAGGCGACAAACCTGCAAATACCACGCGTGATCAAGTGCCCCACGCCACAGTGTCCGGGCTGGATCACGCTTGATAGCACCCGCCACCAGACCGAGCCGTGCCGCTACTGCCGCATCAGCGTGGACACGTTGCGCTTCCTGTTGTCGCGGGTGGGCGCAGAGCATAAGGCCCTGCCGCCCCAGGTGCACGACGAGTTCAACAGGCTGATGCTCGCTATGGCCGGGGCCTGGGGGCGCAACGTCTACCTGCGCCCCTCGACGCAGGCGCTGGTTGACCTCTCCGCGGGCACGCGCGGAGTAACTATTGAGTACAACCCGGCCCTCGGAGCGGCGGGCCTGGACGGGGCCGCCCCCCTGGTAGGCACCATCCTGCATAAGCTCCTCCATTTCGAGGCCCACCTGGGCCAGCGCATCCCTCAGCTTTCGGTCCGCTCGGCGGCCAGGGACAAGCAGGGGCTGTCCCCCCTCCTTTCGTACCTGCTGACCGTGGCCGACCACGCCTGGGTGGCCCTGCGGCTCGGCCAGCTTTATCCCTTGCTCTACGGCGCTCAGTCGCGCTGGGGCCTTGACCTGGCCCAGATGCTGGCCGGTTCGGAGAGCATGTTCAACCGGTACCTGTCCGAGCGCAACTTGAAGAAGCTGCTAGCCGTATTACAGGATGCGGGTGAGGACGCCGGGGCCTTCCGCACAGCCGTGATGCAGCGCCTGGCAATGTTGACAAGTCAGGTGCTCGACCACGAGAGAGAAGAGACGCGGAAGATCTTCCTCGCGGTGCAACTCGCCAACGCGCGGCTCCTCAACGCGGATGCTTACCCGGACTACCAGTCTATAGTCACAGCAAGCGGGCTGCCAGACGTTCGCGAGGCCCTGACAATGGCGGACCGCCTCTACACAGAGATGAACAATGCGGCTTCCGAGTCGCTCGGGGCCGCCGCGAAGGGCCAGGACCGCCAGGCTCTGGCCATCGACCCCGGCCTCTTCCACCGGGCCCTCGAAGGGGGCATAAGGGCGCTGGGGATGGCGAATTATTTTGAGATCAAGTAGGAGTCAGGGATCAGGAGTCGAGGGTCGTAGGTAAACAATGAATCCTAATCCCTGACCCCTGACTCCGGCAATACAGGAGAAGGAACTAGCAATGGTTAAATGGCTAAGTGGCTTATTTGATACAACCGACAAGGAAATCGGGCGGTTGAAGCGCATCGCGGGGCAGGTCAACGAGGAAATCGTGGCCTTGCTGGAGAGCGAGCGCGATTTCTCGGCCTCCATACGGGGCGAGGTGTTCGAGCACCTGCCGGGTGCCGGCTGGCAGCAGATACAGGCCCGCGAGATGCAGGCAGTTGCCGCTGATGCTCGCCGCCTCGCCGGGCAGGCCGACACGCTGCGCGCGGTAATCGAGCGGGGCGAGCAGATCAGCCGCACCCTGTCGGTATTGCTGGCCGACTCGAAGCAGTTGTCCACGATGAACGCCGAGAAACTGCAGCGCCCACCCGCCGAGCGCCGCGAGCTTGAGGAGGAGATAGAACTGCTCGTTGACGAACTGGGCGTACAGTTGTCGCTCCTCATAGAGGAACATGAGGGGTTGCGCGAGGCCATATTGCAGGCCGTGCCCAAGGCCCGGCTGCACCCCCAGCAGCCAGCCGCCGAGGAGATGGTGCGGCAGGTGGAAGCCGCGACGAGTTTCCTGGGGCGGCAAGTGGCCGACTATTTCAACAGGACCAACGAGACCATGCTGGCCTTGCGCCGGGCGGTGAGCCTGAACGCGCTGGTAACTCTCTCCCCCAAGCCTTCCGGAGAATTGCAGCGGCTCGCCTCCGACCTGGATGCCGCCGCGCAGGAGTTGGTCCGCGCCCTGGCCGAGCGCGATCTGGTCAAGCACCTGGCCCGCCAGGGGCTGCGCCTGCCGGGCGAGTTGAAGGCCGCGGCGGGGCTGGACGAGGGCCATGCTCCGGTCCAGCAGGATGGTCGCGGGCGTAAGGGTCGCGACAACGCCCGCCGGCAAGAGAGCGACGTGAGCGAGAAGGACGCCCTGGCGGACGAGCTCTACTGGGAGGAGGGCGCTACCCTGGAATTGCTCGCCATCGCCCAGGCGGCCCTCGCCGAAACGGCTCAAGAAGGGACCGCTGCGGAGCTTAACGAGCGATTTGCCGGGCGCGAGGAGCGTTTGCAGGCCCGCAGCGCCGCTTTCCGCGCCCGTATCCTCGAGGCGCGGACGGACTTCTGGCAGGATACGCAGTCAAGGATAGCCGACGTGGTCGGCCCCGACGCCATAGCGCCTTATTTAGAGCGCTTCGCCGAGTTGGACGCCGCGCAGGAGGAGCTTCTTGAGAAGGTGAGGCAGCAGGACGAGGACGGCCTCGCCCCGGTGCTCATCAAGCCCGATGCGCTGGCCGAAATCATGCAGCGGCGCGACGCCCTGCAGGAAGTCATTTTCACAGAGCTAATGAACGAGTTGCGCGCTGAGGACCGGGCGGCCGCCGACCGACTGAAGGCCGTGCAGGACGAGTTCCGAAAGGCTCAGCGGGCAGACGAGCAGCGGGTGCTCAATGAGCTTATACCGGAGGCATTTGCCGCGCTATGGGAGGCATCGCGTCGCACGACAGGCATGCGCCCATACGATGTGCAACTCATGGGGAGCATCATCCTCCACGAGGGCAAGATTTCCGAAATGAAGACGGGCGAGGGCAAGACCCTGGTGGCCGTGGCCCCACTCTACCTCAACGGCCTCACCGCCCGTGGGGCGCACCTGTGCACCGTCAACGAGTACCTGGTCAAGCGCGATAGCGACTGGATGGGCCCGGCTTGCAAGATGCTGGGTCTATCGGTGGGCACCATCCTTACTACGATGGCTCCCTGGGAGCGCAAAGCCGAATACATGTCCGACATTACGTACGGCACCAACGCCGAATTCGGCTTCGACTACCTGCGTGACAATATCGCCAACAACCCCGACGAGTTGGTGCAGCGGGCCCACAACTATTGCATCGTGGACGAGGTGGACAACATCCTCATAGACGAGGCCCGAACGCCCCTAATCATCTCGGGAGCCTCCGAGGGCTCCGCCGAGGTGCACATCCGCGCCGCCCAGTTCTCCAAGACGCTGCGCGCCGAGGTCGACTACACGGTCGATGAGAAGACCCGCAGCGCGGTGCTCACCGAGGAGGGCATCAACCGGGCCGAGGCGTTTTTCCGGGTGGACAACCTCTACCACCCCGACAATTTCCAACTGGTGTACGGCGTGGACAACGCCCTCAAGGCCCACGCCCTCTTCAAGCGCGACAAGGACTACGTGCTGTGGCAGGAGGGCAAGGTGGTGAGCGCCAACGAGCGCCTCAACCCCAAGGCCCCGGTGGAGGTGGTCATTGTGGACGAGTTCACGGGCCGCCTGATGCAGGGTCGCCGCTACTCGGAGGGGTTGCACGAGGCTATCGAGGCCAAAGAGGGCATAAGCGTGCGCTCCGAGAGCCAGACCTTCGCCACCATCACCATCCAGAACTACTTCCGCCTCTACCCCAAGCTAGCGGGCATGACCGGTACCGCCGCCACCGAGGCCGAGGAGTTCTACAAGATATACAAGCTTGAAGTCATGCCCATCCCCACCCACCGCCCGATGATCCGGCTGGACCACCCCGACCGTATCTACCGCACCGAGAGCGCGAAGTTCAACGCGGTGGTGGAAGAGATAAAGGAGATGCAC
>JBJMMB010000223.1:0-14708 GCA_045805005.1 Chloroflexia bacterium
AGTAGTACTGCAGCACCGCCAGGTGCGCCGCCGCCAGGCCGAAGATGGTGAACTCCAGGACCCGCAGCTGGAGCGGGGGGACGGGCCTGCGCCGCGACAACAGCGCGCATGCGGCCGGGTGGGCGGGGCAGTGAATCCGGAGGAGATGTGGGGTGGGTATCAGGTGGATACCTGCTCGGTGATGCACGTCCTGATCCACAAGACGCCCGTCATCGAGGAGCTTGGCCTGCACCGCTTTGGCCTCGAATACATGCAGATGGACCCCTGGGGCTTCGCTCCCTTCCCCGACGGCAGTCACATCCTCTTCTACCGCGACCTCGACCGCACCTGCCAGTCCATAGCCGCCGTATCCGAGCGCGACGCCGAGGCGTACCGCGCTTTCATACAGAAGTGGGACAGGTTCAATCAGCAGGTCTTCGAGGCGTTCGCGCAGGCCCCCGCCCCCGGAGCGTTCGTGGGCAGGATCGCCCGGCGCACCGCCTGGGATCAGGTTCGCTCCGGCGGCAAGGTCGACCCCTCTATGTCGGGCCTCGAGCTCCTGCGTAAGGTGCTCGGCAACTACGGTAAGATGCTGGATGAGACTTTCGCCAGCCCCCACCTCAAGGCCGCCATGGCCTGGATGGCCGCCCAGTCGGGCCCGCCCCCTTCCGAGGTGGGCGCGGGCGACCTGGCCGGCGCGCAAAGCCTCTACCACGACGTTGGCGCTACCCACCCCAGGGGCGGCTCAGGCATGCTCTCACAGGCCCTCGCCCGCTGCCTGCGACACCATGGCGGCACCATCCGCTGCGACGCCCAGGTCCGGCGTATACTCCTCGAAAACGGCGCGGTCTCCGGCCTCGAACTGGACGGCGGTGAGCGTGTTCCCGCCGGCCTGGTCATATCCGGGGCCCACGTGCAGACCACGCTCCTCGACTTACTGGGCCGCGACGCCCTCCCCGCCGCCCTCCGAGCCAAAGTAGAGGCTCTACGCACCGGCAACAACATCGGTATGACCTTGCGCTGCGCGATAGACGAACTGCCGGCCTACACCGCCTACCCTCCCTCGCAAGCCGGCCCCGCCGAGTGCCACCACGCAATGCAGCTCATCTGCCCCAGCGTCGAGTACCTCCAGCGAGCCTACGACGACTCCCAGCGCGGCTACCCGGCCCGCTACCCTGCCCTGGTAGCCATGACCCCCTCCTCGGTCGACCCCACCATCGCCCCACCCGGTAAGCACTCCCTCTATATCTGGGCGCAATACCACCCCTACACGCTCGGGGACGGCGAGAGCTGGGACGCCATCCGCAACCGGGAAGCCGACCGCCTCCTCCAAACCCTGACCGAATACGCGCCCAACGTGGCGAGTGCCGTCACCCACCGCTACATCCAGACCCCCCTCGACTTGGAGCGCAACGTGGGCCTCCTGCGGGGCAACATCATGCACATCGACATGTCGCTCGACCAGATGTTCATGTTCCGCCCCCTGCCCGAGCTCTCCCAATACCGAACCCCCATCGAAGGCCTTTACCTTACCGGCGCGGGCACCCACCCCGGCGGCGGCGTCTCCGGCGCATCGGGCAGGAACACAGCTTCCGTCGTGCTCTCGAACCTCGCGCCCAAACACCGCACCTGGCGTGGCATAGCCCTTGCCGCGGCAGCCCTCGGCTCGGCGGTGGCAATCCGGAGGCGGCGCGAGTAAAATACGGTGCGATGGATTCCAATTCCGAGCGGATATACTTTTACAGCGCCCGCGAGCAGCCCTATGGTTGCTTCTCCAACTTCTCCGCTCACGGGTTCGAGTTGGACGGCCTCTGGTGGCCCACCAGCGAGCATTACTTCCAGGCCCAGAAGTTCCCCGGCACTCCTTACTCCGAACAGATACGAATAACGAGGTCCCCGGTGATAGCCGCCAGGCTGGGCCGCAGCCGCAAACAGCCGATACGCCCCGATTGGCAAGAGGCCAAAGACGACGTCATGCGCAAGGCCGTACTTTCCAAATTCAGGTCTAACCCCGATATCAGAGGAGTGCTCCTCTCCACCGGCGCCGCTGTTCTTGTCGAAAACGCCCCGCGCGACTACTATTGGGGTTGCGGAAGCAATGAAACCGGGTTGAACATGCTCGGGCGAATCTTGATGGAAGTCCGAGAACAACTGCAGGAAGAAGACTGAACTCCCAAAGCCTCCGAATTGTGTCCCAAAAAAGTAGTGAGTAGTATCTGCATTTGATCCGACGACAGGAGCAGTGCATGCAGGCCCGTCTGCCCGATTGCCCAGGCTGCGGCGACATGATGGGTTTCCAACCAATCGCCGGATGTGCAAATCCTCTCCACAAACCTATTGACAAGCGCCAGGGCCAGATGTATACTCATTTCACCACCGAGAGATGGGCGCAAGTCAGAAACTTGATGGTACAGAAAGGCCCCGGGTGCTCCGTCAGGACTGCTCGGGGTTTCTGTTTGCCCCTCAATGCCTCACCGCCCCCGTTTCCAGCGCCCTCTCGCCCCAGCACCAACAAACGTATAGCGCGCACCACATAGGGTAGGGGCGAACACAAGGTTCGTCCCTACCAATAGCGGCCTCGTTAATCATTCCTAGGCTCATACCGCCTCGGAAGAATACTTCCGTAGACCGTTGCGTTCTCCCATGCCTGACACCTATAATGGGCGGCTACCCTTGATATTGGGGTAGCCTAGAATAGAACCTCATGATAGAGGACCTTGAAAACCTACCGGCCCGTAGCGGGCTTGCGTCTCGCCGCTTCAGGAAGCGGTTACTTGCGGTGCGCGCCATGGCGGGTGAGACCGCGTGGCTGGATGGCCGCATGACGTGGTACGAGGGGCGGGTGGCCTGGGAGACCCCGCGCGGGCCTTTCTCGCCTGGGCCTGGGGACCTGGCATTGGCCCAGCGTAGGCTCGGCCAGATTGCCGATTCGCCCCGCGCCGCGGCCCGCGCCCTGGACGACGCGCCCGCGTGGCTCGCCCGCCGTGTTGCGCGCCTCGAAATCGCGAAGCAACTGCATACGGTGGCCGAGCCCGACCTGCCCGCCCTCGTGGCGCGCGTCCAGGTCCGCGACCCGCACGCGACCCGCCGCCTGGCCGCGCTCCTGCCCGCCGAGGCCATTTGCCTGAATGACCTGCCTCTGTCACCGAGCGCGGCCCTGCTGCTCTGTGGCGGGCATGCGGGGCAGGCTGTGGCTGATGTGCTTGCCGATGAGCGCGCTCCTGTGCCGGGCCGCGCCCTGGCCGGCCTCCTGCTCGGGGCTCTCCACCGCCAGAGTGCGCTTCGGGGTTCCGGTTCCCGACCAGTTGAGGGCCTGGACGATGCAGGCCGGCTGCGCCGCGCTTATAATCGGGGACTCCGCTCGGGCCTGCCTTCATGCCCCGCCCTCACCGGGGCCATCCTGGAGGACCCCGACGGCGACTCCCTGGCCCGCCGATGCGAGGCGGTCCTCTCGCGTGGACCTTTCGCCCTCCCCCCGCAAGTGCTGCGCGATATGCTCGCTGGGGGCGTGCCTACCGCAACCGTAGTAGCCACCGCCGAGGCCGCCGCCCACGCTACCACCGGCCTCCAGCACCGCATCCTCTCTTACCGCGACGAGCTACCCTCCCGCGACCCGCGCAAGGCTCGTGAGCGCCGAGAGGTAGCGGAGCAACTGCAAGTTCAACGGCAGGAGTTGGTTTCAGGCCTGTCCGAGGCGCTGCGTGGCTACCTGCTCGCCGCTCCCGACCCCGGCACCGCAGGCGCGTTCGTGCTCTTCGTCGAGGCCATGCTCGACCTCGGCAAGCTCACCCCCGAACTGGGCGAATCGATGCTCCTCGTATTGCGCCTGGGCCTGCCGCTGCCCGCCCCGCTCCAGGTACCCTACCTGAGATTGCTGGCCGAGGAGCACGGCCGGATATGGGACGGCCCTGGCTACACCCAGTCCGTCAAATCGCGCAATCGCGAGGACTGGCTGCGCAACCGGCATGCTAATCGCGTCCCCGATGTGGTGGCCCTCCTCCGCGTCACCGGGGACGCAGAGATCGTGCGCGAGGCCCTCGAATTGGGTGTTTATGGCTCCCTGGCATCGTCTGAGTGGCCTGACCCTGACATGTACCAGTTCGCGATGTCTTTGATCCGATCTTCCGGGCTTACCTATTGGCCCTGGCGCCTCGAGTTCATCCTTGAGGGATTCTCGACCGCTCGAGCGGCCCGGACCGCGCTTCAACCGCTAGCCCAGGTCACCGCCAATGCCCCGGAACCAATACGTGCGAATCTCTTTGCAGCCATACTTGAGCATCTGGCGGAAACCCGCAAGGCGCCTCGTGTCGTGCTCCCTCGGCTCGTGGCCTACGTGCCGGCGGTTGAACGCTTCGCTCAGGCTTATGGCCCCGAGTACGACCCTTGCGACCGCCTTCTCGAAGCTGCTATGGCTCTTGACAAAGCTCACCCGGATAAAGCTTCCACCTGGTTCGATTGGGTCATGTCCCATCTGCTCATCACGCGCCCGTTCGATAGCAGCGATTATTACTCCAGCCCGCTCTCGCTCGCGGTGCCGCTTGGTATAGCCCTTGCAGATGGCGACCTGGCCTGTTTCCAGGCGGTAGTGAAGGCCTCTCTGAAGCACAGCTTCAAGCAAGATTATGATCTGCTGTGCGATGCTATCAGCGCTCTGAGCCGCTACCCTCACATGCGGTCGCCACTCGCCCATATCTTCCCCCATCAGCCCCACCGCGCCGCTGATTTGCTCTTATACCTGGGCTTGCTCAGCCGCTTCGGCCCGGAGGCCGCCGCACCCCTCGACGCTCTAGATAGGAGCCCCGGTACTGACCCGCCCATCCTCCCGCCCGATTGGCATCCTCTATTCGAAGCCCTGCCGGGAATGGCCCCCACCTTCACCGCCTACTTGCGTGCCTGCCAATTCCTCGACACGCCGGCCGTCGTACCTCCCGGAGTACGCCGCGCCCTCGAGCAACCCACCAGGCTGGCCCGCGAACTCGCCTACCTCGAATCCCGCCCAGACCTGGGTTCCCGACCCGAGCTGGCCGCCCGTGTAACCAACCTGCGCGCCCGGCTGGCCGATGGCGAAACCGTCTCCCAGGCTGCCCGAGCGGAGGCTGCCGAAGCACTTGAGCACGTCGCCGCCGAGGCCCAACTCGCCACCTTGGAGCGGCAGGTAATGCTCTGCTATCGCGCCCGCCTGGAGAAAGTGGCCAGCCCCCTGCCCCCCGACCTGAGCATGAGCGAGGACCTGATGAACGCCACCCTCCTCACCGCCGACATCCAGCAAAACCGCCGTCTGCTCCTCAAGCTCCTCCGTGCTTACGTCAGGGGCGACCATCATTGGCCCGAGCTCCACCCCACCAACATCGCCTTCCTCGAAGATCTGGCGGAGCACGGGGTGGACAAGGTCGCCTGGCTCGACTCCATGCCCCGCACCTACCGCTGCCCTGGCGTGGCGGGCGGCCGGGTGCGCCTGCACCTCGAAACCGACCCCCTGCACGTCCTGCAGATGGGTAACTACTTCGACACCTGCCTCAGCTTCGGGCAATTCAACGCCTTCTCCACAGTGGCCAATGCCTGCGAGCTCAACAAGCGTGTCATCTACGCCCACGACGGTTCAGGCCAGGTAGTGGGCCGCAAGCTCATAGGCGTAAACAAAGAGTGGGCCCTCGTGGGTTTCCGCACCTACATCTCCCTCCCCGACAACTCCGCAGGCCCCTTGCGCGCTATTTTCACCAGCTACGCCTCCGATTTCGCCTCGGGCTGCCACCTCGACATGGCCCCCGAAGGCACCGTCCCCTCCCTCTTCGCCTCCTGGTACGACGACGGCACCGTCCCCTGGACCGAAGAACCTCCAGCCCTTGATATAAGAAACCGCCAAGACGCCAAGACACCAAGAAAATAATTCACCGCAGAGTAAAAATGAGCGGGGCACACCCCCGTAGATGTAAATAAGGAGAGAGTTGGGGCGCACCCCCAATCCTCCAGCAGGGAGCCCCCTACACCCCTATGTGCATATCACGCGTAGAGAGCGCAGAGACCCAAATAATAAAGGTCTCTGCGCTCTCTGCGGTGAGTTTCTGGCCTTGCGAACGTTGCGCTCTTAGCGTCTTTGCGGTTCGTCCCCTGGCCCACCCTTGCTACGGGCCGATAGCCGCGCATCCGCCCAGGCCAAAGGAGCCTCGGAGCAGGGTGAAGTCTGCGCTGCTCACCGCGTCGGTATTGTCGAAGTCGGCCCTCGCGTCGTACCCTGGCTGCCCGAAGCTCTTACCGAAGCTGGCCCGCACTATGGAGAAGTCCACGCTGCTAACGAGGTTGGAGTTGTCCGCGTCCCCCGCAGGTTGTGTGCCCATCTCCGTCGAGGTGGATACCGCCCCCGTCAGGGTCACCGAGCCGCACATCGCCAGGTTCCTGGGGCCTTTCACCCGCACGTTGTAGCTGCCGGGCACCAGGCTCCCCAGCGGGAACGTCACGAAGCCGCTGGCGTCCGTGGCGAAGCCCGCGAACTCACTTGCCGCCCCTCCCGCGCTGGAGCGCAGCGTCATAGTGATAGTCTCGGTGGTGTTCCTCGAGTTGGGCTGGGGGATGCCCTGCCATGTAACGTGCACCACCAGCACGGCGGTGGGTGTGTTTGTCGGCGTGCTGGTGCGAGTGGGAGTCCCTGTAAGCGTGTTGGTGCGAGTAGGGGTCGCGGTAGGGGTGTTGGACCGTGTAGGAGTAATCGTTGGCGTGTTGGTGCGCGTGGGGGTGTCGGTGTTGCTGGGCGTGGGCGAGGGAAGGGTGGCACCCCAGAAGCCCATGTTGACTGTGTAGGTGATACCGGTCCCAGCACCAGCGTCGGGTTGGCCTATCGTTCCACCCAACGTGAAGACCCCACCGGTGCTCGTATTGATACCACCCCCGTCCACCGTGGACCACGAAAGGTCGAAGCCCCCGCCTACCTGCGCTACCACAGCGGCGGCCGAGAAAAACAAGAATAACATCATCAGCGTCGCGAGGTAGAACCTGACCTGACGCCATGGCTGCCGCTGATTGGTTGCTTTCATGCCGGTCTCCTTCAAACCTTTGGCGTATTATGTATCGCACACTTATCAAACCCTCGAAGCGCACCCACTACGCCCACATCCTTACGTTTTACGCTCCGCTCTCTCACCGCTTCCGCCCGTAGCTCACGCAGCCCGGGCTTCCGCAATCCACCGTGTCGAGGTCGCCGTTGGTTTCGTCTTCGTAGCTGATGAACGGCAGGCCGTCTATCCCTATTGCCAGCGACGTGTACCGGCCCACCAGGCCCGCCGAGTCGAGGGTGCGAACCACTGAGTTGGAGCACTTCACATCCGCGCAGTGAGCCGTTTTCAAGTCGCTCGCCGCCGCGTTGAAGTACGCGATCATCGGCAGGCCGTCCGCCCCGATAGCTATCGACGTGTAGCTGTCGTCGCTCGCCGTGGCGATGCCTGTATCGATTGTCCTGATGGTCCTGCTGGAGCAAATGTCGTTGTTGCAGTGCATGGTCTTCAGGTTGAGGTTGGTGCGGTCGATGTAGCTCACGATGGGCAACCCGTCCTTGCCGGTGGCTATGGAGGTAAAAGCCCCTACGTTGCCGGTCGAATCGGCGGTTACAAAACCCGCGCTGGTGCACCGGTCATCGTCGCAGAACGCGATCTTCAGGTTCCCATTGGTCAGGTCGTAATAGCTGATCTGCACCAGCCCGAGCGAGTCGAGCGTCGAGGAGGTATACACCCCGACATTCCCCGTGCTATCGACTGTGGAAATAACAGCCGAGGTGCAGGTGACATTCGTGCACCCCGCCACCTTCAAATCGCCGTTGGTGCTGTCGTAGTAGCTGATCACCGGCGCCCCGATCTTATTGATCGTTATCGAGCTGTAATACCCGACGGCTGCGGTGTTATCCACTGTGGTGATCGTAGCTGCTGTACATTCCCGGTTGCTGCAATGGGCCACTTTGAGCGCGCTGTTGGCGTTGTCCAGGTAGCTGATAATGGGCAGCCCGTCCGAGCCCAACGCTATCGAGGTCCAGAAACCGACCGTGCCGGCGGTGTCGAGTGGGGTGATGGTCCGTGTGCCGCAGGCCAGGTCCTCGCAATGCGCCACCTTCAGGTCAAAGTTGGTGCTGTCCTGGTAGCTGACAATGGGCAGCCCGTCCGCGCCTATCGCCACCGAGGTATAGAGCCCCGTATTCGCGCTGAGGGCATCCACCAGGTTGAAATCGTTGGCGATGCGCAGCGGATTGTACCCCGTGGGCTTGTCCCTGATGCCGAACCACGGCGCGCTCACCGCGTAAGGGGCGGGCGTGATCGGCTGCCTGGGGCTCAACGTCGTGAACGAGCCTCCACTGTTGTTCCTCACGGCCACCTCCAGCCAGCGGGCGTCCCCCAGGAACACCTTGTCTCCAAAGTCCAGGTTGTCGGTGAATATGCCGTTGGTCACCGTCCTGAAAGTGTGTGTGATGGTGGTGCCTATCTGGTTGCTGCCCCCCGAGGTGTCGAACAGCTTGTACGTGAAATCATAGGACCCGCTCGCCGGAGAGCCGCCATCGAGCAACCGCCCCTGGTAAGTGAAACTGGTGCCCACCGGCTCCAGCGGCGGGAGGCCGTCCCCGGTATCGTACAGGCTCAAGGCGGGCGCTCCGCCGGGCGCGGCCAACCTAGACGCCCCCGCCGCCACCGACCCCGCCACAATAGCCAGGATGAGAGAAAAAGTCACCGGATAGAGCTTGCGTTTCATACGTTTTCTCCTGCCAACGCTAATACGTACCTCACGTTTCACGTTTCACGAGTCCTATCTGGACTTCATATAGTCCACGCACAGCGGGCTGGCGCAGTGCGCCGCCTCCAGGTCGAGGCCTGTCGCGTCGTGGTAAACGATGAAGGGCAGCCCGTCTACTCCCATAACTGCCGAGGTGTACTGGCCCACTAGGCTGGTGCCGCCTGACACCAGCGTCAGAATCGTGGCGTCCGTGCATGCGAAGTCGATGCAGTGGGCTATCCTCAGATCGCCGTTGGTGCTGTCGTAGTAGCTGATCAGCGCCAACCCGTCCGGTCCAATAGCCACCGAGGAGTCGGTACCGACAGTGCCGCTGCTGTCCAGCATGGTTGTGCTGGAGATACTGCATGTGGCGCTGTCGCAGTGCGTCACCTTCAGGGCGCCATTAGTGCTATCGTAGTAGCTGATGAGGGGCAGGCTGTCTTTTCCGGTCGCGATAGACGTATCTAACCCTACGCTGCCTGTGCTGTCTATCGTGCGCCTGGCGGAAGTGCTGCTGCACGTATCGTCCGAGCAGTGCGCCACCTTCAGGTCGCCGTTGGTGCTGTCCTGGTAGCTGATAATAGGCACCCCGTCGGCCCCCACGGTGATCGATGTAAAGCGGCCCACGTCCCCTGTGCTGTCGAGCGTGGTGAGGGTGGCGCTGGTGCAGTCGATGTCGTTGCACGCCGCCACCTTCAGATTCAGGTTGGTCTGCTCGTAATAACTGATAACCCCCAGCCCCTGCCGGTTTATCGTTATGGAGGTGTATTCCCCCGCGAGAGGATTAGCGTCTATGGTGGAGAGCGTGGCGGCGGTGCATGGCTGGTTGCTGCAATGCGCCACCTTCAGATGGTCGTTGGTCCCATCGAAGTAGCTGATGAGCCCGAACCCATCGGTGCCCAGCGTGATGGCCGAGTATGAGCCCACGCTTCCCGTGCTGTCGAGCGTGGTGATGGTGCGTGAGTTGCACCCCAGGTCGTTGCAGTGGGCTACCTTCAGGTCGAAGTTGGCGACGTCCTGGTAGCTGATGAGCGGCATCCCGTCCGAGCCTATGGTCACCGACGCGAAGCGTCCCACCGACCCGGCGCTGTCCACCGTCGTAAAATCGTTGGCCAGAAGCTGCGGGTTGTACCCCGCCGGCTTGCTGCTGAGCCCGAACCACGGTGCGCTTATAGCGAACGGCGACGGGTTGAGCTTCGTCCTCGGCGAGAGCGTGGTCAGCGGCCCGCCGTTCGGCCCCACCGCCGTCTCCAACCACCGCGCATCCCCCACGAAAGCCGTATCCCCAAAGTCCAGCGACACCACGAATATACCGTTGGTCACCTGTATGCTGGTCCTCGTGAGGGTGCTGCCCACCTGGTGGCCCCCACTCGAGGCATCGAACAGGGCAAAGGTAAACTCGTGCAACCCGTTTGCCGGGCTGCCGCCGTTCAGCAGCCGCCCCTGGAAGTTGAAGCCGGTGCCGACGGCCGCCAGCGGTTCCAGGCTCCCGAGGCTCATACCCGAAGCGTGCCCCGGTGCCGCCAGCCGGGTCGCCGCCCCCGCCACCGAACCCAGCCCAAGCGCCACCACCGCGCACAACACCAGCGGGGATACTTTGCGGTTCATACACTACCTCCTGTCAACGTTACTAGGATTCAGGGGTCAGGGATCAGGGGTTAGGGACCACGGGTGGTAGGCAGACACTGACTCCTGATCGCCCCCGCTCCGCTCATACCCCTGAATCCTACCGCGCGTGGTAATTGCTTATGCAGGTCGGACTGCCGCAATGGATCACCACCAACCGGATGTTGAAGCTGTCCCAATATGAGATCACTGGCAGCCCGTCTATGCCCCAGTTGATGCTCGAGAATCTGCTTGTGTTGGAGCTGACCGCGCTCGTAACGGCCCCGGTGCAGGCCGCGTCCTGGCAGAGGGCGAACCTCAAATCGTTATTTGTCTGGTCGCGGTATGTAATCACCGGCAGCCCATCTACGCCGGCGATAATCGAAGACTCCGAGCCCACGTCGTTGGTGTTATCCACGGTAGTAATGGTCGCGCTTGTGCAGACGGCATCGTCGCAGTGAGCGACCTTCAGGCTGGTGGAGCTTTGATCCCTGTAAGCTATCACCCCGAGGCCGTCCGCGCCCGTCGCGATTGAAGTGGTGACGCCCACGGTGCCGGTGCTATCCAGTGTGGTAAGGATGGCGGTGGTGCAGTTGGTGTTGTCGCAGTGAGCGACCTTTAGATCGTGCGCGGTATTATCGTAATAAGAGATCAGCCCCAGGCCGTCGTACCCCGTGGTTATGCCCGTGTAGTAGCCAACGTCGCCCGTGCTATCGAGTGTGCTGATCGTGGCGCTCGTGCAATTTACGTTGGAGCAATGCGCTACCTTTAGATCGCCGTTGTTGCTGTTCAGATAGCTGATGAGGCCGAGCCCGTCGGCTCCGATGGTGATCGACGCATAGGAGCCTATGTCCGCCGAGGTATCGAGGAGCGTGACGGTGGCAGCGTTGCACTCCACGTCGCTACAATGTGCGGTCAGGAGGGCGTTGCTGATCACGTCGTAAGCGGCGATAAGCACTAACCCATCTCTGCCTAGCGTGGCGGCTACGTAATTCACGGTGTGGGTGAATATCGTGCTGGTATCGAAATCGCCGCAATCGAGGGTCACGCAGTGGGTCGCGCTAAGCGTTCCTGCGCCGAGGTTACCGCCCGAATGGGCGATCAGCGGCAGCCCATCCGCACCGGTGGCTACGGCTGAAAAAGTGTTGGCGCCAACTTGGTCGGTGATCACTGTCGATACGTTCGCGGCGTGGAATGGTGTGTAGTTCCACGGCTTGTCGCCCACCCCGGTCCAGGTTGAGCTGAGAGCGTAGGGCACGGGCGACAGCGCTTGGCCGCCCAAAGTGTCAAACGACCCGACCCCGGCTGGCCGCACTCCCATCTTTACTAGACGTCTCTGCCCTACGAACGCCATGTCCCCGAAGTCCAGCGAAACGGTGAACAGGCCGTTATTCACCGTCTGGTTGGTCAGCGTTATGGTGCTGCCCAACTGCAGGCTGCCGTTGGGGTTGAACAGCTTGAAGGTGAAGTCGTACAGCCCGTTCGCGGGCACCCCTCCGCTGCTCAGATACCCCTGGTAGGTGAAGCCGGTGTCCACGGCCACCAGCGGGCTAGCCGCCAGGGCGAGCTTTGCTTGCGACGTAGAGATCATGCGCTCGGCCGCCACACCAACCGCGCTGCCTACCACTATCGCGAGTATCGCCTGCGCGACTAAAAGCACTTTTCGATTCATTCATGACTCCTTCCTGGTGCCGGGGGCTGCGTGTCAGGGTTTGGGTGCTGGATCCGCTTCGCCGCCAGGCGCATCTCCAGGCCCGGGCTTTTTGCCCGTTAAGATTGCCACCAGCGCCGGCCAATCCCGAAAGTAGCGGACCTCCCCGCTGGTGATGTGCTGCACTTTGCCGCGCCACTCAGACCGCTCCTGGTCCAACTGCTCGGTCCACATCCTCACCAGGAACAGGTCCGATTGCCTATGCTGCCTGTTGTCCATACTTTCCCTCGTATCCGGCAACGGTGCCGGTCTACCCGCGCTCATAAAAAGGCAATGAGATAGCTACCTGGAGCAGGCGAACATCCCGTTCGGCCTGCTTCGGCCCTCTATCGGCCCCTTATTCAATTACAAGTACAGATGAACTGGGGACTATATAACAGAGGCAGCGTTTCGTAATCGTTTCGTGGAGCGTTTCCGGGAGTGCAGGCTCCTCCCTGCCGGGGGTTGGGGGATTGGAGCCCAAAACATCTTATGGCAACCCTTACTCCAGTGCTTGCGCGATAGCCTCCCGCAGGGGAAGCCCTCGGCCCGTTTGCCACTCGGTTTCCCATGCCGCCTCGCCCAGCAGGCGTCGCACCGCGGGCAGCGGCCTGGTAACGCCCACGCCCTCCAGGTTAGATCCCACCGTTTCGAGCAAGGCCTGCCCCGCGCCGAAGAGGCGAGCCGCGAGTTGGGGTTGCCCCCGTGCCGCGGCCACCGAGGCCATGCCCCCTATCGCGAAGGCGATAACGTACCTGTTCCCCAGGTCCCGCGCCATCTCCAGGCTCTGCCTGTAGAGCGCGGCTGCCTCCTCGACCTGCCCCCGGTCGTACGCGATCCGGCCCAGCCTGTGCAGCGACATGGCGATGCCCGTTTTGTCGCCCAGTTCCCGGAAGGTCGCCAGGTTCTCGCGGTGCTGCGCCTCTGCTTCGTCGTACGCCTCGAAGCGCCAGGCTATATCCCCCAGGTCGTGCATTGTCCAGGCCGCGCCCCACTTGTTGCCCATCTCGTGGTAAATTGCCAGGCACTCATTGTAAAGACTTCGCGACCGCTCGAAGTCCTGCCTGTCGTCGGAAACGTTCGCCATTAGCCGCAACGACCCGGCTATGCCCCACCTGTCCCCCAGCCCCCGCCAGAGCGGAAGGCTCTCCTCCAGGATGGCGCTCACCCGCTCGAGGTCTCCCGCGTAGTAGGCGATCAACCCCAGGCTGTGCAGTGAGTTCGCCACGCCCCATCTATCCCCTAACTCCCTGTAAATCGCCAGGCTCCGCTCGTGAAACGACCTCGCCCGCTCGTAGTCCGCCTGCTCGGTGGCCAGCAGGCCGAGGCGATTGAGCCCCTGGGCTATACCCGCCCTCTCGCCCAACTCCTCGTAAATCGCCAGGCTCTCCTCGATTGGCAGCTCGGCGGATCCCAGGTCTCCCTGCCTTATCGCCATGAAGCCCTCGGCGCTGAGAGCCTTCGCCCTCTGCGCGCTATGCATGTGCGCCGCCTCCATGGAGAGCGCCTCCTTCAACCACCTTCTGCCCTCGCTAAGGTAGCCTCGGCGCTCCCAGAAGCGGGCCAGCGCTCCGCATATCCGCAACGCCGTTTCCACCTCTCCTACCTCAAGCGCCCAGCGCAGCGCGGCCCGCAAATTATCGTGGTCCGCCTCCAGCCACCCCAGCCACTCAATCTGCCACGGCCCAACCAGCTCCGGCTCCGCCGCCTCCGCGAGAGCAAGGAAATACGCCGCGTGCTCCCGCCGGGTGGCGGCTCCCTGGCCCGTCTCCTCCAACCGCTCCAGCGCGAACTCCCGTATTGTCTCTAGCATCGAAAAGCGGGGCGAGAGCGCGAGCCCCGGCGGACCTTCCAGCATCTCTCCCGCCGTTTCGGCTTCCGATTGCCGCAGCAAGCTCTTGTCCACGAGCGCCGACAGCCCCTCCAGGGCATCGAGGCTGCCCGTCACTGCCGCTGCTGCCCCCAGGGTACAACCGCTCACGAACACGGCAAGTTTACCGAACAGCGTTTGTTCTTGCGCATCGAGCAGGTTGTAGCTCCAGGCAATCGCGCTCCGCAGCGCCCTCTGCCTGGGTGGCAGGTCGAGCGCCCCGCCCACCAGCAGGTTCAACCTGCTCTCCAGCCGGGCCAGTATCCCCTCCGGGGGCAGCACCTTGATGCGCGCCGCGGCCAACTCAATCGCCAGCGGCAGGCCCTCCAGCCTCCGGCAGATTTCCCCCACCGCCCCCGCGTTCTTGCTCGTCAGCGCGAAGTCGGGCTTAGCGTCCAGCGCTCGCTCCACGAAGAGCGCCACCGCTTCGTATTGTGCCAGCTCCTCGGGCCAGGCCGGGCGATCCGCGCCCGGCAGCGCCATCGGCGGCACCGGAAACTCCCTTTCGCCCCTCAGACGCAGCACGGCCCGGCTGGTTACAAGCACCTTGAGCGCGGGGCACCGGGCCAGCAGGTCCGCCACTACCGGCGCCGCCCCCGCCAGATGCTCGAAGTTGTCCAGCAGCAGCAGTGCCTGTCTCTCCCCCAGGTATTCAGCCAGCGCGTCGATCAGCGAACGTCCGGGGGTCTCGCGCACTCCCCATCCCTGGGCAACCGCCGCGGCCACCAATCCGTCCTCGGTGACCGACGCCAACGCCACGAAACACACCCCGTCCGCGAAGTCGCCCGCTAGATCCGCGGCCACCTGCAATCCCAGGCG
>JBJMMB010000224.1:0-4845 GCA_045805005.1 Chloroflexia bacterium
TTACGTTTTACGTTTTACGAGTCTGTTTTACGTTTTACGCCTCCACTCACTTGAACATCAACACCCTCCCATCGCTCCACATTTCCGAGTAGGAGCCAGGGAGGGTGGTCGATAGCTCGTAGCCGAAGCGGCCCGTCCATTCCCAGATGCGGACCGAGCCGGAGGCTTTTTCCTGTTTGCTATCTGTGCTTTCCAGGGTGGCGAGCAGCGGCTTCCCCGAGCGGCCCACCGGCGCTACTGCTACCCCCAGCACCGGAGCCGGGCGCGGCGAGCCGTGCCATATCGGGCGCATCGCGCCGCGTCGCCAGCCCTCGATATATACATGGGGCAATAGCGCCCCGCCGTTCGGGTCGACCCTCATGCCGCCGCTCTCCACGTTTTGCCAAACCAGGCGGCGCTTCCACAGAGTGTACACCAACTCGGGCTGCCCATCGGCGTCGGCGTCTCCCACCGTGTAGCCCGTGACCCTCCAGCCCGGCTCGGATTTCCAGACCTGGGTCCAGCTTCCCGAAGGCTCCTGCCGGCTCACCGATAGGGTTCCGTCGCGCAACTCAATACGCGAGCGCGCCCCCATCCCCAGGTCCGCCTCGGTGGCCAGGTTCTCGGCAGCGCGGCGATAGGCGAGGGCGATGCCTGGCTCCTTCTGCGTGGCGTCCCACACCGACTTCCACAACAATTGGTCGGCGGTGCTGCTCGCCGCCCTGCGTAGCGTGACCTGCCCCGAGGCGTTATCGGCACGAAGCATCACGTAGCCGTTCCTCCCACCTCCAATCTCCATGGGCACCAGGCGCGCCGACTTCACACCGCTCTTATCCACACTGCATTCTAGGGCCACGCCCTGCCGCGTCTCGGCCCTGGCTTCCTGGTCGAACAGGGCGTTGCCCAGCGAGTAGGTCACCAGAGTAGAACGGTTCGTTCCCGCGATGAGTTCCATACCCTGAACCACGTGGGGGTGCGCGCCCACCACGATATCGGCTCCCGCCCGCGAGGCCGCCTGCGCCAGCCTTCGTTGGTTGTCGTCGGGCTGCGTTTTATACTCGTTGCCCCAGTGCATGAAGACAACGACCACGTCCGCGGCCCCCTTGGCCTGGGCCACTTCCTGCGAAATCTTCAGTTCGGAGGACGCGTCACGGAGATTGACATAATCGGGCAACGTCCCGGTATTACCCGCGGGCAAGGGCCCATTGAGGATGGTGGTGTAGGCGAGGAAGGCTATTTTGAGGCCCCGGACCTCGCGCACCAACGGCTTTTGCGCCCCATTTGTGCTGATACCCAGGGGTTGTATTCCCGCGCTCCGCAGTGCGTTCATCGTGGATTGGAGTCCATCGGCACCTGCGTCCCAGCTATGATTGTTGGCCAGGGAGAGTATGTCCAACCCCGCTCGCGCCAGCGCGGGGGCCACTTTGTCCTCGCCCGAGAGCACAAGCTGGTTCGGGAAGGGCGTGGGAATTGGGATGCGACCCGATACAAGCGGCCCCTCCAGATTGCCTAACGCCAGGTCGGCACTGGAAAAGAAACTCCGCACCTGATCGAAGGGCGCGTCGTAGCCGTGGATCCTCATGGAGGTGCGCACGTATCTGCCGGGCATAAGGTCGCCTACGAACAGCAGCCTGACCTCGGTGCCGTCCGGGGCAGCGGTGGAATCGGCTGAACGAAGGGCAAGTCCAACGAGGGCCGCCACACAGGCGGCCACGAGCAAGAATCGCGCGGCGGCAATTTGAATGTACGGCATTCGCTTGATCGGGCCTTCTGGCTCGTTAGCCGGCTCAACCCACAGCATTCTACCATGCGCGGCTTTCGCGTCGTGGAGTTTACCGTTTACACACTCAACTATACCACCGCAAGGTGAACAACAGGTAGAAACCAGGAACATATCCCAGGTACCTTCCCTTTACCTACCCAACCAGCCATGTAGGAGCGAACCTTGTGTTCGCCCTCTGCCCTTCATACCCTGTCCGGAGGGTGAACACAAGGTTCGCTCCTACCCGCTTTGGTTTGCGCTGGACGGCTTTGTTCGGTGCTCTATTGAGATTCCTTTGGGCAAACTACTAATATTAGCGCCTATACCTGTTGCTTTTCCCCGATGCTTTAAGGTAGAATGAGCAGCACGTGTTTTAGTACGAGCACACATCGTGTCGCTTACGAGGCTCGCGCCTCTAGAAAGGTTCGGCTAGCGCCAGGAATGGTACCGGCCCACCAGAATCCGGGACAACTACAGAATGACAACAAGGGCGCGGAGCCATCCCACCACTTCATCGTACTCCTCAACCTCTCCCTTGAACCCGAACTTACCGAGCAGATAGCGTCGGTCGATCCCCGCATACAGGTGTTTTCGACCTATAAGGCCGCGCGTCTTGGTTCCGACGAAGAGCCTAAGCGGGTCGAAGGCCCCGAGCTGGACGCCCTCCTCGCGCAAGCCGAGGTGCTCTTCTCGTTCGGCATCCCGCCCGAGTGGCTATCCAAAGCCCCGGCGCTACGCTGGGTGCAACTGGCTAGCGCGGGCTCGGACCAGGCCTTCCGCACGGGGATATTTCGCGAGCGACCAGACCTGATAGTGACGACGGCAAGCGGACTGCATGAAGTGCCTATCTCGGAGCACATCGTGGCGATGATCCTCCATTTCAGCAGGGGATTCCACCGGGCTGTGCGCAACCAGCCCATGCATAAATGGGAGCGGTTCAGCCTGGACGAGGCCCACGGTAAGACGGTTTGCCTGATCGGCTACGGCCCCATCGCCAGGCGCGCTGCTGGGCTGTGCGCAGCCCTGGGTATGCGGGTGCTGGCCGTGCGCGGCTCTCTGCTGGAGCAGCAACCGGGGCAGGACGGAGTGGAGCGCTTCTACCCGCCCTCGTACCTCGATGAGGCCCTGGCCGAGAGCGATTACGTGGTCGTGGCGGCCCCCCGCACGCCGCAGAGCGAGGGGATGATTGGTACGCGACAGTTCGAGGCGATGAAGCCTGGGGCCGTGCTCATAAATATCAGCCGGGGCGCGTTGGTGGACGAGGAGGCCCTCGTACAAGCCTTGCGGAGTGGGAAGCTGGCCGGCGCCGGCCTAGACGTCTTCACCCAGGAGCCGCTCCCCGAGTCGAGCCCACTGTGGGACCTCCCCAACGTGCTCATAACTCCCCACAATTCGGGCTCAAATCCCCATTACAACCGGAGGGCGACCAACATATTCTGCGACAACCTGGCCCGTTTCCTGCGGGGTGAACCCATGCGGAACCAGGTAATCGCGGAGAGAGGGTACTGAGTAAAACGTAAAACGTAAAACGTAAGGGTGGTAGGCGTGCAGCCTGCCAGTCCTTGCAAATCAGGCTTGCCCACATCCCTTACGTTTTACGTTTTACGTTTTACGTTTTCATGGTAAGAACCTACATTGCCTTCGACCTCGAGGCTACGGGTATGCAGCCCGAGCGAGACGAGGTCATAGAAATTGGTGCCGTGAAGTTCAGTGGCGACAAGGTGCTCGACCGCTGGGAGAGTTTCGTGCGCCCTTCGCAGGCCATCCCGTACAAAGTGACCCAACTCACCGGCATCCGCCAGACCCACGTGGCCCGCGCCCCTCTCATGCGCGAGGTGGCTCCGGCCTTTATCCGCTTCGTCGGCGACTCTCCCATCATCGGCCAGTCGGTGCAACTCGACCTGGCGATGCTGGCCAGGGGCGGGGTGGCCCTCAATAACGTCGCCTGGGACACCTTCGAGCTTGCCACTCTGCTCGTGCCCGAGGCCGCGGTCTACAACCTGCGGGCCGTGGCCGCCAAGCTGGGCATCGACCCGGAGGAAGACCGCGCGCACCGCGCCACCGCCGACGCCGAGCTTACCATGCGTGTCTTCCTGGCGCTGCGCTCGCGCATCGAAGACCTGCCGCTGGAGGTGCTGAGCGAGATAGGCCAGGCCACCGGGCATAGCGACTGGCCTCTGCGCCACCTCTTCCGCGAGGTCGAACACGAGAAGGCCCGTACTTCCTTCTCCTCCGGCCTTGGCTCCTCCATCCGCTCGCAACTGGCCTCCAAGGGCCTCACCGACGTCGAGCTTGACCTCGGCCTGCTCCGCGCCCCCGACGGCGACGAGAGCCCCGAGGGCGACTATGGCTCGGTCCCCTCCGGCACGGGCTTCGAGGGCAAATTCCCCGTGGACCACACCGAGCTTGAGGCTATCCTCAAGCCGGGCGGGGCTATGTCCCGCGCTTTCTCGCAGTACGAGTTCCGTCCCCAGCAGGTGGAGATGGCCAAAGCCGTCGCCAGCGCCCTCAATAAGGGCCACCATCTCATGGTGGAGGCAGGCACGGGCACGGGCAAGAGCGTGGGCTACCTCCTCCCCGCCATCCTATACGCCCTGCGCACCGGCGAGAGAGTGATTATCTCCACCAACACCATCAACCTGCAAGACCAGTTGTTCACCAAGGATCTGCCCCTACTGCATAAGGTGCTCGAAGGGCCGCCGGTCAATCTACCGTCGTTTCGCTCCGCGCTGCTCAAGGGCAAGAGCAACTATGTATGCCTGCGCCGCTGGTACCTGTTCAGGCGCAACCCCCCCGCCACCATCGAGCAATTGCGAGTGATGGTCAAAGTGCTCATCTGGATGCCCGAGACCGCCAGCGGCGACCGCAATGAGCTTCTCTTGCTCAACCAGGAGAACGACATCTGGGGCCAGATTTCAGTGAGCGAGGAGGGCTGCCCCCTCTACGAGTGCCGCGTCAGGCAGAAGGGGCTCTGCTTCTTCGACAGGGCCCGCCGTCAGGCATACAACGCCCACGTACTGGTGGTCAACCACGCGCTGCTCATGGCCGACCTGGCGATGGGGGGCGGCTTGCTGCCCGAGTACGACCACCTGATTATTGACGAA
>JBJMMB010000225.1:0-14747 GCA_045805005.1 Chloroflexia bacterium
CGAACGTTGGCCTGCCATCGAGCGGGGTCTTATCGCAGACCGCCACGAAAGCCAGCGTGCACACCGTGGCCGAGGCCGGCACCCCCAGTACCATCAGCACAACCCCAGGGTCCGTCGTAGTTGACCGGGTGCTCTCCGCTGTGGCGACCAAGACGGGAGCCGACGGTAGCACCCTATGCGCCACCGTCACCGGCGCCACCAATGGAGCAACCTCGCTCCAATGGCAGCGCTTTGATGGCACGTCCTGGGTAAATATCACAGGCGCGACTTCGGCCACGTTGTCCTATTGCAACTTTGCCGCGGACGCCACACCCGGACCTGTCTCGTTCTCCATCGGCGCCGACAACTACACCGGCAAGCTCTATTCCGTCCAGTTGCGGCTCCACGCCGAGCGAAACCTGCACGGCAACCTGTGCAGCACCGACTCAGCGCCCGTCACCGTAAAGCTGGTGAACGCGGTCGACCCGTGATCTATCGGCATCGCTAGGGGCTCGGAGGTCCGGCCTCCACCCAAACCTCATAGCCACGGAAATAGGATATTGGCCCAGGCCAATATCCTATTTCCGTATACGCGCTTGACAGTCTTTCCTTTTCTCCCCTAAACTGCCTGCGTGATAATCGACTTTCACACGCACGTCTTCTCCGAGGACATGCGGGCCAATCGTGCGGGGTATCTTGAGCGTGACGAATGGTTCGCCACCCTTTACGAGAACCCGAAGCACAAGCTTGCCTCGGCCGAAGACGTGGTGGCCTCGATGGAGGCCGCGGGCGTGGACCGGTCGGTGATCTGCGGTTTCCCTTGGCGCAACGGCTCCCTTTGCAAGGAGCACAACGACTACATCATCGACGCCGTGCGCCGCTACCCTGATGAGCTGGTGGGTTTCGCCTGCGTGCAGCCGCTCGACGCGGGGGACGCGGCAGAGCTTGATCGCTGCCTCTCGGCCGGGCTGAGCGGGTTGGGAGAACTGGGCCCCGACGGGCAGAAGTTCGACGTGGCGGAGAAGTGGGCGCTGGAAGCTTCCGCCGAGGTGTTGCTCCACCACCACCGCCCGCTCCTCCTTCACAGCAGCGAGCCCGTTGGGCACCTCTATCCCGGCAAAGGGGAGACCTTCCCCTGGAAGCTGTTGAAGCTCGCCTCCAATTTCCCCGACCTGACGATAGTGCTGGCCCACTGGGGCGGAGGCCTCCCATTCTACGAGCTTATGCCCGAGGTACGCGAGGCCCTCAAGAACGTCTATTATGACACCGCCGCCTCGACGTACCTGTACAGCTTCGACATTTTCCCCATCGCTGCCAGGCTAGTGGGGGCCAACCGGATACTCTGGGGCACTGATTACCCTCTGCTGTCGCAGGCCAAATTCCTGGCCCGCGTGCGCGCTTGCGGCCTCCCACCCGAAGAATTGGACCTGGTCCTCGGCGAAAACGCGGCCCGCCTGCTCAGGCTGGGCAGCGGTTAATTGTGAATTTTGAGATTTGAATTAGCATTCATGCCCAACTCAAGATTCATAGTTCAAGACTCAAAATTAGCAGGCCTCGTCGTCGCGTTGGCCTCGCTTCTCCTGTACACCCGGACCATGGCTCCCTCGCTCGGCGGCACGATCGACAGCGCGGAGTTCCAGCAGGCCGCTAATTCCCTCTCGATCGTCCACCCCACCGGTTATCCCCTCTATCTGCTGTTAGGGCGCGCCTGGATCACGCTCTTCCCATTTGGCGACCCGGCGTTCAGAGTGAACCTCCTCTCGGCCATCTTCGCTGCCCTCGCCGTATGGGTGCTGTATGCGACGGTGTTGCACCTGACAGGCCATCTGGCAGCAAGCGTGGGCGCGGCAGCCTTTTTCGGGGTGCAGGCCATACCCTGGGCGCAAGCGGGTGTGGCCGAGATAAACAGCCTCACTACGCTGCTCACCGGCGCTGCCTTCCTGGCCACCCTCTTCTGGTCCTCGGGCCGCCTGCCTTTGTACCTTCCGGCTCTGGCCTGCGGTCTGGCGGCGTCGCACCATAGGACGTTCCTCCTTTACTTGCCGCTTCTCCTCATCTTCGGCCTGGTCGCCCTTCGCCAGGGCCGGACAAGTCGGCCTTCCGCTTCTCAGGTCGCAGCGGCGGTCGTGGTCTTCGTGCTCCCGTTCCTGGCCTACCTCTACATTCCGTTTCGGGGCTTCACCACCGCCTGGTACAGCAACACCTGGGAGGGCTTCCGGCAGGAGGTGCTAGGGGAGTCGGCCCTGAACGTCATCGGGGGGGCCCTGGGCAGGTCAGGATTGCCTCGCCTGCGCTCTCTACTTTTCGGTCCGATGTTTCAGGGCGTTCCAGGCTACGCGCTCTTATTGCTCGGCCTGCTCGGATTGAGCTCCCTGGCCCCACGTTGGCCCTTCACTCCAGTACCGAGTAATAAGGACCGAGTACCGAGTGGGCCGCCGGTTAGCTCGGTACCCGGCACTCGGTACTCGGTACTCCTATACCTCTCCGCCTTCGTCGTCGGGCTGGCGTTCGCCATGCTTTACGACATCACGGACGTAGAGGACTACCTGGCTGTACCCATTTTCATGTGGTGCGTGCTTGCCGGAGTGGGGATCGCCACTCTCCTTCAGGCAATCTCCTCTGCCCGGCTGCGTCTGCCCGCGCCTGCTCTGCAGTTTGCCCTTTACGTGGGTATTGCGGCCCTGGTCGTGTTCACAGCCTACAGGAGCCTGCACCGTCCGGACCTACGGGTAGACTTCAGCAGCCTCGACAGGCGGGCGTACTGGGCCGACGTAGCTTCGAAAAGCGGGCAGATGCCCACGGGCGCGATCCTCATTTGCGATTGGACGGAGTGGAACGAGGGGAAGTACCAGCAGCAGGTCGAAGGCTGGCGTCCCGACATCCAGCTCACGGTGGCCGACGTGTTGCTGGGCGGGGATGGCTTACAGATCGATCGCTGGCTAGCCGAGAAGCGGCCGTTGTTCATGCTCGGCAGCCAGGCCCCGATCCTCTCGCGGTACAGTGCGGCGGCCGATGGCCCACTCTGGAAGCTCACGGGACGCCGGTCCGAGACCGCCTCGCCCCCCATGACCCACCCTCTGAACCGGCGCTACGGCAGCAACATCGTGCTCCTGGGCTACACCCTCGAGCCGGAGCCGCCCGACCTAACCGCGGGCGGACTCCTCCAGGTGACGCTGTACTGGAAGGCAACCGAGCACCTGACGGAGCGCTATGTGGTCTTCAACCACATCATAGACGAACAAGGCGGCAAGATAGGGCAGCTTGACGGCGAACCCGGCCAGGGAGCCGCCCCTACGCAAGACTGGAAGCCGGGCACCGTGATAACCGACACTTACCCGATCTCCATCAGCGCCCAGGCCGCCCCCGGCCCCTACCGCCTGATGACCGGCCTCTACACCCGCCTGGGCCAGCGCCGCGTCCCGGCGTTAAATGCAGATGGCAACTCATTAGGCGATTATCCGGAACTGGCAGAAGTCAGCGTGAGGTAGGGGGTCGGGACGATGGACGAACTGTCCGGGGCTTGATACAATTTACAGCAGGATCGAGTGGAGATCGGTAGGATGCGAGAATTCACCATTTTCACCATTCAGGGGGCTTGGACCTGCGTGGCGGGCAGAAAATGGTGAAGCTAGAGAGATTTGCCTGGTTACTTTTTGTAGCTAGAACGTCAATGGACGATGAGGGCATTGAGCCGGCCTGGCAACCGGCACCACTCATCGTCCATCGTCTGCTCCAGGCTCATGGCCGCAACACTACGGCGTAGGCGTCAGCCCCGGCATGGCACCACCGGGTATGGGCGGCATGGCACCTCCCGGCACGGGCGGCATGCCCGCGCCAGGGGTGGCTACGTCAGCGGGCTTCTCGATGGGGGGAGATATCGGCTCGTTGAATTTGGAGTAATTCACCTCAATGGTGGCCTCGCCGGGCACGCCAGGGGTGGAGTTGGTACCGGGCGCGGCGCCCATTCCCCCGGCCGCTGGGAGGGCTGTGGTGAACTTGAAGCGCCGGATGAAGTGGGTGCTCTTATCTATCCACATATCCCCCTTGGCCTTGCCGAGGCTTGCGACCTCTGTGGGTGCGGGCGTGCCCGACGCAGCCGAAAGCATCGCCATCGCCTTGTCCTGGTCGTAAGTGAACGATATGTGCGTGGTGTCCGCTCCGTCCACCTTTTCGTCGCCCACCACGTTAGCGCTTTCCATTATCTGGGTGAATCCCGCCAGGCTCGCGGGGTCGGTGACGCTGCCGAACGAGTCCGCCGGGTTCGCTCCCCCCGGCGACTGCATATACGTAGTCTGACCCGCCAGCCGCATGTACACATCCTTATCGATATTTATAGTATCGATCGAGCCCATGGGACTTTGCATGGTCAGGCGCGACTTGCCGGGGCGCTCCGCATCTCCCTCGGCTGTAATGGTGGTTCCAGTTCCAACGTTCGATCCGATCGTCATGCTCAGATGGACGGTCTTGATGTCGTTCATGGCTTGAGTCGACTGTTTGACCAGGTCCACAGCCGGGCCGCTGGCACCCGTGGTCGAGCCCGAGCTACCCGAATTGGCCGCTGCCATGGTCGGGCTGGGTAGCACCGCCGTGTCGGTTGGAGGCGGCGGCGCGGGAGTGGCGGTGGGCGGCACCGGCGTTGCCGGGGGCGTCTCGCCCCCGCAGGCGTAGAGGCCAGTCAACGCCAGCGCCCCGAGTACCACTATCGCCAGGTATTTCCTGAGAACGGTCATGATGCTGTATCTCCTTTTGCTTGGCACAAAGCAGCAATTTCCGCGTTGCAGATGATAGTATAAAGCATAAAGGGCCCCGCAAGCCCTGATTCCTCACTGCTTGGAAAGCCAAAAGTCCTGGGAACGGAGTACTAAACTGTCGGGCCAAACCCTTTCCTTACCGGTCGCCGAGCGCCTCAAGCAAGCGCGGGTGCAGGATACTATTGGCGGCTATCGCGCTACTTTGGCCACCGGGAAGGGCCTCCCCCTGCCAATCGGTTATCGTGCCGCCTGCTTCCTGGATGAGGAGCGTGGCCGCGGCAAGGTCCCAGGGTTGGAGACTGAGGTGGTAGTAGGCGTCGACGCGGCCGCATGCTACGTAGCAGAGCGAGAGCACCGCCGAGCCGAGGATGCGCAGCCGTTTGACGTGGGGTTGGATATACTCGGCAATAGCCATCATCCGTCCCGCGACGGCTTCGCCGTAGCCAACGTCGGTTACCAGGAAAGCATCTTGCAAGCGCGCCACCTCGGACGCCCTGATCCGTGAGCCGTTCAGGTATGCCCCAGCCGCCGGTGACGCTCGGAAAAGCTCGCCATGCAGGGGGTCATAGACTACTGCCGCCAGGATCTGGCCGTCCGCGCCTGCTACCCCGACCGACGAGCACCAGTAGGGCAACTGCGCGGCATAGTTGTGCGTGCCGTCGATTGGATCGATAGCCCACAGCCGGGCCTTACCCTCGCCGGTGCCGGTGCGTCCGCCTTCCTCGCCCAGGGTGTGGTCGTCGGGGAACGCGGCCCGGATGACCTCCAGGGCCGCCTCTTCGGCCAGGTTGTCATATTGGGTGACGATATCAACGCCGCCCTTGGAGCGGATTTCGAGGGGGCCGCGAAAGCCGCGCAACGCTACCTCTCCGGCCGCGCGGGCCGCTCGCTCGGCCACGTCTGCTACCAGATTAGCGTCGTCAGCAACGGGGTTGGCCATCAAGGTACCGTCGGCACGGGCGCGGGCAGTGTGGACTCGGGTTGAGGCGCTTGCGTGCCTTCCTCAGCGGGCGGTGCTGTGTCCCCCGTCAGCGGCACATCGGAGGGGAGGCCGCTGCTGCAAGCCTTGTTTTCGGCCACCGTGAACGTCAGGTTGATTTTCACGTCGTATGCTTTGCGCTTGTCGCATATCCAGGAGATGAACGCCTGGGTCTTCGCGTCGTCGGTGCCGGTCTGGGGCATGTACTTGCTGGCCATGACCGCGTACACCGTGTTAGCTATCACGCTGTTATTGTATTGCTCCTCGGTGATGTTGTGCTCTCTGAGGAACTGGTCGAACGACTTGCCGTTCAGGTCGTTTTGCTTTGCCTGCTCGATGAGGTCCTTCTTCTGGGCGTCCGACGTAGGGTAGAGCTTCTCCTTCTTGGCTTCCTGCTGGATGACCTCCATGTTTATCAGCTTGTCCAGCGCGTCGAAACTGATCACATCGAGCATCCGCGTGCCGGTGATGCCCTGAAAGTTGTTAGCCAATCCCGCGACCAGGGGGTCGTTCATGGCATTGGCTTTATCTTTCTCCAGCCTCTCCTGGTAATCTCGCATGTATATGGGCACGCCATTCACCGTTGCTACGACGTTGCCCGCCCCCGCGTTCCCGCCGGTATCGCCGTTGCCCCTGGATACGAGGAAGGCAGCGGTCACCACCACGGCGAAGAACAAGATCAAAGCCGTCACCAGTAGGACGGTTGATCTCCTTGCCACGGGAGCCACGCTCCTGGGCCGCCTGGCGGCATCGGACGTTCGCGTTCCCGACCTGCTCCTGGAGGCAGGGTAAGTCGCACCCGCCCTGGCGCTTCGAGCGGTGGCCCCCGAGGCCATTGCGGTCCCTTGCTGCCACGAAGGCCCCGAGCTTCCACCGGCGCGCACCGAAGTGGCCCCAGCACTGCGTGTGGCCGTGCTGCGCCCCGCCGCGGCCTCAGTCCCGAAGAGCCTGGCATCGACCGCGGCCCGCTGCCTGGGGTCGACCAGCGTGTCTCGCGCATCGTTCAGGGCATGGAGCGTGGCGATGGCCTCCTCGTCGCCCTCGTTAGCGCTCGCCTCATACTGGTCGAACAGGTCGTTATACGCCTCTTCGATCTCCTCCACCTCCGCATACCTGGAGACCTGGAGGACTTCGTAAGGATTGGAATCTGCCAAACTATCCTCTTTCTATGTTAGAAGCATCGAATTACGATCAAGCCAATTTGTAAATTCGTAATTCGTAGTTCGCAATTACGTTTTCGCCGGTTCCTCAAGCGACAGCAGGGCCAGGAAGGCTTCCTGGGGTATCTCCACGTTGCCCACCATCTTCATGCGGGCCTTGCCCTCTTTTTGCTTCTCCAACAGCTTGCGCTTGCGGGTGATGTCGCCGCCGTAGCACTTGGCGAGGACGTTCTTGCGCATGGCGGCTATGGTCTCGCGGGCGATGATCTTGCCCCCTATGGCCGCCTGTATGGGCACCTCGAAGAGCTGCCGGGGAATCAGCCTGCGGAGGCGGTCCACCAGTTGCCTGCCCTGGTATGGTGCCTTCTCTCTGTGGGTGATCATGCTCAGCGCATCCACTGGCACGCTGTTGACCAGGATGTCCAGCTTCACCAGGTCGGCGGCGCGGTACTCCTTCAACTGGTAGTCGAGCGATGCGTAGCCCTGCGTGCGCGACTTCAACTGGTCGTAGAAGTCCACAATAATCTCGCCCAGCGGGATCTCGTAGATGAGCAGCACGCGCTCTTCATCCAGGTAGTCCATCTTGATATACGCGCCCCTGCGGGCGGTGACGAGGTCCATGATCTGCCCGATGTAGCGCGTGGGCGAGACGACGCTTATCTCCATCCAGGGCTCCTCGATGCGCTCGATATTGGGCGCCGGGGGCATGTCCGAGGGGTTATCGACCAGAAATTGGGTGCCATCGGTCTGGGTGACCGAGTACTCGACGTTGGGCGCGGTGGTGAGGATGGCCAGGTCGTACTCGCGCTCCAGCCTCTCCTGCACGATCTCAAGGTGGAGCAAGCCGAGGAAGCCGCAGCGGAAGCCAAAGCCGAGGGCCACGCTCGTCTCGGGCTCGTAGACCAGCGAGGCATCGTTCAAGTGCAGCTTGTCTAGCGCGTCGCGCAGCTCAAGGTAATCGTCGCTACTCACCGGGTAGACGCCCGCGAACACCATCGGCTTCACGGGCCGGTAGCCCTCCAGCGGCGCGTTGACGGGCTGCGCGGCCAGGGTGATGGTGTCGCCCACCTGGACCTCGCGCACCACCTTCAGCCCCGTGGCTATATATCCCACCTCGCCCGTGTCCAGCCTACCTGTGGAGGAGGCCAGGGGGGTGAACACGCCTATCTCCTGCGCCTCGGCTGTGGCCCCCGTCGCCATCATGCGGATCTGCTCGCCCGCCTTGACCTCGCCGTCCACCACCCGGACGTAGGCGATCACGCCCTTGTACGCGTCGTAGTGGCTGTCGAAGATCAGGGCCCGCAACGGCTTGCCGGGATCGCCGGTGGGTGGGGGCACGTGCTTGACCACCGCTTCCAAAATATCCTTGACCCCGCGCCCCTCCTTCGCCGAGGCAAGGATTATCTCCTCGCGGGGGAGGCCAATCACCCGCTCAATCTCCTCGCCCACCACGTCGGGCTGGGCCGCGGGCAGGTCGATCTTGTTGATCACCGGCACCAGCGCCAGGTCGTGTTCCAGCGCCAGGTAGGTGTTGGCGAGCGTTTGCGCCTCGATCCCCTGAGTCGCGTCGATCACCAGCACGGCCCCCTCGCAAGCCGCAAGCGAGCGGCTGACCTCGTAGGCGAAGTCCACGTGCCCAGGGGTGTCGATCAGGTTCAGCTCATAGGTCTGCCCGTCTTCGGCGCGGTATAACATGCGTACCGCGCGGGCCTTGATGGTGATCCCCTTCTCGCGCTCGAGGGGCATCGAGTCGAGCAACTGCTCCACCATATCGCGCTTGGCGACGGTACCGGTGATCTCCAGGAGACGGTCAGCCAGGGTGGATTTGCCGTGGTCGATATGCGCGATAATGCAGAAGTTGCGTATATGTTTCTGGTCAGCCATGAGGGGTCAACAACTCGCCAGCGTAAAAAAATATCGGCCCGGCCCCACGTTCGCACGCACGGGACACTACGGCCTACGCATTCCAGTATAGGTTTCCAGGCACGGCTTTGTCAAGCTTGCATATCAGGCGACCCATTAATAACTTGTAATTGCCGCCTGGTGCAGTGTGAGCTACAATTATGTGTGGGCACCTATCGCACCCGTGGGCCGGCTGTGCCTCAGAATGCAGAGGTAGATACGATTTGCTAGAACACACATGAAGCACGAGAACGACCTTTGTGAGGCCTGCCAGATGGCGGCTGTCGTTATGGCGTTAGACGACGATGACCCGGAGCAGCCCTACCATGTGTGCTTCGCCTGCGCCCAGAGGCTGCGAGACCGTTCGCTCAGACCAATAGAGTGGTTTAACCTGGCCGCCCTGCACGGGCCATACAAGTTTCTCCTCCATTCAAGTTACTACGACCATGACGGTGTGGCGGAACAGCCCCGCGACCCGGTCGATTCTCCCGAGCGCTACCCGGCCCCAGGCTTGTATTCCATTCATGACGACCTGGAACGCCTGCTCGACTACGCCATGACGCGCTGGTGGCTAGAGGACAGGGTGATCCGTGCCCTGGCCCGGCACGACAGAGCGGAGATTCTTGCCTCGCTCCGCCGCCGCATCGACGCACACGGCAATTTCGCGCTGGAGAGCACGGCCTATGAGATTTGCAGCGCGGCCCTCGGCAGCGCAGCACGCGACTGGGTTCGCGAGCGCTGGGACCACTGGCGCCCCGAGACGCTCTTCACCCTATGCCACGCCACTGCGGGCTGCCTGCCCTTCGAGGAGGGCTACAACAGGGTCGTGCAGGCCCTCATGGACGTGCCCCCGCAGGAGCTACCCGTCCAGAGTCTCGCCCTCGCCTGGTTCCGCTCAGAGAAGACCCTCGACTGGCTCGAAGATCACACTGACTATATGGTAAACAACTGGGGCCACGTCGCCGACACCTGGGGCCGCCTGGCCGCGCTCTCTAACTTATCCTGGCAGCGCGCCTCCGCCTGGCTCGAACTGGGCCGCCCACTCAGCCTGGTGGCCCTCGACGCCCTCAAAGCCACCTTCCACTACGACACGGGCCTCCTCTACCGCTTCAAACCGAAGCTCGCCCACCCCGCCCCGGTGGAGGAGATGGCTGCCAGGCTTCGCGATTACGCGGAGATAGACCCAGTGCTAAGGGTGGAGCAGGCTGTGGAGGAAATCATAGGCGAGTGGTCGCGGGCGGGCGGGCCGTGATTAAGACAAAACCGCACGACCCGCGGGTCGTGCGGTTTTGTTTTCACTTACCTAAGGAACCCGCACACTTGACACCGTGAACGGAAGCTCTGGTTGCAGCCCAGGCCCGCGCTTGTCGAACTGCGAGTTCACCACCAGCAGCCGGCCCTCGGCAATGGCCGCCGTGGTGGGGAAGCGGAACGAGGGGTCGGTCGTGCTCGATACCACCCTGCCGCTGCTGAAGTCGCCGGACATCTGTACCTGCGTGATGAGCGCGTTTGCGTTGCGCACGACGTACAGAGTGTGGCCCCGCAATACCAGCCCATCGCCGTTGGTCACGGTGGCTCCGCCCAGGTTAACTTCCGTGACCTCTTTGGTGGTGGTGTCCACGCGGAACAGCTTGCCGGTGTTCGATTGCACTATCACAAGGTACTTGCCGTCCGGGCTGGCGACGATGCCGTTGGCGTTGAAGCCGGGCTGGTACACGAACGGCGTGCCGGTGAAGTCGAGCCACGCCTCGAACTGCGGCTGGCCCTGCGCATCGATCGACACCTTGTAGAGCGTCGGGTCGAGCGAGTCGGTCACGTAGGCGTCCCCGTTGCGCGTGATGGCGATGTCGTTGAGGAACGTGGCGGCCACGTTATTATCGAACTGGCCGATGAGAGCCCCCGTGGCCGTGTCGTATACGAAGATCTTGCCGGTGCTCGCGCCTGCTATGAAGAGGCGTCCCTGGTCGTCAACTTTCATGCCCGTGGCGGTCGTGCGCCCATCGCTGCCCGCCGGCAGGAACACACTCGTCTGCTCATCTCTCACGTTCCCACGGAAGATAGTGCCGTCCTGGTTGCTGCTCACGAAGAAGTCGCCCGTGCCCTGCTGGAACGCGATCCCCTCCGGGAACACCTGGTCGCCCGGCAGGATATAGCGAGACGGCCTGGGAGCCGCCCCCGCCCCGACCGTGAACAGAGCAACAGCGGCCAGGGCCATAATTAGCGCGGTTATGTATATGGTTGTCTTTCGCTTTGTCGCGATCATATTTGGTCCTCCTGTATGAATTGACGGGATAGTACGCGGTGTCATCTGGAGCGCCCGGGGCTCACTGGGGGCAGCAGGAATTGTGCCGCCGGGCGCGACCTCTACTTATACGGGCGCGGGTTACAGAGTAGTTTGCTCCGTCTCCTCCCGCAAGTCGCTCTGCCACAGCGCCCGCATCTCCTCGCTCTCAGCCAGTAGCGCTTCCAGCGTGCCCACGGCCTCTACTCTGCCATCCTTCAGTACCACGATATTATATGCGGCCATCAGCGCCGCCCTACGGTGCGAGACCGCCAGGCACGTGACGTTCTCACGCCGGGAGAGCCCCTCCCACAGGGCTCGCTCGGTCTCCACGTCCAGGGCGCTCGACAGGTCGTCCATGACCAGCAGGTCGGGATCGCGCACGAACATGCGGGCCGCCGCGCTCCGCTGGACCTGACCGCCCGACAGCTTGACGCCCCTCGGCCCCACCTGTGTCAGCAGACCCTCCTCAAGAGCATCTACGTCGCGGTCGAGCACCGCGGTCCGCAGAGCACCTTGCAGATCGACCAACTGCTCTGGCAGGCCAAGCAGGATGTTGTCCTTCAGGGTCTCGCTGAAGAGGCGGGGCACCTGCGGCGTGTAGGCGGCCCTGGGGGGCACGAAGAACCCGGCCGGGTCCACCACCTGCTCCCCATTCCAGTAGATCTCACCCGCCTCCTTTGGCAGCAGGCCAAGCAGGGTGCGCAGCAGCGTGGTCTTGCCGGAGCCGACTCGCCCCGTAACCACGGTAATCTCGCCCCTCCGCAGGCTCAAGTCTATCGCGTCGATGCCCCGCCCCGAGTCGAGGTGGTGGTAGGCGAGCCCGCGCACCTCCAGGCTCTCCAGCAGGTTGGCCTCGCCTTTAGCCACCACGGTCAACTCCGGAAAGGGGCCGCGCAGGTAGACGTCGGAGTGCCGCACCAACTCTTGCGGAGGGTCGCCTTGCAGCAGCGCCAGCAATCGCTCGATCGACACCCCCATCTGCCGGAACTGCATCAGGAAGTTGCCGAACATGCTCGTCACCTGCGCCAGCCACCCAAGATACGACACGAAGAGGGCAAAGTCGCCAACCGAGAAGCGCCCGGTGCGCATGGCGTTGGCCCCCACCAGCAGCAGCACGCCCGTGCCCAGGTTAGCAGCGTTGAAGGAGATTGATTGAAGTAGTTGTGTGAAGAGCAGGTCGTTCAAGGTGGCCTTGCGCCGGGCCTCGTTGAGCGTGCCGAAGTAGCCCACCACGTTCTCCTCCGCCCCCGCCACCTTAACCGCCTGCACCGCCCCAAATACCTCGCCTATCAGACCCGTCACCTCGCCTATAGACTGCTGGTGTGTCCTCCTATACTGCTGGATCCGCTTGGACGCCATGTTCACCACGGTTATCACTATCAGCAGCGGAACGAATACCACGAGCGTGGTCAAGGGATCAATGGACGCCAGCACCACCACCGCGATCGTGGTTGCGACAGCCTGCCCCACCGGGTCGAGGGTCCAACTCAGGAAGTGCGCTATCACCACCACGTCGTCGCGGAAGCGGCTGACAGCCTCTCCAGCCGAAGCGGGCAGGGCCTTGGCCCCCGGGCGTCGCAGTATGCGCTGGAAGACATTCTGCCGCAGCAGGGCCGCGTGGGTGAGGTTGAGGGTGCTCTCCGCGGCTGCCCCCCCCAGCAATGCCACGGCCCGGACTATCGCCACGCCCACGAGGAGGGCGATCAGGCTCCATATCCCCAGGTCGGCCGTTGCCTCCCCGCTCAGCTTGTTGAACACCTCTCGCACGATCAATCCGGGCACCAACGGGAAGACGTAGGACATGATGCTGGCGAGCAGGCCGCTCGTCAGGTACAGCAAGGGCCTGAACGTGATCAGCCGCCAGGCGTACCACCCGATCCCGTGAGGCCGCGCCCCCTCTCTCGATGCCGTGCTCACGCCAGCACCTCCACCAGCATCCCCGTGCGCATCAGCGCCGAGAACCGTGAGCCCGGATCGGCCAGCAAATCCAGCCGCCTGCCGTACTCCACGACGCGCCCGTCCTCCACGATCAGGATGGTGTCGGCCCGCTGCACGGTGGTCAGCCGGTGGGCGATGATGATGCCCGTCCGCTCTCGCAGCAGCTTGTCGACCGCTCCCTCCACCTGCCGCTCGGTGGCCGGGTCGAGCCGCGACGAGGCTTCGTCCAATATCACCAGCCCAGGGTACCTCAGGAACACCCTGGCGAAGGCCAGCAACTGCCCCTGGCCCGCCGACACGGTGCTGCCGCCCGGCGCGAGCCGCGTGTCCAGCCCCTCGGGAAGCGATCTGTACCACACGCCCATGCCCAGATCCTCGAGCACCTCCACGATACGCTCGTCGCAAATATCGCGGTCGAAGAAGGTCAGGTTGTCGCGCACAGTGGCGTGAAAGAGGTGTATATCCTGCGTGACCATGCCGACGCGATGGCGGATGCTCCGCAGACGCGTATCGCGCAAATCGACCCCGCCCACCCGCACGCTGCCCTCCTGGGGGTCGTACAGCCGGAAGAGGAGGCGGGTGAGGGTGGTCTTGCCCGAGCCTGTGCGCCCCAGCACCCCCAGCACTTCCCCGGGCTCCAGGCAGAACGACACCTCGCTGAGCACCGACTCCTCCTGGTTGTAGCCGAAGGTCACCCGGTCGAACTCCACGGCGAGCGCCCCTGCCGGCACGTCGGGCCCCTGGCCGTCTACGATCCGGCTCTTTATCGCCAGCAGGTCGCCAATGCGCACGATGCCCGCCCCGGCCTGCTGGAGGTCCTGCAACTGCCGCGTGATCTGGTCGATCGGCCTTCGCAGGCTCTCCGTATAGCTGAAGATCAGGTACACAGTGCCCAGAGTGATGGCCCCCGCCTGGAAAAGGCCCACCCCCATTCCCAGCGCGATCGCTGTTCCCAGGGTGAAAATGACCACCGTGGTGCCGCCCGAGGCGCTGCCTATCATAGTCGCCTTGCGCTCCTTGCGCAGCAGGTTGCGCGAGCGCTCGTAAAGCCTGCGCATGGTGAAGGCGGTGGCCCCGCTCGAGCGGATGTCCTCGGTGCCCGACAGCCTTTCCTCGATGAACCCGAACAACTCGGCGCTCGCCTGCCGTGCCAACCGCCACTGGGGCACCGAGATGCCGCGCATCCGGTTCAGGGCCGCCAGGGTCACAATCACGAACAGGGTCATCGCCAGCCCGACCCGCCAATCGACGGTGTACAGGAGCACCAGCACGCCAACCAGCAGTATGGCATTGGCGAGCATCTGCACGACGAACCGCGAGAAGAAGTTGCCCAGCGTGGCCACGTCTCCGTCCACCCGCTCGATAAGCTCGCCGGGCGTGTGCGAGCCATGGAACGAGGGGTCCAGCCGCAGCGTGTGCAATGTCAAATCGGAGCGCAACCTGTTGGTAGCGGTCAGCCCTACGTTCTCCGCCACGTACGTCTCGGCCACAGTAACAAGCTGCGTCGCCAGGGCCACCCCCAGGAACGCCAGGGCTATGCCCGTGAGCGACGCCAGCGAGGCCCCGGCCAGCGCATTGTCAATGAACGCGCGTAGTATCCAGGGGTTAGCCAACTCCAGCACCAGCCCCAGCGCCAGCAGCACCCCAAGCAGGACAACCCGCCTCCCCTGCGGGCGCAGGTAGGCTGACAGCAAGTATCTATAGCCCGTGAAGCGAGCCGACCGTATCATTCGTTCCTCAGTCCTATCTTCAAA
>JBJMMB010000226.1:0-5971 GCA_045805005.1 Chloroflexia bacterium
CAATCATACCCTACACCACGCACAACAGATAAAATTCGAAACGAGGGCCATCACCGGGCGCTGAGGGTGAGACGCAGTCGGTCGTGGCCCAGATACGGCAGCTCATACCGGACCAGCGCGGGCCCGGCAATAACGATCAGGCTCCCATCACTACTACCGGCATATACCAAAGCACGCACACCGCCGCCAGGCTCAATCTGTACGCCTGGGGCTGGACCACCCAGCCATCGCCCAACAACGCGGACATACGCAACATCGGGGCCCACATGTCCGCGGTTGACGTGGGTGGCAACGGCTATCCCTACTGCCAGCCGCCTAGCTGCCTCTACGGTGTCGATGGCGCTACGCTCGACTGGTCGTATGGCGAGCTTGGCATACCAGGCTTCACGACCGAGTTGGGCGGCGGCCTTGTGCCCCAGTACGCCTGCCTCGACAACCCCGGCTGCGGCAGCTCACGCGGCATATGGCCGGAGAACAAGGCTATGCTTATCTACCAGGCCAAAGTAGCGCGCACGCCGTATCTGCTCACCCGTGGACCTGATGCGAATGTTGTCACGACGACACCCATGACCGTGACGCAAGGCACCGACTCCCACCTCGCGTCCACCATCAACTACGCCTGGGCGAACAATGCTTACTTTCAGAACGTGGCGGCCGCCGAATACTACGTGGACACACCACCCTGGGCTGGCGGCACCCCCTTTCCGATGAGCCCCACCGACGGCAGCTACAACTCTCCCACGGAAGGCGCAGAGGCCACGGTCTCCACAGGCTCCCTCGCCGTGGGAAGGCACATCTTGTTCGTGAGGGGGCGTGGCACCAACGACTATGAGGGCTACCGGAGTTGGGGGCCCATCACGGCTGCCTTCCTGGACGTTTTGGCGGGTACCCCGACCCCCGCCACCAGCACCCCCGTGCCCTCCACGCCTACCTCCACCGCCATACCTGTTACCGCCACCAACACGACGGTACCGGGGACGCCAACCAATACGCCCGCGACAGCCACTAGCACGCCTACCGTGGTCGCTTCCCCGTGCGCGATTACCTTCTCGGACGTGCAGGCGACCGATTACTTCTACGAGGCCGTGAAGTGGCTCTACTGCCGTGGGGCGATCAGCGGCTACTCTGACGGCACTTTCCGACCTTACAACAACACCACCAGGGGGCAGCTTACCAAGATAGTGGTGCTCGCCGAGGGTTGGCCCATTGACCTGACGGGCGCTCCCCACTTCACCGACGTGGATAGCTCCAACCCCTTCTACAACTACATCGAGACCGCAGTGAATCGCGGGATAATCTCCGGCTACGAAGACCGGACGTTCACATGGGGGAACAACGTTAACAGGGGCCAGCTCGCCAAGATCATCGTGCTGGCGGAAGATTGGCCTCTAGCCAACCCTCAAGTGCCCACGTTCACCGACGTGCCGCCCGACCACCCGTTCTACCGGCACATCGAAACAGCGTTCCGGCATAACGCGATCACGGGCTACGACAATGGCACCTTCCGGCCCGCGAACAATGCAACCCGAGGGCAAATCAGCGCCATCGTCCACCGGGCCCTCACCGGCCCGTGATGCCTATGACGCTACCCGCCAATGCGTATCTCGACCTTACGGGCATTGCCTCTGAGCACGCGACCTGGCTGCCCACCCTGGAAAGGGGAGCGCCGGCCTCGTATGGCCCGGTATGATCGGGCATCCAACTTCACAGTTCATAACCGAGGGTGCGTGAGACCCGGAAAAGTTGCACCGTAAGTGTTCAGACTAAGGGTCGAACAGAAGATTCCGTAGGGGCGGGCCCCTGTTGCCTGCCCTGTTCGCTACCCCCTTGTAGGGGCAGGTCTTGTGCCTGCCCTGTTCCCCTAACCCCGGCATTAGTGGCACACGAAAAAGGGCAGGCAGCACGGGGTGCCCTCTGGGGCTGGGGCCTGCCCCTGCAGCAATTTGTGCCAACCTCAGTGTGACCAGCTACGTTGCACCACTTTTGCATGGCACAAACGGCGACTCCCTGTTACAATAAGAGCTTGCGACCAAACTACTACCTATACCAGGAGCGGCTCAACGCATTGAAGCAAACAAGCGGCGGCAACACGACTATTCTGTTGGTGCGACATACACAGGTACACAACCCCCAGGACATCCTCTATGGCAGGCTCCCGCGCTTCAGGCTAACCGACCTGGGGAGAGAGCAGGCCGAAGTCACGGCCCGCGTGCTTGCCGAGGAGCCTATCGGCGCGTTCTACACCTCGCCCAGGCTCAGGGCCAGGCAGACCGGGCGCATACTGGCAGCGCCCCACCCCGACGCAGCGGTGCGGGTGACCCGGCTGCTGGACGAGGTGCTCACCTCCTGGCAGGGCCGGCCTCACTCGGACCTCGAAGTGCATGGGTTCGATTTCTACGGCCACCCTTTGCATGAAACGGACGAGACGTTGGAGCAGGTGTGGCGCCGGGTCGAGCAGTTCGTGAGCAGAGCACGCCGGAGGCACGTAGGTGATACGATAGTAGGGGTTACGCATGGCGACCTGGCGATGGTGGCCCGCGCCGCCTACCTGAGCATGCCCCTGACTATAGCCTCGCTCCGCCTACCCAACATCTACCCCGGCCACGGCTCCATCACCCGCCTGGTCTTCCCCGCCGACCCACGGGAGATGCTTCCCCTATCCGTCGAATACTACGACCCCAACAGCCAGGGCGAGTCGTGGTCGCAGGGCTGGGTGAGGGCCGAACTAATGCGTAAAACGTAAGGGATGCAGGGTAGTTGGTTAGGAACCACAAACCAACTACCCTGACCACCATTACGCATTACGCATTACGCATTACGTATTACGCATCGGTTCTTTCCGCCATCCACAGCAGTATCCCGCAAATCGACTTGGCGTCGCAGATTTCGCCCAGGCGGATGGCCTGGAGGGCTTCTTCGGCGGTGAGGCGTTCGATCTCGAGGTTTTCGTCGTCATCTGCGGCGGCGGGGTTTTCGGTGAGGCCGGTCATGAGGTAGCATTCGAGAAGCTCGGTGCAGAAGCCGGGGGCGCTGTAGAAGTTGGAGAGGCGGCGGACGTTCGCGGCCTCGTAGCCCGTTTCCTCGCGCACCTCCCGGCGGGCGGTCTCGATCGGGTCTTCGCCCACCTCTCGGGTCCCCGCCGGGATTTCGAGGAGGACCCGGCCCGCGGCGTTCCGGTACTGGCGCACCAGCAGCAGCCTCTCCTCGTCGTCCACCACCACCAGGGCCACGGCGCCAGGGTGGACGACGATCTCCCGGGGCCGCACCTTGCCGTCAGGCAGGCGCACCATCTTCTTGTAGACTTTGAACAGCTTGCCGTCGTATACTAACTCGTTTGATACCTCTACCTCGGGTTCGATGGGCATGGGGGCCTCCGGGACGAATTCTAAATTATGAGGCTTGAGTATTGAATTGGCGACAAGCGATGTGGCCGTAGCAATGCTGAGTTAGGTTCCACGGTACATCACTTGCTTGCTTTGGGCATTATACAAAGCCCAGGCAGCTATGTCATGGTGAGAAGGAGAAGAGAGTATGCCTAAGACGGCGCAGCCCCACGAACACGCAAGCGTTGAGGAGATCATCCACCCCCACGAGGATATGCTCGCCGATACGCCCGCCCAGGCGGCGGGGCCGGCTTATGACCGGGACAAGGCGGAGGCGATAGCGGCGTTGCGCGAGCCAGGGCTGCGGTGCTGCCGGTGCGACCTGTGTGCCACTCGAACGCAAGTGGTGTTCGGTGAGGGCTCGAGGGCGGCTACTCTCATGATCATCGGGGAGGGGCCGGGCGAGGGGGAGGACAAGTCGGGCCATCCCTTCTATGGGAGGGCAGGGCAGACTTTGAATGCGCTACTGGAGGAGGCGGGCATCGCGCGAGAGGCGGTGTGGATCACGAACGTGGTAAAGTGCCGGCCCACGGTGGTGAATGGGAAGCGCGTGGCGAACAGACCACCCAGGGTGCCGGAGATCAATGCGTGCGCCATTTGGAGGACGGGGGAGCTTGAGATACTGACCCCGCGCATTGTTTGCTGCCTGGGTGCGGTCGCGGCCAAAGCCATTGTAGGGCGCGATGTGAAGATGACCGTCGAGCGCGGGCAGTGGATGCCCTTCACCTTACCCGTAGCCGGGATGGAGCAGAGCGAGGTGATGGTAACCTACCACCCCTCGTACATCATGCGCCAGGAGGGGGATGCCTACGACCGGATTAAGGCCCAGGCCGCAGCCGACTTTGCCGCCATCGCCGCCCGGCTCGGGTCGCTCTAATTATTCGCCGCAGAAACGCGGAGAGCGGGTGAATATCATATAATGGGAGGCGGGCACATCACGATCAGGGGGCTGGGGCATGAGCGACAACGGCAGTTCGCGGGCTAACAGGGTGGGATCCAAGAGACCGGAGCCAGAACAGGCGGCCATGGAGATCCCAATGGCCCTGTCCTATGACGACATCCTCCTGGTGCCGCTGCGCTCCTCTATCACCTCGCGGCGACAGGTCGACACGTCAACGCGGCTCTCCCGCAACCTCGCCTTGCAGATACCCATCGTCGCGGCCAACATGGACACTGTCACCGAGTCGGCCATGGCCATCGAGCTTGCCCGCCAGGGGGGCGTCGGCATCGTGCATCGCTTCCTCCCCATCGAGGAGGAGGCCGCCGAGGTCCGCAAGGTCAAACGCGCCGAGTCTTTCGTCATAACCCAACCCTACACCGTCTCCCCCGAAGTAACCGTGGAGTTCGCCCGCAACATCATGGACCAGCGCGACGTGGGCGGTCTGGTTGTCATGAACGAGCAGGAACAACTGGTGGGACTGATCTCCGCTCGCGACGTACGCTTCGTCCGCAACCCCGATCTCCTTGTTCAAGACGTGATGACTCCCCGTCAGGACCTTATAACCGCCCCCGCCGACATCTCTCTCGAAGAGGCCCAGGACGTTTTCAACAAGCACAAGATTGAGAAGCTCCCTCTGCTCGACGGCAAGCACGTAGTTGGCCTGATTACCGCCAAGGACCTCGCCCGCGAGGGCGACCACCCCCAGGCCGCCAGGGACAAGCGAGGCCGCCTCATCGTGGGCGCAGCCATCGGCGTCATCGGCGACGTAATGGAGCGCGCGGGCGCGCTGCTCGAAGCCGGTGCAGACGTGCTGGTGGTTGATGTAGCCCACGGCCACTCGGACGCCGTGATCGAGATCGTGCGCCAGCTCAAGGAGCGCTGGCCCGACGTGGACGTGGTCGGAGGCAACGTTGCTACCGCCGAAGGGGCCCTCGACCTGATAGAGGCGGGAGCCGATGCCGTGAAAGTCGGAGTCGGCCCCGGCTCGACCTGCACCACGCGCCTGGTCACCGGCGCGGGCGTGCCCCAGTTCAGCGCCGTGCTCGAGTGCGCAGCAGTCTGCCGCGAGGCGGGCGTTCCGGTAATTGCCGACGGCGGCATCAAGGCCTCAGGCGACATCACCAAAGCGCTGGCAGCTGGGGCCTCCACCGTCATGCTCGGCGGCCTCCTCGCGGGCACCGACGAGAGTCCCGGCCAGACCGTCACCCGCCGCGGCCAGCGCTACAAGACCTACCGTGGCATGGCCTCCCTGGGCGCCACCGCAGCCCGCCGCAAGCGCGAGATCGAACTATCCGGAGTACACCAGCAAGAGGACGATGAATGGCTCAGCCAGGTCGTCCCGGAGGGCGTTGAAGCCATGGTAGCCTACCGCGGCCCCGTGCGCGAGGTGCTAATCCAGCTCGTAGGCGGTTTGCGCAGCGGCATGAGCTACTCCAACGCCCGCACCATAGAGGAGCTCTGGCAAAACGCCCGCTTCCGCCGCATCACCCCCGCCGGCCTCCGCGAAAGCGGCCCACACGACGTAATCCTAGATTGAGATAAATCCTGGCGTCCCAGCGTCCTGGCAGCCTGGTGTCTTGGCCGTTTCTTCTCTCGTAGCCGCCCAGGGTGTATTCATTCTCGGCGGGCGGCGGACGCTTGTAGGGGC
>JBJMMB010000227.1:0-17915 GCA_045805005.1 Chloroflexia bacterium
ACAAAAATAACCTAAACCACCAAATAAACATCATAAAAACTAAATACGAATTACGAAGTCATATCTTGCCGATGCCTTCCTCGGGGCCGGTGGGGTCGGCGTTGGGGGAGGCGTCGGGCAGGCCGGTTCGGGCTATCTCGAACGACGAGTCGGACATGGGCGCTTCGGAGACGCCGGCTTCGGCGAGCACCGCGGCGGGGGCAAGAGTAAGGGTCTGGGACTCAGACTTGACGCGTATGCGGTAGAGCCTGCGGATGATCCCGTCGGCGGCCACGAAGAGGAGGATCAGGCCCTGGATGATGGAGATGATGGAAACGGGAAGGTCGGTGTTGACCTGCATCTGGGTGGCGCCCGACTTGAGGCCGCCGAAAAGCACCGCGGCCGCCACCACGCCGTACGGGTTGTTTCGGCCCAGCAGGGCGATGGCGATGCTGTCGAAGCCGTAGCCCGAGCCGAAGCCCAGCTCGTGGCGGTGGGTCACGTCTACGATCTCGATCGCGCCCGCAGCCCCTGCCAGCATACCACTCAGGGTCATGGCGAGCACGATGTTCCTGGCGACGTTCATGCCTGCATAGCGGGCAGCATTGGGGTTGGCACCCACCGTGCGTATCTCGAAACCGACTGTCGTGCGGGAGAGGAAGATCTGGACGGCCACAGCTGTGAGCACGGCGAGCGGGAAACCCCAGTGCAGCGACCAGGTCGCGGCGTTAGCCATGGTGCCTGTGAATATCGGCGGGAGTTGGGCGCTGGGAAGGATCTCGGGCGTGCGGGCGGTGACGTTGCCGGGGCTGCGGTCCATCATTGGCCCGTTGAGCAGGTACTGAACGAGCTGAGCGGCGATGTAGTTCATCATGATGGTCACGATGACCTCGTGCGCGCCCCGGTAAGCCTTGAGTACGCCGGGTATAGCGCCCCAGAACATACCGCCCAGCAGGCCGGCCGCCACGGTTAGTGGCAAGTGCACGATGAAGGGGAGGCCCCTCAAGCTGTAGCCGACAAAAGCTGCGCAGACCGCACCCAGGGCGAGTTGGCCCTCGACGCCTATATTAAACAGACCGCACTTGAAGGCCAGGGCCACGGCGAGGCCTCCGAAGACGTAGGGCGTGCTGGTTTGTAGGGTCTCGGAGAAGTTACGGGGCGTGCCGAACGCGCCCTGCCAGAGCCCACGGTAGGCCGCGAATATTTTAGAGGGGTCGCCGGTGGTTACCCATATCACCAGTGCGCTAATCACGAGCGCTGTAAAGACCGCCAGCAGCGGCACGGCAAACGACTGCACGAACCGCTGCCAGAGTGTGGATAGGGTGCTAGTGGTAGTCCTGGCGCTCAAGCTATGTGATGCGTGATGCGTGATGCGTAATGCGTAATGCGTAATGGTTGCGGGCGTACCAGGTTTGAAAACCACAAACCCGCTACGCTGACTCCCCTTACGCATTACGCATCATGCGTCACGTATTACTTGGTAGGTGTCGCGTCTGCGGTGCCGCCGCAGGGGCTGGGGGCGCCCTTGGCGGGGGAGACGCAGGTCTTTATGGAGCCGTCCTTGAGGCCGGCGTCCACTTGCTGCATCTTGGCCTTGACGTCGGCGGGCACCTTGGAGTCCCAGTCATGGTACGGGGCCATACCGGTGGTGCCGTTGACGTTGCCGCCTTTGAAGGTGCCGTCCTGCACGGCCTTGAGCTGATCATACACGCCCGGGGTGAGGAGTTTCATGGCCGAGGAAACCAGCGCGCCCTTGTACTGGTCACCAATGGTGAAGTACTGGTCGGTGTCGACGCCGATGGCGGGGATATTCTTCTCCTTGGCGGCGTAGATAGCGCCGTTACCGGTCTGCCCGCCCGCGCCGAACACCACGTCGGCCCCGCGGTCGATCATGGAGAGAGCTGTGGTCTTGCCCCAGTCAGGGTCTACGAATGTCTTGGTTATGTCGACGTCGCTGTGGTAGACCACCTGCGAGGTGATGTCGGGTTTGACAGACTTAGCTCCGGCCTTGAATGCCTCGCAGTAGCGCCACACGGGAGGTACGGAGTCGGTGCCGCAGACCGCGCCGACGTTGTTGTTCTTGGACAGGGAGGCAGCGAGCACACCGGCCGCGTAGCCCGCCTTGTCCTCTTCAAAGACCAGACCCGCGAGGTTGGGGATGGTCGGCTTGCTCGGGTCCTGGAACTGGTCGACGCCGATGAACTTGACGTTGGGGTTGGCCTGGGCCGCCTTGATGGTGGCGTCACCGAGGGCGAAGCCGACCGTCACTATAGCGTCGTACTTGTCATCGATGAACTGCTGGATGTTCTTAGCGTAGTCCTTGGTATCGGTGGTCTCGATGGCCTTATCCTGTACGCCCAAATCGGTCTTGGCCTTCTCGACGCCTTCCCATGAGGACTGGTTGAAAGACTTGTCGTTGAGGCGGCCAACGTCGGTGACGAGGCCAACCTTGAGGGTGCCACTCATGGCAGTGCCCGCGCTGGGGGTTTCGCCGGCCATGGCGGCCTCGGTCGGAGTGGTTTCCGCTGCTGCGGGGGTGTCGGTTGACACGGCCGCGGCAGGGGTATCGGTAGCCGCGGCAGCCGCAGGCGTATCGGTGGCCGCGGGAGCGGCGGGTGTGGGGGTATCGGCAGTTCCGCCGCATGCCGCGAGCAGCGGCACTAACAAAAAGGCCACAGCCAGCATCATGCCGGCCCGGCCGAATAATTGGCGCTTGATCAACATTTACTTTCCTCCTGATATTTAGAATGAGCCTAGGCGCGCTGGTATTATATCATAGTCGTCCGTGCCGAGTGCCGAGTAACGAGCCCTGGGGTACGCTGAATGCGGAGCTTGTTGGGGCGGATATCGAGGGTCTTGAGGGGCGGAAATTCGGCGGTGAGACCGGGGACTGGCCAGGGGCATGAGCGACAGCGCCGGAAGCGTCAGCGGACGGCGATCAGAGTCTGCTGTCGGCCGGGTTCCCAACCCCCAACCCCGGCCCTCAACGTAACCTAGCCGAAGAGGCCACTCGCCAGGAGGATGAGCAGGAGAAGGATCGTGACTATCCAGAATATGCAAAGGTACTGGAAGAAGCGCACGGAGGTGTTAATCTCCGACTGCTTGCGCTGGTAGACGGCGGATACCGCCAGGATCTGGTTGGTGAAGTCACGCAGGATGTCGTTCGAGCCTATGCGCATCAGCTTGTCAAAGTAGCGTTCTTCATCAATCACGCCGTCGGCCTGGTAGCGTTCCAGGACGATCAGGGGGAAAATCAGACCGGGCGCGAGCGACTCGTGGGCCGACACCCGACCCAGGGCCTTGAAGACCTGGGTAGCGGTGAAGACGACCAGGAAGGCCAGCACGATGTACCCCACGAAAGACAGCATGCCCGCCACCTTGAGCAGAGTGCGCAGAGTGTCCGGAGTCTTCACGTCGAGGGCCTTGGAGGCGACGATGCCAAGAGCGGCTGTCATAAGGGCCACCGCCGACAAGAGGAAGCTGGCTTTGAGGTCCATCATGCGGCTCAGGTCCTGGGCATTAACGAGGCAGCGCTCGGCGAAGTCGATCCTGGTCTTCGCCAGAGTCTCGGGTGCGAGAATATCTTCGTCTGCTTGAGGGATAGCCATATCGCTTCGCTCCAATTACTTCCGCATAGCGAATTACAAAATACAATAACCCAAATTCAAAATTACCCCTTATGGTATAGAGCAAAGAGGCCCCAATGTCAATCCTTCGTCCTGGGTGCCAGGGCCCATTCATTCTCGGCAGGCGGCGGACGCCGGTAAGGCATGAGCGAAGCGCGGGCAGCGGAGCGGACGGCCCCCGTTGCCTGCCTATACGCATCAAGCTAAGGCGCAATGCCTTCAAGAGACACGCAAAAAGACCATCCTGTAGGGGCAGGCCCCCGTTGCCTGCCCTGGTCGTGTACCCCAATCTTTAGGGTACACCACCCAAACCCGGCGTAGGGGCGCCGCTTGCTGCGCCCTGGTCGTGTACCGCCATCACCGAGGTTAGGCAACAGGGGCAACAGCGCAGGCAGCACGGGGTCCCCTCTGGTGCTGGGGGCTGGGATCGACCAGTCCCCAGCCCCCAGCCCCCAGCGAGCCCTCAGTCCAATTCGTAATTCCCGAAAGGGAAGTAATTCCTAATTCGTAGCTCGCGAAGCGACGACGGTCGGGCGGCAGGCGTCGGATGTGAGGTGGTCGACCAGGTCGTGGAGGAGGGCCACACCGGCCGGGTCGCCTGGGAGGGCCTGGTCGAGCGGAAAGGTCGTCATGATCACACGCCCGCTGCCGTAGCGGAATTGCACGGTATGCACGGCGGGGTGGCGGACCCAACCCATTATCATGCCTCCCAGGAAGTCTTCCTGAGCGGCAGGGTTCTCGACCGGCAAGCCCAGAATCGTCGCGGGGGGCATTACGCCAATGAAGGGCATACCAAGCGGGCTGGAGACGCTACTGAGACGGCGGTAGACGTCGGGCCGCAGCCAGCTATAGGCGGTGATCCAGTTTCCGCCGTACGAGCCCCCACGCCCCTGCACCCAGAAGAACGGCCCCGCGCTTCTAGTTATGTAAAGTAAATCGCCGCCGTCGCGCACCCATTTGAGCAGGCCAGGGCCCACGTAGGTTGCCACGGCAACACCGGTATCAGCCGTGATGCGCCCCGTGACCCTGTAGCCAAGCCCGCCAAGTGCGCGACCGAGGTCGCTCTGGGGGACCTCCTGTTCGTCCGGGGGCGGAGGAAAGGCGGCACCCGAGGAGGTCTCGCCGTGCGGCTTAGCTTCCATCGCCTCATCGAGGGTCTGGGTGTTGGGGGGCTCCGGGAGGGGCTCGGTAGGGGGCTCGTCAGCGGTGATGACCGCCATGCGACCCTCGTAAGCAGCGACGCGTGCTTCGTGGGGAAGTACCAGCAGCTCCAGGCTGTTCTCGGCCAGTTTCCGGCCCTGGCGGGACTGGAGGCTGAGGTCAACAAAGAAAGGCTGGGCCTTATCCACCTTGGGTAGAGGCCAATTAGCGGTGCCCAGGAAGCTGCTGGAGCCACGGGCCAGACCAGGTACGGGCCTCTCGCCGGAGGGGGTCGCGGCGGCCGACGACCAGCGCAAGCGCGCGCCCGACCAGTCGGAATCGCCGTAGTGGGAGCCGTGGAGTTGCACCTGCACGCTCTCATCGTCCCAGAATACATGCCGGGGTGTGGTGGCCATTATCACGTCGGGCGCGTTCAGTTGCGAGAAGAGGCCGAAGTATGCCTTGGGGTTGCGCTCGAAATCGAGGAGGCCGTTCGCTTCCCAGTAGGCATCGGTGAATTCAGTGACGACGTAACCCTCGATCTGGGCCTGGCGGCGCAGGACCTCGATCTCGAACTTGAGGGCGGCAAACTGGTGCCACTGGGTGGCGGTGGCGAAAGCCTCGTAATCGGGCCAGATGGCATCCAGGCCCAGGCTCCGGAACCGCTCCTCGACCCCGGTGGGCCAGCCCGGGTCGCCGTCCCAGCGCGACCACCAGGGCCCCGTGCGGAACCAGCTCGGCTCGGAGCCGTCGGGCTCCTTGAGCAGTTCCATCGAGGGGAGGCCCCAGTTGCCGAACTCGGAGAGTATCAGAGGCTCGCTGCCGGTGCGCTGTGCGTCGCCGTGCGCGGAGAAGGTCCAGCCGGGCCGCAGGTTTAGCTGCGAGACGGTGTGCTCGAAGCCGCGGGCCTGGTCGGGGATATTAGCGTAGATATGGAAGTCATCGAGGTCGGTTTTGACGTGTATGTTGGGCCCCCAGGGCGCCGGGCAGGCGGAGTTGTCGGTAACCAGGCGCGTGGGGTCGAGTTCCTTGCACAGGTCGTACATCTCTGAGACCCAGCGGCGGTCCTCGGCGCTGAGGGGGAGGAAGGTGCCCCAGTCTTCGTTGACGATGGTCCAGATGATGAGTGAGGCGTGGTTGTAGTCGCGTCGCACCATCTCGGCGAGTGTGGCCGCGACGCGCTCCTTCACATCGGGGCTGAGGTGCAGGTAGGCCGGGTCGGTGGTGTCTTTGGGGGCGAAGGTGCGCCAGGAGGGTATCTCCTCCCAGACGGTAAGGCCCATCTCGTCGGCGAGGTCGAGGTAGAGAGGGTCGGGGGGCTTGATGTGGCAGCGTAGGTTGTTGAAGCCCAGGGCCCTGGCCTTGCGGAACTGGTCGCGGAGGTACGCCTCCGATGGCACGGTATAGATGGTATCCGGGTAGAAGTCCTGGTCAAGGGCGGAAAGAAGATAGAATGGCTGGCCATTGAGAAGCAGCCGGCCCTCGCGGGTGGCGATCTCGCGGAAGCCGAAGCGGGCGCTTTTCTCGTCGTGGCCGCCGGGGAGATCGAGGAGGGCGATAGCGGTGTAGAGGGTCGGGCTCTCGGGGCTCCACAGGTCGGGCTGTGGCACGGTGACGGTAGCCGTGTAAGTAGGCCCGGCGGCATCAAGGTCGATGGTCTGCTGCCAGGCATCTCCGTTTCGTGCCTGCACTATCACTTCCAGTTTGCCGTCCGCCAGGTGATCGGTGTCGCCTGCCACCTCAATTTGGACATGCGCTTCGCCTGTGTGGATGTCGGGGGTAACGCGAAGGTACTCGATGTAGGTAGGGGGCAGGGAGGTGAGGGTGACATCCTGCCAGATGCCTCCGACGTTGATGTACCAGTCCTGCTTGCCGTGGGGCACCTGGTTGGCGTCGAAGGGTCCGCGGCCGGCGCCGGACGATGGACGATGGACGATGGACGATGGGGTATGAGCGTCAGCGGTCGACGGCGAAGCCGAGGGGGAACCGGTATCCTTACTCCCATTTTCCGTCGTCCCTCGTCCATCGTCTTTTCCCAGGGGCCACCTGGGTATTTGGATCCCGGTTTGCACGGGGTCGTACACGCGGATCGTGATTTCGTTGGGGCCCTGGCGGGCGTGGGCTCCTATTGGCACGTCGAAGGGCGTGTAGCCGCCTTCATGCTCCCCGGCCAGGGCCCCGTTCACGTAGACCTCGCACCAGTAATCGACGGCGCCGAAGTGGAGCAGTAGTTGGCCGCCCAGCCAATCTTTAGCGAGATCAACGTGGAGCCGGTACCACGCGTAGCCGCCGTAGTGCTCGAGATCGGGGCAGGCCGCCTGCCAGGGCATGGGCACCTGAATTTCGCGGTCCGGCGAAAGGCTTTGGACGGTGAGGGTCCCGTCCGGGTCGAGTTGGAACTGCCAGGAGCCCGCGAGGGAGCGGCTCTTACGATTCTGGACTTTGGAGGCCCGACGGGCACCCCGAGTTTGGATTTGTTCGGCCAAGGTATGATCACGCCCCTTATTCATGAAAGTTCTCTGGATTGGGATTTTGAGCGCAGCGCTAATGGATGGTGTGCTATGAGTAAAGCATGACGAATTGGGGTTAATTTGTCAACAGAGGCACGGAACCTGCTCCTCCCTCGGTAATCACGAACCACTTAATTGGGAAAAGACCAACTCGTAACTCGTAACTCGTAACTCGTAATTCCCGAAGGGGAAGTAATTGCACAGGAACACCAGGGTGGAGGGTTCGGATGGATTCGACCATGCTAAAACCGAGAACGCCTATTCGCAGGTTTGACGTGTTCGCCGAGTACAACCGCCAGAAAGCCATCAAGGAGGGCACGCCTGAAGACGAGGCGGCGGGGTACGGCCTGTGGGTGGCGAAGGTTGTGGCCTCGCGCCGCTTCGGTGGTGGGCTCTCGCAGAAGCCCAGGCATGCCGGAGATGGGGCGGCCGAAGATGAAGGCGAGCGGGAAGGGGCCGAGAAACCCAAATGGCATGAGCTCAACGGCAAGCCCCAGACCGACGAGCTGTTCCACGATGAGATAGTGCGCCGGATGGGGCAGGAGTTTTACGACAAAGTGTTCGAGCCCGCCATACGCCAGGCTGTGGAAGAGGACAGGACCTACACCTCAATCCGCGATACCCTCAGGAAGGATTGGAAGCCGGGAGGCGCAGCGTAAAACCCAAAACGTAAAACGTGAAGGTGGTAGGGGTAACCGGGTCCTAAGAATAAACAACCAGTTACTCCGACCACCTTACTGCATGTTTACATTAGAGAATCAGCGCATTGGCAACAAATAGTATCTAATGCCAAATTTCCCATTTTCCATCCACGACGCACGTTCCATCCCCAAAAACCGGAAAAACCGGAAATCCCGCATCCTGGCCCCGCCTACCCGCAATGCTGCAAATAGTATCTATCCCCGACCCCCAGAGAGACCGTCCATCCTCCATTGTCTCGTTTTGGCCAATCACCATTACGCAGCACGTATTACTTCCCATACTGGCCCCGGTACATCTGGCTGCCCAGCAAGCCAACCTGGACTTCGGAGGTGCCCGATGACGTGGCGTGCAACTCGAACTTGCTTCGCTCGAAGTACTGGACTTTGAAGTCGGGGCCGCCGGTGCTGCGCTCGGTGCGAACCTCGGTTATTGGATAGCCGAAGACGTCGAGTCCTCCATGTTCGGTCCAGAATTCGAGGAAGGGACTGGAGAGGTTGTGGCCGGTCTCCTGGAAATAGCGGGCGTCGGGAAGGGCCGCGGCAGTGCGCTCGGCGCGATGTAGGATCGATCCGAGGCGGCCCAGCACCACCTTTGAGCCAGCCGAGGGGTGGAGTTCCATGCGGGCCCTCTCGAAGTACTTGGCGGTGTATTGCTCACCATTATCGGCGGTCTCGGCCAGTGACTCAGATATCGGATAGCCGAAGACCGCCACGCCGCCATGCTCCTGCCAATAGGTTAGGAAGGGACCGCCGAGGGCCTGACCTGTCTCCTTGAATACCACCTCTTTGCTCTCGGGGACCACGTGCATCTCGGTCGGCTTCGTGGCAGGCTGAGGGGCCGCAAGTGTCTGCTTGTCGGCGGTCAAACCTTCGAGGCTGAAATCACAGCCGGAGAGCACAGGCAGAACCAGCATCGTAAAACCAAAAATAAGTACAGGACCCCAGGAGGCCTGTAAGGTCCCTCGCTTCATCGTCTTTCTCCTTCATCCCGATTGCTTCTTTCGCATGCGCCGCCTGACCGCCTTATCGCAATTCTCGTTCCACCGTACAGCGGCGGCGGGCACGAGTATTGCTGTGCGAGGAAGGTCCTGAGCCGCGATTAGTACGCCCATGTTACCAATTGGCTACCCTCTAAACCCTGCCGTGGGATTACCCTCCAGCAAGGCGATTGAGTATAATTGGTCCGAAGGCCCTCAGGCATCCGGATTCGGCGTCCTAGTAAGGTAGCGAGTGCGCTGGTGCATATAGCCGGCCGGTTGGGGACCGTGTGTGCTTTTTCAAGGCGGAAATGTCGAGCGATCTGCAATCATTATCCTGATTCGTCTACGCCGTGCCAATCGATCCGCTACATAATTCCATCAAACGAGTAGCGCCCCGGCGGGGTGCGTGTTCTCGCGCAGGTCGAGCAGTGTCATTAGCGATCGCACTGTTCGCGCTTCTCCTTGCCTGGCTGCCCCTTGGCTCGCCCGCGTTTGCAGGCGACGGCCCGACGCCCACGCCCGAACCACCCCTCCCTATAGTGACCGAGCAGGCATCCCCCACCCCTGAAACCGTGCCCGACACGCCGACTGCTCACATTGAACCGCCCACTCTCACTGCTGTCCCTACGCTGGTGCCGGTCCTCACTCAAGTGCTGCCCACGTTTACGCATACGCCGGTGCCCGTAAACACCGCGCCTCCCTCCGACACGCCTGTCCCCCAACACACCACCAACCCGGTCGTTGACGCCTATCCGAGCGTGGGCATCGTGACCGACACCCCTGAGCCGCCCTCCGCCACCCCGGTGCCCACTCGCGTGGTGATCGCCACGCCAACGAGGACCGGCACGGCCACCCGCACGGCCACCCCCACGGCAACGAGCACCAGCACATGGTTGCCGCCCGGGCCCGATTGCTACCCTAAGCCGGGGCCGGTGGTGATGAAACTGGACGTGCCCTATATACAGCAGGTGACGGACATAGGAGGCGCGGATGGCAATTGGGCCTGCGGGCCCACTAGTGTGGCGATGGTGCTCGCCTATTATGGCAAGCTCGACCCCTGGAAGGACTACGTGGCCACGCAGAATGCCGCAACCAACCAGGAACGGCTCCTCTCACCGGGCACGGGCACTCCCTCTACGAAGAAGACGCCCTTGGCGGCGGGGACGGACTACGGCCCCTATGTGACCAACGTATACACGATGTACGGCCACACGTACAGCGCGGTAGCGGCTGACCCGCGGGGCAACCGGGTGGCGGGCCTCTATGGAGCTATAAGCCCCGGAGGGCTGGCGGATTGGGGGCGCATGGCCACGGTGCTCCAGTGGCATGGGCTGACCAGCAAGCGTATAGGCACCGGCTGGGACAGCATCGTAGCCGCCCTGAAACGGGGCCATCCGGTCATTCTGAACAACAGCCTTACGCCGGTCGGCCACATCCTGGTGGTGGTGGGCTACACCAAGAACAACCACTTGATTGTCAACGACCCTTACGGCGACCGCTTCTCGCCGGGCTACGGCAGCACGAATGGCAAGGGCCTATTCTACCGCCTGTCGTGCCTGAACGCTCGCTCGGCCCTTGAGGTCATCGGCACGTACCCACCGCCCAAGAAGCCCACGGCCACAGCCACCGTTACGCCCACCCCCCTGTCCAGCCCGACGTCTACCCCGACCCCGGCCGACAGCGGCGCGGCACTGCCCCACGTAACTGCCGGAGCGACGGATGGCTCCTTCCGAATCCAATGGGTCCGCACTTCAACACCCGAGATCCAGGCGGTCGGCGCAGCTGGCCAACTCCCCGGCGCAGTAAGCTCGGAAGGCCAGTCGGGCGGCTCGCGATTGGTTGAAGGTGGTCACGTGCAAGAGGCCGTAGGCCCCGCCGCGAATACCGCAAGCGCCCGAACAAACGGCCAGCCCGACCCGGTCCTCTGGGGAGCCACCCTCCTGGTGATAGCGGTGCTGGGCGTGCTGTCCCTGACTGCGGGGCTGGTGGGACGGCGCAAGGCTCATGCTCTAGCTGCTGCCCAGGACCCCGCTCCTGACGATCACCCGGCGGATAGGTAATGCATGACGCGTAGGGGATGTTGGCGAGGGTGGGATGGTGAGCACGAACCGACTACGCCTACCACCCTTACGCATTACGCATTACATTTTACTGGTTGCACGACCGGTTCAAGGCGGCGCTTGGAGCGGTGTTGGCCGGCACCTCGGACAGGTCGGCTGAGTAGATGCGCCACAGCAGATCGGCCGGGTTGGGGCTGATGCCCTCGTTGGTGCGGCGCAGGGTGTAGCAGCCCGCGAAGGCGTGTGTGCTGCCGTCGGTGTGTTTGGCGGTTAGGAACACGGGCAGGCTATCGTAGATGCTCCCCGCTGCCGCGCCTACGAACTCCTTGCCGTAAGCTAGAGTGACGGAGACAGTGTTCGCGTAGCCCTGTACGAACTTGTCGTAGCTTGGGGCGAGGGAGGCCGGTGGGTTGGGCGCTCCGTCGAAGTAGCCGTAAGCGCGCTGGTACTCCTCGCGGTTGATGGCATTGTAGTACGACTTGAGGGCGTTCACGGCCTCAGTGCGATCCTCGTAGAACGGAGTTACACCGGCGGCCGCGGGGAAACCCTGGGTATAGAGCTGCTTGCCCAGGTACGTGCCGAGTTGCGAAAGCTCCACGTCGTATGGGGGTTTGTTTTCGGGGTGGTACTCGAATACCGCCCGCTCGAAATACTGGACCACATAAGGCAGGCCGTTGAGGGCGCTGGTCTCGGTGAACTCCTCCGAGAGGGGGTAGCCCTGCTGGGGCAGCCCACCATGCGACTGCCAGTAGTCCAGGAACCTCCCGCAAACCTTGTGCCCCGTCTCCGGGAAGGTCCGGCAGCCGCCGCTTGACTGTGCATTTGTATTGCCGTACGCGCTCCAACCCCAGGTGAGCGACAGGGCCAGCACCGCTACCGCAAACGCCAGGGCTGGGACGAAACGCAATCGGGTTCTCACAATAATGCTCCTTCGGTTTCCTATGGATTTTTCTCACGACCAGCCGGCAAAGCAGGCACGTGTTGCATGCGTGCCGGCCGGTGACCGGGGCCTCAATATAAAGACGAAGCGGGCTGAGCGCCGGTTCCGCGGGTTGAAGCAAGTTGATTTAGCCATCGAGGAACACAGGCCGGTCTCTGTCCGTCAGATTGACCACCTGGGCCCGACTGGCCTGGACGAGGTTGGCGGGCGTGATCATGATCTCTTCCCCCCACTGCCCGGCACCGACGCCAAGCACGGGCTCCTCCATGAGGGCCGCGTCGATGAACGAGCGGAAGCCCTCGGGCTGCCAGTGGAACGGGGGTATGGACCCTATGACGTAGCCGGTCGTGGCCTTGACAACCTCGGGGTCGGCCAGGCGGATGTTGCGGGAGCCCAGAGCCTTCTTCAGGTTGCCTGAGACCGCGTTCTGGTCGCCCCCAGCATGATGAGGATCCGCTCGCTCTTGTCGGTCTCGAAGACGAGGGTCTTGACCATCTGGCGCTCCCGGTAACCGAGGGCGCGGGCCACCTGCGCGGCTCCCTTCTCGGTCGTGGGTGGGAAGGTGAGGCGCTCGTAAGGGATGCCTAGTTTATCCAGGTAAACATGTGAAGGCAGCATCGTCCAACTCCTGCTTGGGTCTTGCAGGACCCAGTATATCAGACTTACTCTAACCCATTGACTCTCCCATTGAGGGAGGCTGTAAGATAGCCGGCATGGGAACACTCTTGAGTACGGGTGACTTCGTCTGGATGACCTTCCTGAGCGTCAAGTCGCTACGCCATTACCACCCCCAAACCCCCAGCAGGGAAGGCCCTGCACCTCTTTCTTACAGGGGAGATGGGGGCATCCCCAAGCCCCAGGTAGGGAGACCCCCGCGCTCTGATAAGCGCTTAGGTGGGCGATGGATCTCGGGGATCAGGGGTTAGCGGTTAGGGGTCGCTGGCACGGCTGATCCCTGGAGGATCTCGAGCCGGATGGGGAATACGAGTTGGGGCCGCGTGGGGTCGTTGCAGACTATATGCAGGACGACACCTTTGGCGTCGGGCGGTGGATTGTCGATCGTTATCTCCAATTCGCCGGCCTGCCCTGGCGCCAGGGTGGTCTTTGACATCGAGGCGGTAACGCCTGTTGTTGAGCCGCCGGACTCAAGGGGTTCAAGCCTGACGTCGGTAATGTTAAGGGTGGCGTTGCCCTCGTTCTTGTAGTCGTACTCAAATTCGTAGCGCCTGGTGGGGTCGATCCTGAAGGTGCTATTGTCGGGCTTCTCCTCGAAAATGAGCCACGGGCCCTGGTTCGCACGTGGCGTGGGCTGCCCGACGGCGAGGATACCACGAACCGTCGGGCTCCCCGTGGCGACCGGCTGGGGTCCGCCGGGCGGGGTTGGCGTACCATCCGGTGCCGGCTGACCGGGGCCCAGGCACCCGGTTAGTCCAGGCAGGAGCAAGACCACGACCAGGAGGGGCCCGGTCTTGCCTGGGGGGAACAACCAGGCTAAAAATCGTAGGAGCGAAGCTGGTGTTCGCCCGGCTCGTGGTCGTGCGCGGGTAGGGCGAACACGAGGTTCGCTCCCACGATTCTTGGTGGGATCACCAGGTTTTCGTAGCCAGGACGTGACTGGATCGCTCGTCATCTGCGATTCACAAGAGGGGTCGGATACTACCAGCGAGGGCATGACTGTGCGGCTGATGGTTCCTAAGCAGGCTTACCTTCATCATTGACGCGCAACCCACGACCGGCTCTCCGGTTTGTGTGTCAACGATTCCGTGCAGACGGTTGGCGTAGCCTGGCGGCGGGGTGTTCTCGGGTCCCGGCTGCGGCAGCCAGCGGAAGACGAGCAGCCACACTACGCGAGCGCCGGTGGGCGTGGCCCCAGGAGTTTCGCGGGCTTCGCTCTCCTCCTCATCTCCCTGGATCCAGGTGCCGTAGTGGACTTCCAGCAGTTCCATAGCCTTGTGTGGTCCCCTCTCCTCGAAAAAGGCGCGCATCCGCTTCTCCGCCTCTGCCTGATTTATCTTTGCCGGCACGCTGGAGGGCTCCAGATACCAGGCGTCTTCGCAGCCGTACCGCACCCTCCCGCCCGCCGGCGTTGGGCCGGAGGACGCGGTGGGAGTGGGTACGATAGGCGACGGAGTGGGGCTCTCGAACAAGCAACCGGACAATATGAGGCTCAGGAGCACCACAAGGGCAGTAGGGCCTACTGTCTTGCCACACTTCACAGGCTAGCCTTTCTCCTTGGGTTTCGGTTTCTCCATGAACCACTCCCGAAACTCGGAGCAGCGGCCGTCTTTGTCGAAGCGCATCACGAAGATGTTGTCGTACTGCGTGACCATCTCGGAGCGGTCAGAATTGTAGTAGGTGCTGCGCCCGTTGGACACTCCAACATCGCCCTCAACCGCGATGGGCGAGTAGCTGGCTTCATAAGTGCCTGGTGCATCTTTGTTATCAAGCCAATTGACCACTATCGCATCTCGTCCACGCAAAGGTTCGCCATGATATGGCCCGTAGTAGTACTCGGCGTTCTCGCTGAACAGGTCGCCTATAGCCTGCGGGTCATAACTCTTCCATGCATCGACGTACCTGTTAAGCCAGTCGCTAACGCTTTCTCTGGTCGCCATGATAGATAGCTCCTTCTCCTAGATTATACTCCGGCGCATGGCCTTAGTGGGGATTTTACCTGAAGAGCCTGTTCGACTACGTCACCCAGTAGATCGAGGTGTCAGGCCATGAGGAGGGGCAGGCCAGGTGGGAATGGCCCGATCCTAGTTCGATGCGCCGTAAACTATTTTGCAAATCTGCCCCCGGATCGCATTATTGCCGGGGCGGAACTCCAGGCAGCCGGGGCCGCAATCGTAACCGGATATTATACCTCGGCTGTAGGCGGTCTCGACATACCTGAAGAATGGGTCCGCGGGCGGCACATCTATGAACGTGGGCGACGGCGGATCGTACAGAGGCCATTCCTGGGCGAGCACAACGATCTTGCACAGTTGGCCCCTGGTAATGCTGTTGCCGGGCCGGAATTCGAGGCAGCCATCGCCACAACCGTAGCCGGATATTACCTGGTGGGCATAGGCGGTTTCCACGTAGGCGAAAAATGGGGAGCCCATGGGCACGTCGCGAAATGTGGCCGTGATCGGGTTGTATACAGACCAACCCTTCGCGAGCACTATTATCTTGGACAACTGGCCCCTGGTGGTGTTGTTGTAGGGCCGGAAGATGTTGTCGGCATAACCGGAAATTATGCCGCGCCCATAGAGCATGCGCACCGCCTCGTAAAAGTAATCGGAAGGGTGAACGTCGGAGACGGTCATGGGTATCAGCGTGGGAGTGCCGGTTGGAGTGTTGGTTGTGGTGGGGGCAGGGATGCTCGGCGTTGCCGTGATAGTGCTGGCCGGCACGCCGCTCGGCGTGGACGTAGATGTCGCGCCGGTCGCGGTAACGGTCCCCGTAGGGGTTGGCGTGGCAGTCAGTAGGGGTATGCAGGTAGACAGGAGCGTAGGGGCCCTATGGGTAGGCCAGCCAGGCTGAGTGACGGCAGCATACAGGTACCTCGCTAACTCGGCTCGTGACACCGGGTTATCCGGGCGGAAAGTACCATCGCAGAAACCTTCCATAACGTTGTGGGAATACGCAGTCTCGATGTATGGGTAGAAGGCGTGGCTGGCGGGAACGTCGGTGAAGGTGGGAGCGGGTGGGGAGTAGAGAGCCCACCCTTGAGAGAGGACGATTATCTTAGCGAGCTGGGCACGCGTCACCGGGTTGCCGGGGCGGAAGGTGCCATCGTTGTAGCCGGAAATAGGGAAATAGCCCCATAATGGTAAAGCGTTTCTACGAAGCAATAGAAACGACTCGACGGCGGGACGTCGGTGAAGGTGGGTGTTCCAGGGCAGTAGAGCGCCCAGCCCTCAGCCAGGGTAAGGTACATGGTGGTTTCCTCGCGGGTGACGAGGGTGCCGGGCCGGAAATATGGGTAGTTGTTGGGCGGCACGCAAGGCTCGCCGGGCTGGCCGCAAGGAAACGTTTCCATCGCGCCGCGGCAAAGCAGAAAGCGTATGGCCTCGTAGTCCGGGTGGGTTGGTGGAACGTCCTGTGCGGCACCCTGGCATGGCGTGGCGGTGCCCACGGGAGTAGCTGAGCCAACCGGTGTAGCGGTGAACGTAGGCAAGGGGGTCCATGGAGCGGTCAGGCTGGGTTGTACGGTAGGTAGTGGGTTGGGGGCCATGAAGCCTGCGGGTAATCGATTCCCGCCCGGATTAGCAGCGGCGCCACCCAGGGGTGGTAACGACAACGCGGAGACAAGAGCCCACACGGCGAGGAGAGCGAACGCCGGCAATGCACGCCGCGAGATGCATTTCAGGTTATCTTCAATAGTGCCCATGTAGTTCCTCCCAATGCCTCCATCCGGCAGGGTCAAAACGGCACAAGTTGGCGGAGTTCTCAGCCGGTACGTTGTGGATAGGGCGTGGAGGGAAACGAAGCGGCGCGGGCAAGAAGTTCCGACGGTGAGTTGGACCAACGCAGCATAAGCACCTTTTGCTGTCAAATAGTAACGTGCAGGTCAGGTATAATACGGAGCGGAGAACATGGGTACTTTACCAGCGCATTGGTAACCGGGAGATGGCCATGCAATCGAAGCTCAGGACCAGTCTTGCTGCTATGTTAGCAACGGGCTTGCTGCTGCTAGCGTGCCAGGTCGCTCTGTTAGACGCGGCGCCTCTGGCGGGCGCCCAGTTACGGCCGGCCAATTCAGAAGTCATAGAGCCGGGCACGTTCTATGGCGGCTACTATACAGTTGAAGAGATACAGGGCTTCCTGGACCAGGAGGTTGCCGCGCACCCTGGTCTGGCAGAGAAGGTCGATTTTGGGGACTCCTGGTGCAAAGCACATGTTGGGGCCTGCACGCTGCCCGAGTTGTACAATGGCTACGATATGTGGGCGATACGTATTACTAACCAGAGCATAGCCGGGCCGAAGCCGGTGTTCTGGGTGGATGGAGGGATCCACGCCAGGGAGATAGCCACACCAGAGGTGGCTATGAGCTATATAAGGTGGCTGCTCGACAATTATGATACCAACGCGGACGCCCACTGGCTCGTGGACTACCATGACATCTGGGTCGCGCCGATGATCAACCCCGATGGGCACCACATCGTGGAAGCGGGCGGAAGCGGGTCCAACCCCTATTTCCAGCGCAAGAACGCCAACAACGCGGAAGGCTGCACGACCTGGCCGCCCAGTACAGACCAGTTTGGGGTGGACCTCAACCGCAACTTCCCCTTTATGTGGAACTGCTGCGGAGGCTCAACGGGCGAGCCGTGCGACCCGAACTACCGAGGGGCATCGCCGGCCTCCGAAGACGAGACCAGGGCCGTGGTCGCTAAGATACGAGAGTTGATACCGGACCAGCGGGGGCCAAACCTGGAGGACCTCGCGCCCATCACCACTACAGGCATTTATCAGGACCTGCATTCCCATGGCAGGGTGGTGATCTACCCTTGGGCGCATACGGGCACGGCCACGCCAAACGAAGCCGATATCGCCAACATCAGCAAGCACATGATTGCCCTCGACGCGGGAGGCAACGGCTACCCTCTATGCGACCACTGCGCTTCTATAATTGACGGTAGCGCTATGGACTGGGCCTACGGGGAGCTTGGCGTGCCCTCCTACGCCACAGAGTTGAGCGGCGACAGCTTCTACCCACCCTACCCGCGGGTCCAGGAAATATGGAACGAAAACCGCGGCGCGCTGGTGTACATGGCGAAGATAGCCCGCACACCCTACCTCCTCGCCAAGGGACCCGACGCCAACGGGCTGGGCGCAACCCCGATCACCGTCACCCAGGGCGCGAGCGTCGAGCTTACCGCGACAATAAACTACAACTGGGAGGCCAACGCCTACCTGCAGAACGTGACGGCGGCCGAATACTACGTGGACGCTCCTCCCTGGATGGGAGGCACACCCGGCCCGATGGAACCC
>JBJMMB010000228.1:0-3042 GCA_045805005.1 Chloroflexia bacterium
GGCGTCGCCCACTTCCGGGATGCGCGACACTTCGTCACCGCACTTCGGGCACTTGATTTTCACCTCGTCCGCCCACGGGCGGTGCAGCTCGGGCAGGTTGTCCACGACCTGCGGGTCTATGGCCAGCTCACGCAGTTCCTTGCGGGAACCGGCGACCGTGACCTCGCCGCAGTCGCACACATAGAAAGGCAGCACCAGGCCCCAGAAGCGCTTCCTGGAGATATTCCAGTCGGTCATATTATCGAGCCAGTTCTCCATGCGCTTACCGGCGTAATCGGGTATCCACTCGACTTCACGGGAGGCATTTATCATGCGCGGCCTGATCTCGTCAACCCCGATATACCACTCGGTAGCCACGCGGAACACCAGCTCGGTGCCGCAGCGCCAGCACACCGGGTAGCGGTGCGTATAGTCGAGCAGGCGGTAGAGGAGACCCTTCTCCTCCAGCGAGTCGAACACTTGCTGGGCCACTTCGGCCACGTGATGGCCCGCGAAAGGCCCGTAGTTTTTCCCGTAGACGCCGTTCTCGTCTATTGGCACGAGCACGTCGAGGCCGTACTGCTTGCTCAGGTCGAAGTCCTCGGCCCCGCAGCCCGGCGCTATATGCACGATGCCGGTGCCCTCCTCTTCGCCCACGGCGTCCCAGGCGATCACCTTGTGCTCCACTTTTGAGAGCGCCGGCAGGTCATCGAACGGCCCGGAGTAGGTGAGGCCCACCAGGGCGGAGCCTTTAACGGTGCCCAGGTCCTCGTACTCACCCTGGAGACGGCCCAGGGTGCCGCGAGACAGGTACAGGATGTCGCTCCCCTGGCGCACGCGAGCGTAGTCGAGGTCGGGGTGGACCGCCGCCGCGACGTTGGCGGTGAGGGTCCAGGGCGTGGTGGTCCACACCAGCAGGCTCTCGCCCTGGTGGCCGGGGGTGGTTATGGGCAGCTTGAGGAACACCGACCGGTGAGTGACCTCGTGGTAGCTGTCGGTGCCGATAAGCTCGTGCTGCGAAAGGGACGTACCGCAACGCCAGCACCAGGGCATCGAGCGCTGGCCTCGGTAGAGCCAGCCGTTCTGGTGACATTTGGCGAGGATGTGCCAGATGTACTCGATGTTGGTGTCGGACATGGTGTAGTAAGAGTTATCCCAGTCCATCCACTGCCCGAGCCGCTCGGACTGCGCGGTGATCTGCGCGGCATACTTGAGCACTCGCTCGCGGCAGGCGCGGGCGAACCGGTCGAGGCCGTACGCCTCGATCTCCCGCTTCGAGTTGAAGCCGAGGTCCTTCTCGACCTCGATCTCCACCCAGAGGCCCTGGCAGTCGAACCCATTCTGGTAGCGCTGGTCGTAGCCTTGCATAGCCTTGTACCGCTGGTCTATGTCTTTGAGCGTGCGCCCCCAGCCGTGGTGCACCCCCATGGGGTTGTTAGCCGTGATCGGCCCGTCTATGAAGGACCACGGCTCGTGGCCCTTGTTCTTTTCCTGGAGCTTCCTGAAGGCATCAGCCTCCTTCCAGAACTCCAGGATCCCATGTTCCATTTTTGGAAAATCTAGTTTGTTATCAACTGGCTTGAACATTTCTTTCTCCTCTTAGTGACCCAACAACCTGACGCTTTCATTCCTTTCGTGCCAGTTAATCATCCAGGCTGCAAAGCGGTCGAGCAGTTCTATCGCCTGCGCGTGACGCGCTTTGAGCCCGGCATCCTTCACCTTGTATACTCCCAGCAACTGGTTTACCACCAGGTCGCTGTCGCCTTTTATGTCAAGTTGTACCTGCTGCGGCGAGCGGTTGGTGGCCTCCAGCCGTTCGATTATGTATTCCAGCGCCCGTATCAAGCTGTCGTATTCGGCCTGGTTATTGGTGTAGTTGTCCCCAAACTCCAACCGCTTTATGACCGGCTTGCGATTGGGCGACTGCACCATGAACGAGCCGTAACCCTGCCCGGGGTTGCCCCGGCTGCCCCCATCGAAGACCACTGTCAGCTCCATGAGGTCACCGGCGGCCCCGTCCTCTTCGGCCTGCTGGGGCTCTCCCGCGGGAGGAGCCGCGGGCTCGGGTTGGGGCTCCGGGGGGAGCGGCCGGCGCCGCTCGGAGCGGGGGGCGGCCGCCAGCTCGGAGGCTTTCTTCACCAGGCCGGAAATATCCGGGGCCGGCTGTACTGGCTCGGCCACGGGGGCCTCCGCGATCGCGTGGAGGTCCTGGCCGCTCCTGGCGGTTGCCGCGGGCCGATACTCCACCGCGGGCTTCGACGGTGCCGGCCTTTCGGGCGCGGCCGGCACGGGCGGAGGCGGGCCTGCAGGCGCGGCGGTCTCCATATGTAAGCCGGGCGAGGCGATGCCGAGGGCGCGCTCGGACCATACGATCAGGGGCGTCGAAATCAGCACCCGAAGGAGCTCGCTGCCGGTGTTGCGTATGGAATGCACCTCACGATGGCCGATGTGCACCACGAAGTTGGGGGCCAGCCTGACGCTGCTCCCGCCGGCGGTGGCCCCACTTACCTCGCCGGTGCCCGAAACGACGAAGAGCACATGCTCCTCGGCGTGGCCGCTCAACGGGGTGGAGCCGCCCGGATCTATCTCCAACAGATCGACCGCCAACACTGCGTCCGCCGACGGACCGTGCGGGTGCAACTGCGTAAGCCGCGCCCCGGTGCCCAGGCCCTCTGCCCTGCTCGCCATCTCCACTGCGTCGTGAACCTGCATGTTACCTCCAACAAAAAACCCGCCCCTCATCGAGAAGGACGGGGATCACCCGCGTTACCACCTTCGTTGGCGCGCCATGGCTGCGCCCACTCACCAGGGCCGTGCCCTACGGCCCATGCCCCCGTAACGTGGGGCGAATCCGGCCCAACTTACTCATCCGGCGAGGCTATGTCGATTAGCAAGCCTCTGATGAAGACTTTCAGCGGGCGGCTCGGGAACGATCTTCGGCGGGCTCTCGGCGGCCGGTCGCACCAACCCTGGCCTCTCTGCAGCTTCCTGCCACGCTTACTCTTTCCGTCATTGCCATTGCATTTATTACGTTAAGAATAGCACGGAAAGGGGGTTATGTCA
>JBJMMB010000229.1:0-5070 GCA_045805005.1 Chloroflexia bacterium
ATCGCTCCAGGTGGGGTATGGGGAGCGGGTGGTGCTGGATGGGCTGTCTCTGCGGGTGACGCAGGGGGAGATCACGGCGTTGGTGGGGCCGAACGGGTCGGGGAAGTCGACGCTGCTGAAGACGCTGGGGAGGTTGCTGAAGCCGAAGGTGGGGAGCGTACTGCTGGATGGGGAGTCGATAGCGCGCATGCCGACGGCCGAGGTGGCGCGGAAGGTGGCCGTGCTGCCGCAGGGACCGGTAGCGCCGGCAGGGCTGACGGTGGCGGAGCTGGTGGAGCAGGGGCGGTTCCCGCACGCGGGGGCGCTGCGGATGCTGCGGCACCAGGACTACGCCGCGATCTCGGAGGCGCTGGAGCTTACGGGGATGGCCGAGTTCGCGCACCGGCAGTTGGACAGCCTCTCGGGCGGGGAGAAGCAAAGGGCCTGGATCGCCCTGGCGCTGGCGCAGGCCACGCCCGTGCTGCTGCTGGACGAGCCGACCACGTTCCTGGACATAGGGCACCAGTTGGAGGTGCTCGACCTGGTGCAGCGGCTCAACATCGAGAAGGGCATGACCATGGTGCTGGTGCTGCACGACCTCAACCAGGCGGCCCGCTACGCGCACCGGATGGTGGCCCTGCACGAGGGCAGGATAGTGGCCGACGGCAAGCCCGCCGAGGTGATCACACCTGAGCTGCTGGCCTCGGTCTTCGGGGTCCGGGCCCATATCCTGACCGACCCGGAACGGGGGACGCCCGTGTGTTTGCCGTATGCGATGGACTCGTAAAACGTAAAACGTAAAGGTGGTAGGCGTGCTTGATCTGGGATTACCAACCAGCTATGGTCACATCCCTTACGTTTTACGCACAGCATCAGAGAGGAGATCAGCTACCATGAATTGGGTAACGCTCAAGCGGGTGAAGATGGACAGGACGGCCTCGGCGTGGCTGATACGGAGGTTTTTGGACCGGGAGGCGGAGTTCAGTTTCGTGGAGAAGGACGAGATGGAAGGGGCGATCGCGGGGGGCGCGAAGCCGTTTCACAATTACGTCTTTACGGGGACGCCGCGGGAGCATAGCGGATTCCAGGAGTTGCTAATGGAGCACGAGCTCGATAAGAGCGACCCGGCGTTGGTGCTCATGGGGCAGAGCGTGCGGGCCGCCGAGAGGGCGGGATGGGCCAAAGATGGCTCTGAGAACCACGGGCTATGGGCCATCGCCAACGGCATATCGGACCTGGCGGGCGGCAACGACGCGGAAACCATAGAGCGAATGCTGCCCGTCTACGACGCCCTCTACGCCTACTGCAAGCAGCGGGCACTTGGCGAGGCGGGGTGGAAGAGCGACAGTTGAAGTAATGAATAACAGACCCCCGTCGCGAAACGACGGGGGTCTGTTATTTGCTGTAAGCTCAAAAGAGCGTGACAGGCGGGCGGTTGGGCCGTTATATGGATGGCGAGTAATTATACCAAGTAGTTCCTCCTCGGCATTATGAGCACTAACTTCCCCGATTATGAACCCGGCGGGTCCGCGCCCGTATTTGGTGATGGGCGCCTCCTGGCGGGGCGCTACCGGCTGATCGAGAAGATCGGGGAGGGAGGGGTTGCTGAGGTATACAGGGCCAGGGACGATCGGCTGGACAGGGTGGTGGCGGTCAAGCTGCTGCGCCCGCAGTTCGTGAGCGACCCCTCCTGGCGCAAGCGGTTCGAGATCGAGGCAAGGGCAGCGGCGGGGCTGTCGCACGACAGCATTGTGCCGATTTATGACCTGGGCGAGGGCCCGGACGGCACGATGTTCATCGCCATGCAGTACGTGGAGGGGCAGGACCTCAGGCGGGTGCTGTTGCAGCGAGGCAAATTGCCGCCCGAGGAGGCGATTGGGATTACGCATCAGGTGTGCGAGGCGCTGGCGGTGGCGCATCGCAGGGGACTGGTGCACCGGGACGTCAAGCCTCAGAACATCATGATAGATAAGCGCGGGGGCGCGTGCCTGATGGACTTCGGGATCGTGAAGATGCCCTCGGGTCCTGCGCTCACGCAGTCGGGGATGACGTTCGGTACGGCCGGATACCTCTCGCCCGAGCAGGCGACGGGCGGGCCGGTCGGGCCGGCGGCGGATATTTACGCCCTGGGGTGTGTGCTGTACGAGATGCTCTCGGGCGCGCCTCCTTTCACGGGCGACAGCCCGGCGGTGATAACCTATAAGCAGGTGTGGGAGCCTCCGCGCCCGCTGGCGGAGTTGGTCGCGGGTATGCCGCCCTCCCTCGAGGCCCTGGTTATGCGCTGCCTGAGCAAAGACCCCGGTGGCCGCTACCCCACGGCGGAGGCTTTGGCCCTCGACCTGAAGGCGGCGAGCCAGGCGCTGAAGGAAGCGCCGCGGGCCGCGGCGGCAGGCGCGGCGGGTTGGCTGCCGGGCACGCCGAGCGCCTGGCGAGAAGCGGGTATACCGGTCGCGCCTGCAGCGGCGGGCGGTGGGCCGGCAGTGCCTCCCGTGCGAGTGCAAAGCAGTTCGATGCCGGGGGTGCAGAGGCCCGAAGCCGCGCCGGCCTATGAGCGGGGAGTGCCATACTCCGGGTACGGAGGGAGCGCGGTCCAGGCTGCAAGCGCCTCGCGGTGGGGAGGTTTAAAGTGGCTGCCCGTGGCGGTCCTGCTCTTGATTCTGAGCCTGGCACTGCTTGGCTTTGCCGCGGGGCGCGCTCGATTCTCACCCGCGGAAGTGGCGAACAACCCGCCCACGAGCAGCCCTACGGCTGTAGCGGTAGGTGGAGTGCCGGAGGCGTCGCCCGCGGCGTTCCAGGAGCCCGCCATCCCGGCGACCGACTCCCCGACTCCATCACCGAGCGACACCCCCCCGCCCGCTCCGACGGATACGCCGGCCCTGCCAACAGAGCCTCCGGTGACCGACACGCCGGTGCCTCCCCCAACGTACACGCCGGAGCCGCCCGCGTCCCGGCCGCCCACGAAAACGCCCAGGCCACGCCGGCCAACGAGCACGCCCGAGCCGCCTCCTCCCACAAACACTCCCGAGTCGCCTCCCACTAACACTCCCGAGCCCCCGCCTACCGATACGCCCCCACCACCCGAGCCTACGCAACCTCCTGCCATCTCAGCGCTGGAGAGCGTGGTGAACGAGGCGCTAGCGCGCAACCCGAAAGCGGTGCGCGACTACCTGGATGGCAAGAAGAAGGGCCTGGCGACGCTGCTCCAGTATACCTGGGAGAAGACCGGAGGCAGCATAGATCTGGTCGCGGCCCGCGACCTGCTGGTGCGGAAACTGGAGGCGCTACGGCAAAACCAGGACCCGAACCAGGAGCACGACCAGGGGGCTATGGCCCCTCCGCGTGGTATTATCGTGCGCGGATCGGTCTTGCCGGATGATTACCTCCCGGATACGCCTGTAACCTGATCGAGACCTCCGACGTATCACAATATAGACGCGGCAGCGCCGCGTTGCAGTTGTGAACCGGCAGCACGCCGCAGATTGAGAGGTTACGAGGCAATGATTCTCCTGGAAGGCACTCTGCTTACACTGGCGCACCTTGCGCGCTTCGGCTCGTTTTTCGGATGCTTTGGGTGCTTCAATCCATTTTTCGTGTTCCTGATGGTCATGATCCTGTACGTAATGCTTCGAAAGCACAACCGGTGGGGCAACCATCGAGGCGGAAGGTACTACCGGGGCGGGCCTTACCGTCCGAGGCCAACCTGGCAGGCACCCCCGCCCCCGCCCCCGAGCCAGCAGCCCCCCACCCAGACACCTGGGGGCTACGCTGCGCCTCACTATGGGAACCCCGGCAACACCCCTAACACCGCTAACGTCGGCGGCCAGGGCACACCGACCACCAGGGTCGATGTGGGCGCGAACCCAGGCGGTGGCGCGGAGACCATCCGCATGGACACTCCGACGGGCGACAGCGGCGAGCCCACAAGGCGGCTCGGCCCAATGTCGGATGCGGCGGCAGGCGAGCCGGAGACGCCCAAAGGACGGATAATGCGTTCCGAGGACGACCCTAGAAGTTAGTTTAGACCTACAAGCTTTCAAGAAGCACACAAACAGCGACCGTAGGGGGTCGCTGTTTGTGTGCTTCTTGCGTATTGACGTATAGTAGCAGGACAAAAACGTGGGGGAATGCGAATGCGAGTGATCATCATCAGCGATATGGAAGGGGTCTCAGGCGTTGTGAAGTGGGCCCAGGTGACCGGGGGCGACCCGATGTACGAGGAGTGCAGGAAGCTGTACACGGAGGAGATCAACGCGGCGGTGCGAGGGGCGCGGGCGGGCGGGGCCGACGAGGTGGTGGTGATGGACTGCCACGGGGCGGGTGGGGGCTGGAGCTTCAACTCGCTGGTGCCCGAGATGCTCGACGCAGGGTGCGAGTGGGTGGTGCAGCAGATGTGGACCGATTACACGGGAGCCCTAGAGCAGGGGTGTGACGCGGCGCTCTTCGTGGGGATGCACGCGAAGGCGGGCACGGCGCTGGGGGTGTTGAGCCATACGGTGTCGAGCGAGGCCTGGCACAACCTGTGGTTCAATGGGGTGCTGGTAGGGGAGACGGGCATCAACGCGGCCCTGTGCGGCACCTGGGGCTGCCCCGTGCTGATGGTCACGGGTGACCAGGCGACCTGCGATGAGGCCCGGGAGCTGCTGGGAGACGACCTGGTGACGGTGCCGGTGAAGCAGGGGCTGGGGCGCTACAGCGCCAGGCAGATCCCTCCGGTCAGAGCCAGGGAGATGATCGAGGAGGCGGCGGCGCAGGCGGTGCGAGAGCGCAAGCCGGTGCGGCCCTACGATCCCGGCAAGCCGTGTGAGATCAAGGTCGAGGTGGTCTCGCCTGACCGGGCAGAGCCGTACCGCAACAAGCCGGGGGTCGAGATAGTGGAACCGCGTATCATCGTCTCACGGGCGGGGGATTGGTGGAGCGCATGGCGGCAGTTCTGGTTTTAGCTATTTGAAATACCACTGGGTGATGTTCCAGGTCTGCGTGGCGCAGTTGGTAGCTACCTTGCGGTTCTGAAGGCTGGATCTGTAAATCTCGATCTGGGGATACTGGGCGATTGGAATGCTCGCGATGTCGGTCATTATGATGACCTGGGCC
>JBJMMB010000230.1:0-7072 GCA_045805005.1 Chloroflexia bacterium
CGAACAGAGATATTTCGAATCGAATACCGTGTCATCTAAATCGTTGTAAGCCCAGTTGACCGATAACAGGATAGATAGACAATTATCGGCTCCTCTTTGTCCTCGTGTGAATATGCCACCTGCAAGCGCCCCTCGGGGTGGGTCCAGTACGTCAGCGGGCTTTGCCACTGCTCATGCGGGAACGCGGGATTGCGTGCTAACATCTCACGTGGCGTTAGTTGTGCGCTCGGGGAGTAGGACGCGAGGCTGTCTTGAGGACTCGAATAAGTTGGTTGCCCGAGTAGCTTGATGTATTGCGCGACCGACTCCTCATATTTGCGCCTATATTCTGCAAAGAGTTGCTTCAATTCCTCAGCAGCGCGCTTCGCTTCCGCTCTCAATGGATTATACAGATCGAAAAGCGCCTGGCTTTTGTACAACGCTGTCTCGATGCGAAATAAACCTGAGCGCTGGAGATCGACCGGCTCTATTACCATGCTACCGTCGCGGTCCCACATAGTGCCCTGTGACCAATCATGTTCGTAGCCATGTTTATCGCGCCATTGGAAATTTTCTCGTTCCTCCTGATTCTCGAATCTTAATTCTACGTCGTGCGGCTCCCCCGCGACATGCATAGGCACTCGAATGTACGACCAGTGATTAATAGTAGGTGTGAGTGAGAGCACCTCTAGGCATTGTGTTGGGGACATCCCCCAGTGCAACCCCAGAGTTCGAGGCAACAAATCTGTTGGGACGATCACTCCTAGCTCCTTTTGCTCGTGGCAGCGGTTACTTTGCTGCCTTGATTCCCCTTCCAAACGTTCCTAATGCTGTGCACAGGCAAGAGCCCTACTTGAACTACTATAGCACTTTCTACGGCCATTGTTTTACCTGGCACTCGCCCGGAACTTGAAAAGTACTTAGGAGCCCTCTGAAGTATTTTGCCGCTCCCTCCGTGTTAGTAATGTACTTAACCCTAACTACTGGTGCTTTCAGTTGAATGACCATTTTGTAGCGTGTGAGCTGATCTACTGCATGGGCCCGCGCGTCGTCAGCATCCTTGTTCTGAGCACCTAACCAGGCACTATTACCTGGGCCGGTCCATTTGGCCTCTAGTATGGAGCAGCTATCGCAATCTATGCCATCTGCCCGTGTTTCAAAGGTATGTACGGGTGTGATGTCGTACTCTACATCACTGCCTATTGCATAGATTTGATACTGATAAGGCAGCGAGTTTCTCGTGGCGATATCCTTTTCGGTGTATTTAGGCAACGCGGCCTTCCACAGGTTGCATTTAGCCGTATCGCATTGTTTATTCGTCTTGGTATCGATGTCCACATCAACTTTAGCCACGGTATCAACTATAGCACGGGTGCCGAAATACGCTAGTGTCGAGAGTAGGATCATGAGCCGTTTGGAGATGGTTATACCTACCAGTCTACCGGCTCCTCCAACGAGCACGCCTGCGGTAGTCCTAAGCGACACGCTCAACTCATCAGCGGCACTCTGTCCGCTTGGATCCGTGTAGCTGATTGGGCTGTTGCGGGCATAGCTATAACGATCCAACTCGACAGGGTCAGTCAAGGCCACACCAGCAATGTCTCTGCTTAGGAACCTCCCATCCGTCGGGCTATAGTACCTTGCCCTAAGCTGGTACAGTCCCGTTAGCGAGTCGAACTGCTGGCCCGTGTATTGGTAAGGATTGGTGGTAGTGCCTGTGATACTGAAAGAGGTGCCGTATGCGTTGTAGTCTACTGCTATAGGCGCGGACAGGGGATTGCCAACCACTGCAAGCAGCGCCTAACGTTCCTTTCAGTGTACGAGGAGCAGATCGAGCAGTATCTGAGTAGCATCGAACTGCCAAAAGACTTTCAGCAAATAGTGCTGGAAGCTTATGAGCGAGAAGATGAGCAGGGGCCTGGCTTCGATAAACAGCGTCAGGACATAGAGAATAAGCTCAAACGCCTGAAGCAGCTATTCACGTGGGGCGACCTGTCGTCGGAAGAATACAAAACACAGCGAGATCATCTGCGGCACGAACTCGCAGCACTTCCTCCCGCGATCAGTAGCAGAGCCGATACGTTGGAGCGACTCTCGGGCTACCTGCAAGACGTTGGGGAAGCTTGGCGAAATGCGACCCAAGAGCAACGGAATAAGCTTGCTCGTACGCTCTTTGAGAGCATTAGGGTAGAGGATCGCACAATAAAAGGCGTGACCCCACAAATTGAGTTCACGCCCCTCTTGGTCTTGAATTACCTAAACAAGAACCCCCACCCTGAGTGTCAAGGTGGAGGTCGTATTTGCGGAAGCGACGGGATTCGAACCCGCGATCTCGGCCTTGACAGGGCCGCATGTTAGGCCGCTACACCACGCCTCCACGATTCGCCCCGTAATCTTACCACAAAGGGCTCCGAGCGTCAAGCAAAGCGACGCGCACTGGCATGTCTCCGTGCGTCAGCGCCAACCCTCGACCATAGGCGTACCCGGCAGTCTCCGCGTGTCAACCACCTGGAAGCCGGTGGGCAGGGCTCCCCTCCTGAGATACCCGGCCAGCCTCTGGGCCTCATCTGGCCGCAGTCCAGTAAGCATGATCTCGCCAGGTCCGAGCAAGGAGGCCCTGGACATACCTACAACCCTCTTGCCCAGGGCTACTACGAGATAACCGTCAAGTTGCTTTGGCGGCAGATCCCGTCGTGCATCTACGGGCACAATCTTGTCGCGGAGTATAACCGCGGCCATGCCAGCGCCGGACGCCTTTACCTCTACACTGCTGCTGTCTATCTCGAAGCCCATTACCACGTCATGCAAGTACTTTGGCGGAGGCCCCGGTGTGCGAGTGGCCCCCGGAAGCACGCTCGCGTCGCGCAGCGCCTCCGGAGATGGCGAGCCCAGGTCCGTATTGACGTACTCACCCACCGCAGGCGGGTTATTGCCGCCGTCCAGCACCTCCAGCAACCCTGGCTGGAGGGCGTCTATCGCTTTGTCCAGGCTCGCCAACCCGCGCACATCCAGTTGCAAGCGCTCGCCGTCGACGACCCAGGCTGACACGTAACCGACCCCCGCCTCTTGCAGTCCGCCCGCGAAAGTCTGTCCCGCCGCCTGCATCATTGCTGGCTCTATTGGCAGGTCCGGCAGGGTCGGCTCGGCCTGCAAGGTTATCACCACCCCCTCGTACAACGGCATCTCGGCGGTCTTCAAGCCGGTAAGGAGCGCCAGGCAAATCAATATGCAGATAATCTTCAGCTTCAGCATAAGCTGCGAACGCAGCAAGAGCCACCCCATACAGAGTGGCTCTTTGCATCCCCATGCGGGGAATTATTCCGTCGTGCACCCTTTGTCGATAATAGCGCCCCGGCTTTCACCGGCCAGCCAGCTCCAGCCAGGCTGCCCTGCGGCACCCAGTAGTATCTATTTACCGCTGCTTCCTTCCGGACCTGACGGGGTTCATAGGCTCCTGCCGCGCAGGACCCGGCTTTCATCGCCACTTCACCGGCGCAGTCCCAAAGCGCTAGACCTCGAAAGGGAATTCAACCCCGCTGTAGCGGATTGCGGGTGCAGGGCACCGCTAGCTCCCCGTCTAGCACGACACTGAATCTTACGCTATCGCTTGTCCTATGTCAAGCTCGACAGTTGCCCATGCGGGGCACGTCCGCAGGCGGAGGAACATGGGAGGAAGGGAGAGTATTGGGGGACACCCCCAAACCCCCGGCAGAGAGTTCCCTGCACCCCTTTGCATTGGGGAGAAGGAAAGAATTGGGGACACCCCAAACCTCAGCAGGGAGTTCCCTGCACCCATGGCGGAGAGGGTGGGATTCGAACCCACGACGAGTTTCCCCGTACCCGCTTTCCAGGCGAGCGCCCTAGGCCTCTAGGCGACCTCTCCTTGAACCAACAAATTATGAATTTGGAATTCTCAATTATGAATTACGAGCCCGAACCCTGAAACACCCTGACCAAGCTAATTCAAAATTCATCTGGCGGAGAGGGTGGGATTCGAACCCACGAAGAGCTTTTAACCCTTACTCGTTTTCGAGACGAGCTCTTTCAACCGCTCAGACACCTCTCCACGCTGCCCCCCGAACCCCCTTCAACAAACAAGCCGGCCTGCGAGGGCCGGCCCTGTGCGTGGCTGGAGGGGCTCGAACCCCCGACCTTTGGGTCCGCAACCCAACGCTCTATCCACTGAGCTACAGCCACACGGTTCGCTTTTTAGCATAGGGATTATAACACAAGAGGGCGCAAATTGCAAAGCAACTTTGCGCCCTCTTGTGAGAGGAGGTATTGGTGGACACCCCCAAGCCCCCAGCAGGGAGCCCCCTGAATCCCCTTTATGTGGGGAAGGGGGAGAGTTGGGGGACACCCCCAAGCCCCCGGCAGGGAGCCCCCTGCACCCCTGGGACATCCCCACGTCCCCGGGCGCCTGGTATAATGGATATATGCAAACCGACCGCATGCTCCTGCGAGCCGTCCTCTTCGACCTCGACGGCACCCTTATCAACTCTATCGAGCACATCATTGCCTGCTGGCAGCATACTGTCCGCACCTCCCTGGGGCGCGAGATCACGCGAGAGGAGATCCTACCCACCCTCGGCCGCGCCCTCCTCGAGTGCTTCGAGGAGATCGCCCCTGGCCGCAGTCAGGAGATGCGCGCCGTCTACCGTGATTACCAGGTGCAGACCCACGATACCACCGTCACCCTCGTCAAAGGCACTCGCGGGGCCCTGGACCGCCTCAAAGCCGCCGGCATGCGCCTCGGCGTCGTGACTTCGAAGGGTATCACCGTCGCCACCGAGGGCCTGGACCTCTTCAACCTCGTGCCCTACTTCGACACCCTGGTCACCTACGAGGATACCACTCAGCACAAGCCCCACCCCGATCCCATCCTGGTGGGCTGCGAGCGTCTGGGTGTAAGCCCCCACCAGGCCCTCTACGTGGGCGACGCCGTAGTCGATATCCAGGCAGGCAAGGCCGCCGGCACCCTCACCGCCGGTGTCACCTGGGGCGCTTCCAGTCCCGACACCGTCGCCGTCGCCCACCCTGACTTCATCTTCACCACCATGGACGACCTATCCGCGGCCCTCGCCCAACAACCCGACCCCACACGCTGACTCCCAACACTCAACCATGTCCAAACCCAAAGCCACAAGCGAATACTCGAGCGGCGGCGTCGTGTACCACCGCACCTCCGAAGGCTTCGACATAGCCGTCGTCAACCGCGCCCGACACACCGACTGGTCCCTCCCCAAGGGGCACATTGAGGAGGGCGAGACCCGCGAGCAGGCGGCCCTCCGCGAGGTTAAGGAGGAAACCGGCCTCGAGACCCGCATCATCGCCCCCCTCGAAGAGGTTACCTACTTCTATACCAGCCCCAAAAAGGGGCTCATCCGCAAGACCGTCTATCACTATCTCCTGGAGGCATCTCCCGGCCCCCTCGGCGGCCCCAACTGGGAGGTCTCTGAAGTCCGCTGGGTCCCCATCAACGAGGCCCACACCTTGCTCAGTTACCCAAAGGACCGGGAAGTAGTGGAGAAAGCAATAGATATTTTGAATTCTAAATTATGAATTTTCAATTGGCTTGGAAGCCAATTGAAAATTCATAATTCAAAACTCAGAATTCCCGAAAGGAAAGATGTTTTACGACCGCGCAAAGATATTCGTGAAAGCCGGCAAGGGTGGCGACGGTAGCGCCTCCTTCCGCAGAGAGAAGTTTGTGCCCAAGGGCGGGCCCGATGGGGGCGACGGAGGCCGGGCGGGCAGCGTCTACCTCCGCGTCAACCCCGACCTCAACACCCTCCTCCCCTTCCACTACCAGCAGCACTTCAAGGCTGAGCCGGGCGGCTCCGGTGGCGGCCGCCAGAAGCACGGCAAGGCGGGCAAAGACCTCTACATTGATGTGCCTCCCGGCACTTTCGCCGAGGTGCTGGATGAAGACCCTGTCTCCGGGGTGGCCGCCGAAGCGATACAGGCCGACCTCGTGCGCCCCGGCCAGACCCTCCTGGTGGCCCGCGGGGGGCGCGGCGGCCTCGGCAACACCCACTTCGCTACCTCCACCCAGCAGACCCCCCGCTTCGCCGAGCGCGGCGAGCCGGGCGAGGAGCGCACTGTCCACCTGGAGCTCAAGATCATAGCAGACGTGGGCCTGGTCGGCTACCCCAACGTGGGCAAGTCCACCCTCCTCTCCGCAGTCAGCGCCGCCCAGCCCAAAGTCGCTGACTATCCCTTTACCACCTTGGAACCCATGCTCGGCGTTGTCAGCATGGGCGAGGACGGCGACACCTTCGTCATGGCCGATATCCCCGGTCTCATCGAGGGGGCCAGCAGCGGAGCCGGGTTGGGCCTCGAGTTCCTGCGCCACGTCGAGCGCACCCGCGTCCTGGTCCACATCGTCGACGGCTCCGCCGGCCTCTGGCAAACCGAGGAAGAGGCCGCCGCCGCATCGGAGAACGGCGCCTCCCACCCCTCCCAGACCACCGACCCCATAGCCGACTTCAAACGCATCAACGCGGAGCTGGAGCAGTACGACACCGACATGGCCTCCAAACCCCAGTTGGTCGCAATCAACAAAATCGACCTCGCTGAGGTCCGCGACCGCCTCCCCGCCCTCACCCAGCAATTCCACGACCTGGGCTACGACGAGGTCTACCCCATCTCCGCCGCCACCCGCTCAGGCGTCAAAGAGCTAATGTGGGCGGTCGCCGCCAAACTCCGCGAGACCCCGAGGGCCGACTGGGAGGAGCAAGCTGAGGAGGCCGAGGAAGAGGCCGTGGTCCAGCCCCGTGGCCGTCACGTCGCCTCCGAGGCATCTACCTTCGAGGTCACCCAGGAGGGCAAGGGCCGCTTCCGCGTGACCGGCCCGCGCATAGAGCGCATGGTCGTCATGACCGATATGAACAACCCCTACGCCCTGGAGCGCCTCCAAAAAGAGTTCGCCAAAGCGGGCGTTTCCGAGGCCCTCCAGCGGGCCGGGGTCGAGCCAGGCGACACCGTCACGTTCGGCCGTGTAGAACTCGAATGGAGCGACGAGCCCTGGGTCCGCTTCGAGCAATCCACCTCCCGCCGCAAACGCCGCGAAGGCCCAGGCAAGCAGAAGAGC
>JBJMMB010000231.1:0-3378 GCA_045805005.1 Chloroflexia bacterium
CGAACCAGTCTCCGCCCCCTCAACCTCCGCCCCCGAAGCCGAGCGCATTGTCGGGGCTAAGGCGCTTCCCTTGGTGGGCCTACGTTCTGGTTGGCTTATGCTTGTCTGGTGGGATCGTCTGGTGGGTATTGAGTAATCTAGGGGAGTTTCCACGATTACCGGCCACATTTTCTAGGCTTCCACCACCAGCCACGTTCGTGCTCACTTACGACGAAGTCGCTTGGGCAGCACTGACCTAAATGCGATTAGACGACCACTATGTGATCAGCAATGTTGTGTCGGGCTCCTATAATCTGCCCGACTTCCCAGCCATGCGCTAATGGTCAGCACAAGCCAGCAGCACGCGGCTTTGACCGCTGGTTGATTTGGCCCTAGCACACTGGCACGGAATTAGAGCTATGCTAATCAGGGACAAACAGGTTAGGACAGACCTATATTACAGGTACAGTAATGCGAGCGAACTACCCCTTTTGGTGCTTGCTGTCTTGATGATCCCGGTCATCCTCGCTCCTGAGGTTTTTCCTATTTCGCCCGATTACGTGGCTATGCTCGACGATATTGACTGGTTCATATACGCTTGCTTCGCCGCGGATTTCGCGATCAAGATATTCCTGGCACCCTCCAAGTTGAGGCATATCCGCGAGAACTGGATAGACGTGCTCGTATTGGCGTTGCCCCTGCTGCGCCCATTGAGGCTGGTGAGGGGGGTGCGGCTTCTAAGGCTCCTACGCCTGGCTCGCCTGTTGGTTATCGTCGGTGAAATAGTGAGTAAGGTGAGGGGCATACTGACCGGGCGCGGTTTGCATTGGGTTATGCTTGTGACCCTTGGAGTGATAGCCGGTAGTGCCGGGTTGGTTACGGTGTTCGAGCGGGGGGAGGGCGGGAATATTAGGGATTTCCCAGCTGCGCTCTGGTGGGCGGTGACGACTGTTACCACTGTTGGCTACGGGGATACCGTCCCCGTCAGTCCAGAGGGTCGCGGTGTAGCCGTCTTCCTTATGGTAACAGGTATCGCTTTCTTTGGCGTCCTGACCGCTAACGTGGCGGCCTACTTCGTAGAGAGTAAGGAGTCCGGCGCCAACGAGGAGCTACAGCGCAAGCTCGATCAGGTGCTCGAGCGGCTTGCGGCTATCGAAGCCGCGCAATATGCGGCACGGGAGATGGAAGAAGATCGTAATGCCGGCTAAGTTGGGCTTCAAAGGCGGTTTGCCAATCTTACCGGGCTCCCTTATTTCGGGCCTGTGCTCCGTCCTCGTCTGCAACTAGACCGGCTCCTGTACTATCGCGGCGTACTCGGTATGGGTCGTGTCCTCACTGACAGGGGTCTCGATACTATGGTATCATTAGCCAGGTTTATGGAGGACGCGAGCGACACCGAACCGGCGACCGGTGAGCAAGCGACTTCGGAGCCGGCCCATACTTATGGCGAATTCTCTCAAAATCTGCATGGTCACCTCTTCATATCCCAAGTACGAGGGAGACGTGACCGCGCCATTCGTGGAGTCGATAGCTACCAGCGTCGCTGCCGCAGGGCATGAGGTGCACGTGCTGGCTCCGTACCACCCCGAACTGAGGCATGAGCCGCTGGAGAAGGGCGTGCAGCTTCATTTCTTCAAGTATAGCCCCTTCCGACACCTCAATATCTGGGGGTATGCCGAGTCGCTGGAGGCCGACGTGCGCGTCCGGGGGGCGATCTATCCCCTGACGCCGGTGGTGTTCGTCAGCAGCCTGTGGGCGCTCTGGAGGTTGACGGGCAAGATCAAGTTCGATGTGATGCACGCTCACTGGGTGGTGCCCAACGGGCCGGTGGCCGCCATCGTAGCGAGGCTCAGGCGGTTGCCTCTCGTCATCAGCATGCATGGGTCCGACGTCTTCGTGGCCGAGCAGAGCAAGCTCATCTCCTCCGTGGCTCGCTGGTGCTACCGGCTGGCCGGGGCCATCACCGCCCCCAGCGAGGATCTCTGCGTCCGCGCCGGGCGTTTGGGTGCTCCCGCCTCGCGCTGCCATGTTGTGCCCTACGGGGTGGACCCCAGCACCTTCACCCGCATCGAGGACGCAAGCCCGCTGCTACACCAGGAGCTGGGCCTGCCTGCCGATGCGCCCATCATTTTCGCGGTTGGGCGTATGGTTTACAAGAAGGGGTTCGAGTACCTCATAAGAGCGGTGCCGGCCGTGTTGCGGGAGCACCCGGAGGCCAAAGTGGTGCTCGCGGGCGGGGGCGACCTGGAGGACCGCCTGAAGTCGCTGGTGCGCCAGTTGGGCGTGGAGCGGTCGGTTATCATGCCGGGCTGGATCTCGCGTGACAAGATGCCCCTCTATTTCAGCGGCTGCGACCTGTTTGTGCTCCCCTCGGTGGTCGACCAGCAGGGCAATGTCGACGGCCTGCCCAATACCCTCCTCGAGGCTATGGCCTCTGCCCGGCCGGTGGTAGCCACCAACGTGGCCGGCATACCCCTAGCCGTGAAGGACGGCGACAACGGCCTCCTCGTCCCCCAGAAGCAGCCCGGCGAGCTCTCCGCGGCCATAAACCTCCTCTTAGACGCCCCAGAATTGCGCCGCCAGTATGGTGAGGCGAGCCGCCTGCGGGTGGAGCGCGAGCTAAACTGGCAGACCACCGCCCGCACCTTCGTTGACCTCTACCGGTCCACCCTCAAACGCCGCAAGAAGGCCCGCACCTCCAAGGAGTCGACAAGCTACCAGGTTGAGAACGCAGAGTGATTCATCGCCTGGACACCCGCGGGTCGCCGGCCCGCAGGTGTCCAGGACGTATTTCCTGATTGGGCTCATCGTCGTCCTCGGCCTCTTCTTCAGGATCGGTTACAACCTGGCTCTTCATACCGATGGGCACCCGCCATCAAGCTTCGTGATTGATGAGCGCGAGTACTTCGGGGCGGCGCACGTCCTGGCCGAGGGGAGGGGCTTCAGCTTCTTCGATACCGCGCTTTGGGTGCGACCCCCCCTCTATGTACTGTTCCTGGCCCTTTTCGCCGGACTTTTCGGGTCGAACACGCTGCCTGTCATGGTGGCCCAATCGGTCCTCAGCGCCGCGACCCTGCTACCCCTCGCCTGGCTAGCCTCCCTCCTCGGCGGACCGCGAGCCGCCCTCGCCACCGCGATCCTGGGCACGCTCTATCTACCTTTCACCTTGTTCGCCGGCCTGCTTCTGTCGGAGACCATCTTCACCTTTCTTTTCAGCCTGTTGCTCGTAACCCTGGTCCTCGCCCAAAGAGCCCTGGGGGAAGCGGCGTTCCGCCCGGCCCTCGGCTGGGCCGCGGCCGCAGGCGCCCTCCTGGGCCTGTGCGCCCTCACCCGCTCGACCTCCCTCGCCTTCCTCCCCCTGGCGGCGGGCTGGCTTTTCTGGGCGGGCGCGAGGGGTAC
>JBJMMB010000232.1:0-2952 GCA_045805005.1 Chloroflexia bacterium
AAAGCCCACCGAGAGGTACTGGGACCTTTGGGTGGGCTTTGGTATGGCTGCTATCTTGCTCTGCATAGGTGTTGGTGGGTTGGTATTTGTGGTAAGATAGCTGAGGACTTTGTGAGAGCTATGCTTATGTACGCTCTATTATTTCGCTGGAGGCTTGCATTATAGACCCTCGACGTGGCACGAGCACTGCAGCCGGTAAAAATGGCATTGGCACGAGCACTGCAGCCGGTAAAAATGGCATTGGAGATGAACAGCCCGCCGGGGCTTCGCCTAATGGCGCGGGCGCCGGGTTAAACTTCGGGGCACCCGAGGTGGCGGAGCCGGCCACACACAAGGAGCGGCACGGAGAGGGGGAGCTCCACAGGCTCCTGGATATACCTGAGCTTGAGATTGCCACCGGGGAGGTGGCGATCCCGGAGGCGGAAAGGGCGGAGATCGAGGCCGAGAGCCTGAGCATTGCCAGGCCGGTCGAGGATATCTCCGAGGACCGGGCGTGGCTGAGCCACCGGTTGCTCAACGTCCGCACCATTTTCTCGTTCGTGCTGGCCATCGGCATCGTGGTGTTCATCTTCACGAAGCTGAACATCGACCCCCTGACGACCTGGAACACCATGCTCACGGCCAACCCGCTGCTGCTGGTGACGGCCTTCGTGGTGTACTACTCGGCCTTCTGGCTGCGGGCGGCCCGGTGGAAGCTGCTGCTCAATAACGTGGAGTACGACAAGGAGACGGTGCGCCTGCCGGGCGTGAACGGGTTGGTGGAGATTATCTACCTGAGCTGGTTCGTGAACTGCATCGTGCCCGCCAAACTGGGAGATGCGTACCGGAGCTATCTGCTTAAGCGGAACGCGGGCATAGCGTTCTCCAGCACCATCGGCACGATCCTGGCCGAGCGGGTGATAGACCTGCTGATATTGTTCGGGCTGCTGACCGTCTCGTTCACGCTGATCGGCAAGCACTTCTCGGAAGCCCGCGGTTTCGATCTCAACCTGGTGATGGTATTCGGGGCCGTGATGGTGATCGGGCTGATAGCGGCCCTTGGGGGCCTGCGCTTCTTCGGCCACCTGATCGTGCGCGTGGTGCCTCACCGCTACCAGGAGAAGTTCACCAGCTTCCGGCACGGCATCCTGCGCTCCTTCCACCGCCGCAGCATGCCCAAGCTGGCTGGGTACACGGTGTTGATATGGCTTCTGGAGGGCGGGCGGCTCTTCTTCGTGACGCGGTCGCTCGACGCGCACCAGGTAACGCTGTCGGCGGTGATCTTCATCGCGCTACTCAGCTCGCTGGTCACCACGATTCCGGCTACCCCAGGCGGGGCGGGGCTGGTGGAGGGCGCGGTGGCGCTGTCGCTGGGGTTGTTTCTGACGGACCAGCACCTGGCCGTGTCGATCGCCCTGCTCGACCGGCTCATCAACTACTGGAGCCTGGTGGTGGGGGGCCTGGTACTCTATCTGATCAGCAGGCGCAAGTAGATGAGTATTGGGCTCCAATCGCCCAAACCCGCGGCAGGGAGAGCCCTGCACCCCTGAACAACCCCCAAACCCCCGGCAGGGAGAGTCCTGCACCCCTTAGGATCGCCGTGGACTACACGACGGGCATTTACCCCGGCGCTGGAATCGCGCGGTATACGCGGTCGCTGGTGGGGGCGCTGGCGGGGATGGATGGGCGGAACAGGTATGGGCTGTTTTATGCGGGGAGGGGATTGCCGAAGGGGACGCCTGAGAGGGGGATAGCGGAGGAGTTGTTTCGGCGACATGGGAATTTTCGAGGGGTGGCTGTGCCTCTGTCGGTGAGGCAGACGTTCGGGTTGTGGCAGCGGTTGAGAGCGCCTTTGCCTGTGGAGATTTTCACCGGGCGGTGCGACGTGGTGCATTCGCCCGATTTTGTTTCGCCGCCTCATCTGTGGGGAGCGGATGTGATTACGGTGCACGACCTATCGTTCCTGGTCGTGCCGGAGTGCGCGGAGCCGAAGCTGGCGGCGTTTTTGGGGAGGACTGTACCCTCGGCTGTCCGGCGGGCAGACCACGTGTTGGCAGTTTCCGAGCAGACAAAGAGCGACCTGATTCGCCTGCTGGATGTGCCCCCAGGCAAGGTCACAGTGGCGTACAATGGCGTGGAAGCGAGGTTCAGGCCATTTGACGAGGCAGAGCTCAAAGGGCCAGGCGGGCATTCCGGTGGCGGAGAATGGAAAATCGAGATTGGCTGCGAGAGGTTTATTTTGCACGTGGGCACTCTGGAGCCAAGGAAGAACCTGGTGAGGCTGGTGGAGGCTTACGGGAGGCTGGTCAGCGCGAAGCGGGTAGGGGACGTCGCGTTGGTGCTGGCGGGGCGGAAGGGGTGGGTGTACGAGCCTATCCACAAGGCAGCCGAGCGGGTTAACGGGGCAGGGGGCCGGGTGATATTCCTGGATTTCGTGCGCGATGAGCATCTGCCGCTGTTATATAATATGGCAACCGGGTTCGCTTACCCGAGCCTGTACGAGGGGTTCGGGCTGCCGGCAGCGGAGGCGCTGGCCTGCGGGACGCCCACGCTGGTGTCAACCGATGGGGCGCTGAGGGAGGTGGTGGGAGACGCGGCGGTGGCAGTAGACCCGCGATCGGTTGAGGAGATAGCGGACGGGCTGGAGCGGTTGCTGCTGGACGAGGGGCTGAGGGCGCGGCTGCGGGAACAGGGGCCTGTGCAGGTAGCCAGGTTCACATGGGAGGCGGCGGCGCGGAAGGTGTTGGACGTGTACGAGAAGGTGGGAGCATAAGGAGTGGACCTGCCGGATACCGACCCCTTTGACCGGATTTATGCCCACTGGGCCGGGCAGGCCATGAAAAGCGCTGAGGACCATCCTTCGCGGGAGCGCTGGGACTCTATCGTGCTGCGGCTGATATTGAGCGAGGACCCGCAGCGGGTGGCTCGGTACCGCAACCTGGAGGCTACCGGCCCCGGTAGCCTGGGGGAGGA
>JBJMMB010000233.1:0-5857 GCA_045805005.1 Chloroflexia bacterium
ACCCACAACATATGGTACTATACGTCCATGCTGGTACCATATATGCTAAAACGCTTCGTGGGGGGCGGGATGTACACACTGGCACGTGGAAATGTGCAAAACTTTGCGCACTGGCTATGTGGAAAACCCGAACAGGGAAGCAAGAGTCTGGTAGAGATATAACCAAGTCTTATGCAAAACGTAAGCTTAAACCATTGATTAGTTACACCACGCGGTGCTATCATTCGCGATATGTACAAACTCTCAGCAAGTGTAATAGATCGAGTGGAGAAAGCTAAGCCCGTGTCAATAGGAGGTTGGGCCTGATGAATGCCAAGCAAGTCTGGCAGGCCGCACTAGGGGAGTTACAGCTCAAGGTACCGGGTCCGAGTTTTCAGACCTGGCTCAAGACCACGACGGTTTCGGAGATCAGGGATAGCGCGGTGGTGATCGCCGTGCCGAGCAACTTCGCCAGGGAGTGGCTGGAGAAGCGGTACACGCGGGTGATCACCGAAACCCTGAAGAACATCATGGGCCGCGAAGTGGAGGTGCGCTTCGAGGTCAAAGCCCCGCCACGCGGCGAGAGCGGCCGGGCCATCGCCGCCCTCGAAGGCGTGGGTGTGGAGACCATGCCCCAGGAGCTGCCCCTGGCCGCCGGCCAGCAGGTGCCGGGGCCGTACAGAGATGGCGCCCACCCCACCTCCCAGCCTGCTGCGGCCCACGGCATCACTAACATGCCCACCCACATTAGTTCCGCTCGCAGCGCCGCCGAGCACACCAACCCCACGGCCACGGGCCAGGGCGGCACCATCACCAACCTCCGCGCCGGCGCCTCCTCCATGCAGCCCTCCGCCAACGGCAGCAGGGGCCCGGTGCCCTTCCCGACAGGCGTAAGGCCGGGTGGCGCTCACAACAGGGCCATGCAGATGGAGATGAGCATGGAAGAGGCCTCCATGCTCAACCCACGCTACGTCTTCGACCGCTTCATTGTGGGCAAGAGCAACCAGCTCGCCCATGCGGCGGCCCGAGCGGTGGCCGAGCGCCCCGCCGGGGCCTACAACCCCCTATTCGTCTATGGAGGCGTCGGGCTGGGCAAGACCCACCTCCTGCACGCTATAGGCCACGACGCCATGAGGCGCATCCCCGGCATCAGGGTGCTCTACATATCCTCGGAGAAGTTCACCAACGACCTCATCAACGCGATCCGCGACCAGCGCAACGACAACTTCCGGGCCATGTACCGCTCCGCCGATATCCTCCTCATAGACGATATCCAGTTCATCGCGGGCAAGGAGAGCACCCAGGAGGAGTTCTTCCATACCTTCAACGCCCTCCACGGGGCCAACAAGCAGATCGTGCTCAGCTCCGACCGCCCCCCGAAGGCCATCCTTACCCTCGAAGAGCGCCTGCGCTCCCGCTTCGAGTGGGGCCTCATAGCCGACATCCAGCCCCCCGACCTGGAAACCCGCACCGCGATCCTGCGCGCCAAGGCCGAGGCCATCTCCATCTCAGTGCCCGCCGACGTGATCGACTTCATCGCCCGCAAGGTGCAGAGCAACATTCGCGAACTCGAGGGGGCCCTCAACCGTATCATGGCCTTCGCCCAACTCAACAACGCCCCCCTCAGCGTCGACCTGGCAGCGGCCTCCCTCAACGACCTCGGCCCCAACTCCCGCCGCCGCCCAATCAACCACGAGCGCATCGTCGAGACCGTCTCCAGCTTCTTCAACCTCGAGCCGGAGGACCTGAAGACCGGCTCCCGAAGCCGTGAGGTCCTGGTCCCCCGTCAGATCGCTATGTACCTGATGCGCGAGGAGACCGAGACCCCCTTCATCCAGATCTCCGCCTACTTCGGCAAGCGCGACCACACCACCGCCATGCACTCCTACGAAAAGATCGAGGGCCTCATCGAGTCCGACAACCAGATGCGCCAGGAAGTCCTCACCATCCGCCAGATGCTGTATGGAGAGCACGAGAGGTAACCGGCAACCGCAAGTTGAAACAAAGGGAGAGTATTCACAGCTCTCCCTTTTTTGTTGGGTCTTCTAAACACTCTATTGCCCGCCACCCGCTTCTACCCGTATAATCAGCCCATGGAACCCGTCATACGGCCTCAGGAGCTTCCCTACGAAGATCTGAAGTGGTACTTGAAGGTACCGGTTATCGGGCTACTCCTGGCTTTCATAGCCTTAGCCGCCATACAACTCTGGCCCGACAACGGCTCCATAAACATAACCAGGGACGACTACAACACGGCCCTGGCGAGATAGCACTCTCAGAACGTCGCGGAGTACGCGATGACCGTTCACTACAGCGCACACGGCTGCGCGCTGGACAAGTTGGTGTGCGGCACGTGGAAGCTCCGCGTCAACGGTGATCAGATCAACGTTCTTGATTACTTCTGGCTGGACCAGCGCACGACGCCAACTGCCAACCCGTCCGACCTGGGATTCCTCACTGTCGACGGCCTTTTTCACGAAATCGACAGTATCCTGTCCGACGGACCGTTCAGCACCGACGGGTTCCCTGTGGATTACACTATCCAGTTCGACCCGGTTCTTGGCTACCCAACGGAAATAAAGCGCAATGGGAGACAAGGCAGAAACGCACCTGTAAGCACCGAGGTATATCACCTGGGTATGTATAAGGGAATCCAGGGTCTCAAGATTATCAAAACAAAATAGATGGCCAACAGCACACAGGGAGGCACAACATGGAACCAAGCACCAACAACCCCCAGCCCCTCCTAATCCTCGTCGCAGGGCCCTACCGCTCGGGCACCAACGACGACCCCACCCTCATAGCCGCCAACATGCGGGCCATGAACGAGGCCGCCCTGCGCCTCTTCCGGGCCGGCCACATCGGCATAACTGGCGAGGCGGTTGGCCTGCCCCTGGCCGAGTTGGCCGGCTCAACCCGGGTGGGCGATGACGCGTTCAACGAGATCATGCACCCCATTGGACGACTCCTTGCCGTCCGCTGCGATGCCGTCTTGCGCATAGGCGGACCTTCTCGCGGCGCCGACGAGATGGTCGAGGTCGCCGAGAGGCACGGCCGCCAGGTGTTCCACCGCATTGAAGACGTGCCCGGCGTGGCCTGACACCCCGGACAGGGTACGGCAGCGTCTCCGCACGGAGACGCTGCCGTATAATAGACGTATCGAGCGTGGCCTGATCCCACGAGATTGTGATCATAAGGCTATATACACAGGAATGCACATTATGTGTACATCCGCCCGCGCAGGTCGCTCAATATCCCCGAAGCGTGCATAAGAGGATGTTTTTCGTGGATAACGGCCCCCATGTGTGCATAAAGGATGTGAGAAGGATGTGAAAAGCTTCTCCCCGTTCCACCCGGATGTGTACTCCCCGGTGTACGAACGGGTGTAAAAAAGCCCGGGAACACACATCCTCCCAAAAGTCCTGTGCAGAAAACTCACGAGCCGTGCATAAGATCACCCGCTTGTACACCTGCTTCCGGTTTCGAAAAACCCCAAATCAGGCACGAATCCCACCCTTTTCCACGGTTACACATCCACTACTACATACGGCTGCTATTTTCTATATCTATTAAGATAAATAATACGGGATACGTACGTGCAAACCCACCTCCCTTCCACTCGGTGGAAACAAAACCTTGCAACCACTGTCACTCCTACCGGTGCCCTCGCCTAACCTCCTCCGCGCCTCCGACCAACCGCTAGGCCTGAGGGTACGTCCCGGCTTGCCCATTTCAAAGAAACCCTGGCGTCTTGGCGGTTTCTTCCGCTGGGCTCACGCGGCCGGATACGACCTGAGAGCGCACCCCGGCCAGCTAATTCAACAAAGCCTTGGCGTACTTTGCGTTCTTTGTGCCTTGACGGATCCGTCTCTCCTCTACCCCTCCACCCCTTATCCACAAGTTCCACCTTGACCCCCGTCGTGGTATAATAACCGCACTCAACACTCACCTTTCGGCAGGCCCAATACGGGGGCACCAGCAGAGCGGTCGTGACACCCGGCTCTGTATATCGAGCAGGAGAAATCGCAGTCATGAAGATATCGTGTTTGCAGGAGAACCTCCACAAGGGGCTCCAGACTGTAGGCAAGGCGGTGGCTAATAAGACCACTCTGCCGGTGTTGAACAATATCCTCATCTCTACGGACCGCGGCCGCCTCAAACTGGCCGCCACCAACCTGGAGGTGGGCATCACCAACTGGATCGGCTGCCAGGCCGAGGAAGAGGGCGCTATCACGGTACCCGCTCGCCTCCTCTCCGATTTCGTCGCTTCCCTGCCTAACGACCGCATCACCATAACCCTGGACGAGCGCACCCGCACCCTCAAGATCGAGTGCGCCCGCTACGAGGCCAACATCAAGGGCATCGCCGCCGAAGAGTTCCCGATCATCCCCGAAGTCACTGACAAGCCTCTCGCCCGCATCCCCGCCCCCCTCCTCAAGGAGATGATCAACCAGGTGGCCTTCTCCGCCTCCTCCGACGACAGCCGCCCGGTGCTCGCCGGTGTCTACGTCCTCATGGAGGGCCGTGAGATGACCATGGCCGCCGCCGACGGCTTCCGTCTTGCCAGGCGCACCACGCAGCTAGATGCCCCTGTGGACAGCCCCATCAAGCTGATCATACCTGCCCGCTCTATGACCGAGCTGGCCCGCGTGCTCCCGGACCTCGAAGGCGAAGACGCCGAGCCCGTAAGCCTGGTGGTCACGCCCAACCGCAATCAGGTCCTCTTCCACCTAGACAACCTCGACGTCACGTCTCGCCTGGTGGAGGGCAACTACGTCGATATCGACCGCGTGATCCCCAGCGATTGGGCCACGCGCACCGTGGTCCCGACCTCCGAGCTGCTCAAGGCCGTGCGCGTCGCCTCCTTCTTCGCAAAAGACTCGGCCAATATCCTACGCATTCAGGTCGAGCCCGGCGCCGACATGACGCCGGGGGTTATCACGATTTCGGCCAACGCTGCTGAGGTCGGTGATAACAAAACGCAGCTTGATTGCGTTGTAGATGGAGAGGCCGGCCAGATCGCCCTCAACGTTCGCTTCCTCATGGACGTCCTCAACGTAATGGACACACCACAGGTGGCTCTCGAAACCAAGACACCGGGCTCCCCAGGAGTGCTCAAGCCGGTGGGCGAAGATGGCCACGTGCACGTTATCATGCCTATGTACCTGGCGAACAGGTAGCAAGTATCGGTTCGACACTGTCAATTCCAGGAGGATTGGGGATGTTGGGCGAGATTGATCTGGTGGACACGCTCTCTGCGAGCGCGTTCCGGGCTACGAATGGCGACTGCGCCTGGCGGCGCGATGATTTACCGGCGGTGATGGAGTCGCTGGCTGCCGGCCACTACGCGATACTGAGCGGTGAGGTCTGGGTGGTGGAAGGCAACCTTTTCTGCCCGCTCTCCCCCTGCCGCACGGGCGGTTGGACCCTCCTGGCCTGGGAGACGCCACGCCGTGAAGACCACGAAAGCTGGGACCACTTCGCCCAGCGTGCAGCCGACGAGACTCTGCGCGCCATTCACGCCCTCAACCCCGAAGAGCGCGTGCCCCTGGACATTGCGGGCAAGCTTTATTACCACCTCTGCTTCACCGACGAGCCAAGCTACTGGCCCTCCACCGTCACGGCCGCATAGACTCCTGTTTCACGTGAAACAACACTGATTCTGTTTCACGTGAAACTCCCAAACCTGAAACCCTGGCCCTATACCGCTATCCTGCTTATCTCGTCGTTTAGCCAATCCCCCAGCCAACCGCGCCTCCAGGCGAGCGCATTTCGCCCCACCCATTCAATTCCCCAAAACTCTGCGCATTATGCCCCTCTACCATAAACAATCCGCGCCTGCCGGCTAACCAGGTCAGGTAGCCCGCCCCGGCCCACC
>JBJMMB010000234.1:0-5109 GCA_045805005.1 Chloroflexia bacterium
GTGTGTTATGTCTGGGCTTGCGGAAAAGTGTCCGGATGTGTCCGGTTTTGCGGGTGGTGAGGGGTTTTGCGAAAATGTGTCCGGTTTGGTATGTTTGCTGGGTTTGGATAGGTGGGTGGGATTAGGTGGGTGGGATTCTGAAAATGTGTCGGGTTTTGTCAGGTTTTGTCGGGTCAGGTGGGTTTTGGACGGTGGAGCGCCCGGCGGCCTTTCCCGGGCAGGTGGCCCGGCAGGTAGCCCGGCAGATAATGAACATTAACAACTCAATCAGGTAATGGTAAGATAGAGAATGCACCAACTTACCGTAGACCTGACCGACCAACAGCGGGTTGAGCTAGTGCGCACTCGTGACCGCGACCACAGAGCTTATCTACGCGAGTGCGCGGCTGCGCTGCTCAAAGTCGCTGATGGTCAGTCAGCTCGCCAAGTAGCTCTCAGCGGGTTGAACAAACCTCGCCAGGCCGACACCGTGTACAGGTGGCTCTCCAAATACAAGAGTGGAGGGATAGCGGCTCTGGTCCACAAACAGCGTGGGCACAGAGGTTTTTCCCCCTCAGCAGGGGGAAGCGCTAAGAGAACTGACCCGCCAACGCCCTGATTTGCATGGCTTTGTCAGGAGCCGCTGGCGCTTGTGCGATTTGCGCGATGCCGAAGTAGTAACCTTTCTCAGCAAGTACTCCTTGCCGGGGGTGTGCAGGGCACTACAGCGGCTGAAGATCAAGCGCAAACAGGGCAGGGTGCATGTGCATAGTCCTGATCCGTTCTACCTCATCAAGATGCGCTGGATAGAGCGGGCCTGGGAGTTGGCAAAGCTGCACCCCGATCAGGTAAGCCTACTGTATGGCGATGAGCTTAGCTTCTACAAGCGGCCAACACTCGCAGGAGGTGGGAGCTACTATCCGCGAGGACGGGGGGAGGAACCCACCTTCGAGCAGGTAGCCGGCTACAACACTCGCTATCGAGTAGGAGCCGCCATGGACGCAATCACGGGTAGAGTGGTATGGGTAGATGACAAGGTAGTGGGTGTGCAGGCTCTATGTTTACTGTTAGCCGAGGTAAGACGCTGCTACGGAACCGAGCGTACAATCTTCTTGGTGTGGGATAACCGGCACGTCCACTACCAGGAGAAGGTGGCGGCCACAGCAACAGAGATGGGGATCGGTTTGCTGTGGCTACCGACATATGCCCCATGGACAAATCCAATCGAGAAGATGTGGCGCTGGCTCAAGCAGGAACACATACACAACCACCAGCTAGCTGCTGAGTTTGACACCCTCAAGGAGCGGGTACGTCAGTTCCTGGGCAGGTTTGCTGACGGCTCTAAAGCCTCTGAAGACCTGCTACGCTACGTTGGTCTGTCGCCTGATGCTGCTATTACCTGATTGAGTTGTTAATGTTCATTATCTGCCGGGCAAATGGGCCGGGCCAACTGCAGGCAATCTCTCAGGCCAACCCTCTGACTACAAACAGTATCCAACTCCAAATTTCCCAAATCCCTCCCCCCACGCACGCCCCAACCCCCAAAATGGTGAAAACGGGGAAATCCCCATCCTGCCCCCGCCCACCCATCATGCTGTAAATAGTATCAACCCCAACTCCCAATCCCCGGAGAGATCGCCCACCGTCCAAAGGCCCTACAAAAGGGATTAGGACTAACGGCTAGCTTCATTTAGGATATACGGCGGATTGGATTCCGACCTACCGTGGACTAGAATAGGCTATGGATTAGGGGTTTTTGACCGCGTCTGAGCGTGAATAAAGGCGGTTCATAGCCCACGGTTCGTCTTTGGAAGGGTAATTATATGCAAGTTTCTACTGTAAGCTCACAGCCCTCTATGGTCCTGGTGATAGACCCGGATCCCGCCATTCAGCGCGAAATGCGCGATAGGCTGATCGCCCTCGGCTACTCGGCCCGCTCGGTCGATGACTACGATTCGGCGCTCAGCGTCGTATTTACCACGCCCCCCGACCTCGTCCTCCTAACCGGCAACAACCCGGACGGTGAGGACTCGACCAATCTCCACGCTGAGCTAAGCCGGTGGGGCATACCTCTCCTCGACCTCGGGCCGGGAGAGACCGGCACGCTGGATACCAACCCCCTCCCCGATGCTCCACAACGCGCGAGCTCGCGACCTGCCATCGAGGACACCGACCTCAAGTTGCGCGTGGACACGGCTCTGCAAACGCGAACCCTGCAAACTGCCCTCATGACCGAGAACGTACGCCTGGCCGCCGAGAGGCTGCACGACCCCCTGACGGGCCTCTTCAACCGGCGCTATATCATGATACGCGTCGAAGAGGAGATACAGCGCTCCTCTCGCCGCGCCCACCCACTGTCCTGCATGCTGATTGACCTCGACGGTTTCGACAAGGTAAACGAGGACCTCGGCCTACAGGTTGGCGACTCCATACTACGCGACGCCGCTCACGTGCTCACCCGCACCCTCCGAGCCAGCGACATAGCCTGCCGCTACCGCGACGACCAGTTCCTGGTGCTGCTCACCGATACCGACGCCTCCGGCGCCCAAATCGCCGCCAACCGCGTGCGCGATGCCATCGCCAGCCACAGCTTCTTCAACCAGGTATCGCCCGACCCGATCAAGATGACCGCCTCGATCGGCATCGCCTACTGGCAGCCTGGCGCCAGCTCGGACGCGCCCGCCACCTGGGAGCCCCAACTCATCGGCCTGTCCGAGCGCGCCCTCAAAGCCGCCAAGCAATCAGGTCCCAACCGCCTGGTCATTTTGCAAGCATCCTAGTCAGGACTGAGCACATCGTCCATCGTCCGCCAGCTATCGCGCCTCCGCGATAGCCTCAAGCGCGCCCGGGTTCTCCAGCGCCGAGAGGTCACCGGGCGGCTCACCCAGGTAGCTACTCTTAACAAGTCGGCGGAGGATCTTGCCGTTGCGCGTGCGCGGCAGCTCGCCGGCGAACTTCACGGCCTGGGGTTTGAGCGTCTTCCCCAGGTGGGCGCGTATTGCGGCCTCGATCTCTAAGCGAACTTCCTCGGTCTCCTCGTGGCCCTCGCGCAGCACGGCGAACACCACCAGCGCCTCGCCCTTCAGCGGGTCGGGCACCCCGATGGCTGCCGCCTCGGCCACCGCCGGGTGCGACACCACCGCCGACTCCACCTCCGCTGGGCCGACCCGCTTGCCCGCCACCTTTATCGTATCGTCCGAGCGGCCCTCGATGTACCAGAACCCGTCTTCATCGATCCGCGCCCAGTCCCCATGCACCCAAAGCCCGGGCACGCGTAACCAGTAAGTATCAATGTAGCGCTCCGGGTCCCGCCAGAAGCCTCGGGTGATACCGGGCCAGGGCGTGCGAAGTGCCAGTTCGCCCACCGCCCCGCGCACAGGTTGCCCCGCCGAATCAACCACGTCAGCCGCCATCCCCGGCACGGGCGCACTGAACGCGCACGGCTTTATCGGCAGCAAGGGGTTGTTGCTCAGGATGCCTCCCGATACCTCGGTGCCGCCGGAGTAGTTGATGAGGGGCCGCATGCCTTCGCCCGCCACCTCGAAGAGCCAGCGCCACGGGCCGGGGTTCCACGGCTCGCCCGCCCCCGCCAGGAAGAGCACCGACGACAAGTCGTGAGCGCGCACCCACTCGTCTCCGCGCCCCATCAGCCCACGGACCGCGGTGGGCGATATACCCAGGTGGGTAATAGCATGCCGCTCCACCACAGCCCACACTCGATCGGGCTGCGGGTGGACGATCGAGCCCTCGTACAGAAAGCAAGTGGCCCCCAGCATCAGCGCCCCCGTGATCGACCACGGCCCCATCATCCACCCTATGTCGCTTATCCAGAAGAGCCGGTCCCCAGCGTGCAGGTCGAAGCAGTAAGCCAGCTCCTGCGCCGCCTTCAGCGGGAAGCCCGAGTGCGTGTGCACAACCCCCTTGGGCCGCCCGGTCGTGCCCGAGGTGTAGATGATCATATAGGGGTCTTCGGGGCCGGTGCGCTCGGTCTCGCACTCCGGGCTCTGCCCCTCAACCAGCTCGTGCCACCAGAGGTCGCGCCCCTGTATCCAGGGCACGTCCCCGCCCATGCGCCGCACCACCAGCACCCGCTCCAGGCTCGGGCAGGCCGCCGCGGCCTCATCGGCAGCCTCTTTCATCGCCACCCGCTTGCCCGCCCGGTAGAATCCATCCGCCGTGACCAGCAGCTTCGCCCCGCAGTCGGCCAACCTGGAGGCCACGGCCGGGCCGCTGTACCCCGAGAAAATAGGGATGTAAATGGCCCCGATCTTGGAGATCGCCAGAATAGCCACCGCCGTCTCCGGCAGCATCGGCATGAACACGCCCACGCGGTCGCCCGGCAATACACCCTGCGCCTTGAGGCCGTTAGCCGCCCGGTTCACCTGCGCGTAAAGCTCCGCATAGGTCAGAGCCCGCGCTTCACCGTCCTCGCCCTCCCAAGCTATGGCCGTGGCCTCCGGGCGCAAGCGCAGAGCCTGCTTGTCCACCGCATCGTGCGTGTAGTTATACCGCCCGCCGGTGAACCAGCGCGGCCACTCCACCCCCGAGGACAGGTCCACGACCCGTGTGTACGGCTCGAACCACTCCAACTCCAGGTCGCGCACCACCGCGTCCCAGTACCACTCGATCTCGCCGGTCGAGCGCCCCAACAACTCCTTGAACGACCCAATCCCGTGCTGCTCCATAAAGCGTCGCAGCCGGCTCCTCTCCAGATAGGCAGCGCTGGGACGCCAAACTATACCTGATGGGTCGCTATTGCTAGTCATAGGGGTACACGGCTCCCTCTGTCGGGCCTTAGGGGACACTCCCAAAAAGGGGCTTGGGGCCTGGTCTCCCTGCCAGGGGTTGGGGGGATCGGAGCCTAATTATCTTCCCCTTTCCTCCCCATGTTCCCAAAGGGTGTAAAGTTCCCCCTGCCGGGGGCTTGGGCGTGCCCCCCAATTATCTTCCACTTCTCCCCATCTCGCACAAAGGGGGTGCAGGGTTCCCCGTGCCTGGGGCTTGGGGGTTGTCCCCCAACTATTCCCCTTCTTCCCTTTCCCCATGCCAAAGGGGTGCAGGGTTCTCCCTGCCGGGGGTTTGGGGGTGTCCCCAAAGTTCATTTTATTCACCCCCTCTCCCACAGGGAGA
>JBJMMB010000235.1:0-10383 GCA_045805005.1 Chloroflexia bacterium
GGAAAGCGTGGCCAGGGCCATAAGCACCAAGCTGGCGGTCAACACTTACTTCTACAAGATCACAGCTGACATGGACAGCCCGCAGAAGAGCCTGCAATTGCTCCAGGCCGTTATCAAGGTGTTCCTGTCCACCGGCGCGCAGGACGGCTCGGGCGATGCCGTCAAAGACGACGCCCGAAAGCGCCTGGAGGCCAAGCTAAAGGATACCAACGACCAGATCAAGAACCTGCAAACCGAAATCATCGGCGTGCAGCGTGAGCCCGCGGCACCGGCCAGGGACGACAAATTGACGTCGCTAAACAACCAGCTTATCTCTCTGCAATCAGACGAGACAAGTATCCTCGCGGCGATCGCCCAGATCGGCGACAGCAGCGGCCCGCGCGACATCGCCACCGTTGTAGACCAGCCGCGCCTGGGCAAGAAACTAGGGACGGGCCTGGTTTCTAACGTCATAATGGCCTTCGCCGTATCTTTAGTGCTGGGGGCGGGCCTGGCGTTTCTGAGGGATTACCTCGATTATACAGTACACACTCCCGAGCAAATGGAAGAGGTGCTGGGCATGCGTGCTCTGGCCTCGATCGGCCAGATCGGAAGCGGCGGCAGGCGCGGCCCGCTCTCCTTCCTGGGTGGGCTGTTCGGCGGACGGCGGAAGCGAAGAGGCGGAGCCAGAGCCGGTGCCGGTGAGGTAAAAGGGGGTCCGCTCGTAACGCTGGGAGGGCCAAACTCCTCGGAGGCAGAGAGCTTCCGGGTCCTTCGAACGAACATCCAATTCACCAGCCTGGACAGACCCATACGCAGCCTGGTGGTCACGAGCACGGCGCCGCAAGAGGGCAAAAGCTTTGTGGCTTCCAACCTGGCGGTTGTGATGGCCCAGGCGGGCAAGCGAGTTATCCTGATAGATGCCGACCTGCGCAGGCCGAAATTGCACGAGCTATTTGGGCTATCGAACAAGGTGGGGTTCACGGATGTGGTGCTGGCCGGGTCGACCGGCGTACCGGGCGCCGTGCAAATGGTGCCGGGTGTGAACAACCTCGCCGTGATAACGAGTGGGGCCTTGCCGCCGAATCCCTCCGAACTGCTCGACTCCCGGCAGGCAGCTAAGGTTATGGAACAACTCACCCAGCAGACGGATATCCTGGTCATCGACTCCCCACCCGCCGGAGCTGTGACCGATCCCATCATCGTGGCCACGCGAGTGGACGCCGCCATTATGGTGATAAGCGCGGGCAAGACCCGCAGGGACGCCATAGCTCGGACCAGGCTCAGCCTCGAGAACGTGGGCGTATCGACCCTCCTGCCGGTGCTCAACCGGGTGGCGACCACAGGTATGAGGGACTTTTATGGCTACCGCGCCACCGAGGATGAGGTCGCTCCCACAGCCGCAACCGAAGAGAGTTCGTTCGTAAACGGCAAAGTGCCCGCCCAACCTGCAGGCGTGGAGACAGCGCCCACGGGCAGCCAGCGCGGCGGGCACGCAAGTACGATAGGCGGGCGCTAGCGCCGCCTGGGAATTACGAATTACAAATCACGAATTACGAATTGAAGAAAGCGTAGTTCGCGGCTGGTAATTCGTAATTCGTAACTCGTGATTAATTTGGAGGGGAAGCTTATATGGTCGATTACAAGTCACAGCTACTCGATAAGATACATTCCAACAACGCTCACGTGGCTATCATCGGGCTCGGTTATGTGGGTTTGCCTCTGGCCGTGGTCTTCGCCGAGGCGGGATACCGGGTGACGGGGGTTGACCTCGACCAGTCGAAGGTGGACGCGGTCAATAGGGGCGAGTCGTATATCGAGGATGTGAGCACAGAGAGCCTGGCCCGGCTGGTGAAGAAGGGGCTTGTGGACGCCACGACCGATTTCTCTGAGCTTACCCGGTGCGACGCGGTGTCGATCTGCGTGCCCACGCCGCTACGGAAGACCGGAGACCCCGATATCTCATACATAGTCTCCGCCACCGACCAGGTAGCTCAATACCTGCACCCTGGTATGGTTGTGGTGCTCGAGTCGACCACCTATCCCGGCACGACCACCGAGGCCGTGCTGCCACGCCTGACCGGGAGCGGCGAAGAACTGACTGTCGGTGAAGACTTCTTCCTGGCCTTCTCGCCCGAACGCGTGGACCCCGGCCGCACCGACTGGACCACCCGCACCACACCCAAGGTGATCGGCGGTGTGACCCCGGCTTGCCTGGAGGTGGCAACCGCCTATTACGGGAAGGCTATCGAGACGCTCGTGCCGGTGTCGTCCACCGAAGCGGCGGAGATGGTGAAGCTGCTGGAGAACACCTTCCGGGCGGTAAACATCGGCCTGGCGAACGAAGTGCTGCTGATGTGCGACAAGTTGGGCCTGGACGTGTGGGAGGTAATCGACGCGGCGGCCAGCAAGCCCTTCGGCTTCATGAAGTTCACCCCAGGCCCAGGTTTGGGCGGGCACTGCATACCCATCGACCCCCTCTATCTCTCCTGGAAGCTGAAGTCGCTCAACTACAATGCGCGCTTCATCGAACTCGCTAGCGAGATCAATACGAATATGCCACACCACTGGGTGCAGAAGGTGCAGGACGCGCTGAACGAAGCGGGCAAACCTGTCAAAGGGAGCACCGTCCTGGTATTGGGTGTGGCTTACAAGAAGGACGTGAGCGACCTACGAGAGTCACCCGCCCTGGATATTATCCACTTACTGCAGGAGAAAGGCGCTGTTGTACGGTATCACGACCCGCACGTGCCGGCCTTCCACCACGACGGGCTGGAGATGGTAGGCGTGACCGATCTGGACGCGGCCCTGGCGGGCAGCGATTGCACCGTTATCGTTACGGACCACTCGGACTACGATTGGGATAGAATCCGGCAGCAAGCAACCCTGGTGGTGGACACGCGCAGGGCCTTGCAGCGCCGTGGTGAATTGATGAGCGCGGGCGCTAATGGCTAACACCGAGCTGGAACTGACACCGGAGGCCAAGGCCGTTGAGGTGGAGGACCGCCCCACCCCACGCGCGGAGACCGCCGCTGATCACATAACGTACATCAAGCCCTCAAAGGGGTGGGTGTCGCTCAAGCTGAGCGAGTTGTGGGAGTACCGCGAACTTATCTACTTTCTGACCTGGCGCGACATCAAAGTGCGCTACAAGCAGACCGCGTTGGGCGCGGCATGGGCTATCATCCAGCCGTTCTTCACGATGGTGGTCTTCAGTCTCTTCTTCGGGCGGCTCGCCCAGATGCCTTCCGACGGCATCCCCTACCCCATCTTCAGCTACGCGGCCCTGGTGCCCTGGACCTTCTTCGCCAACGGCCTGACCCAGTCCTCGAACAGCCTGGTGGGCAGCGCCAACCTCATCAAGAAGGTCTACTTCCCCAGGCTGTCGGTGCCGCTGGCGACCGTGCTGTCGGGCGTGGTGGACTTCATGCTGGCCTTCGTGGTGCTGCTGGGGATGATGCTCTGGTACAGGATCGTACCCACGGCTAACGTGATCTGGCTGCCCCTCTTCCTGCTGCTGGCGCTAATCACCTCGCTGGGCGTCGGGCTGTGGCTGTCGGCGATGAACGTGCAATTCCGCGACGTGCGCTATGTGGTGCCCTTCCTGACGCAGTTCTGGCTCTTCGCCACGCCGATTGCCTACCCCAGCAGCCTGCTGAGCGAACCGTGGCGCACGCTCTACGGCTTGAATCCGATGGTGGGTGTGGTTGAGGGCTTCCGCTGGGCGCTCCTGGGCACCAACTCCGCGCCCGGCCCAATCATCCTGGTGTCATCGCTGGCCGCGGTGGCCATCCTGGTGAGCGGGGCCTTCTACTTCCGCAGAATGGAAAAGACGTTCGCTGACGTGGTGTAGCAGGAATCTTGCACGCTATGATAAGAGGCGTCATTCTGGTGGCCCTTGTGCTGGTGGCAGTGGGGTTGCGGCTGCCGGGGATGGTGGAGGCGGTAACATCCAACCAGGCGGCGGTAGACGCTGCGAGCGCTTGCGGCCCCCGCCATATCCTCGCTTCAAAAGGTAACCGCCCGCCCTCAGTCCTCAGTCCACGCAGTGCCTGGTTCGAGGCCATGGAGGCTCGGTGCGAGGGCGACAGCGCGGGGGTGCAGGCGGCCATGCGTGGGATGCTCGCCGGGCGGGACGCTCGGCTGGACGTGATTTACGCTACCGAGAGGTACAACGTCGAACTCGCACGCTTCGCCGCGGAAGCACACCCGGAGAGGGCTGACATGCAGTTCTGGCTTGGAGACGCGCTAGCTAAGCGCAAGGATGCCGATGGGGCCATCCGGGCGTACGAGCAGGGGTTGGCCCTGCGAGAAAGCGATGCCAACGTTTGGATGACGGTAGGCACGCTTTACGAGGAGAAGGGCGATCTGCAGCGGGCGGTCAACGCATACAACCAGGCCTGCCACTGGGTCGACCGAGGAGCCAACGGCTGCCAGGCGGCCGGCGAGGTGTACCTGAAGTTGCAACAATACGAGATCGCGATAGCACGTTTTGAAGCGTGCATCAAGCAGGTGGGCCATACCTGGCCGCCCTCCGACCAGGGGATCGTCAAGGCCCTGCTAGCCCTGGGGCGCAAGCAGGAAGCCATCCCCCATCTCGAAATACTGGCAGCGGACGGCTCGTCCGAAGCGCGGGATTTACTCAACCAGATACGGGGTTCATCGAAGTGATTTACCAGGACGCGGCCGAAAACCTGAAGCAAACGGATGCGGGGGCCGGGCCTGGGGAGCAGGACCTCGAGCAGATCGTGGAGCAGTCGGGGTTGCGCACGCGACCCAGGTCGGCCAGGTTCCCCACGCCCTCTGAGGTGGTGCGGTACTCGGGAAAGGCCTACAAAGTAAGGGCCTACCTGGACGAGGAAACCGCCCGAGAGTACCAGCAACTTATAAGCAACGCGGAGAGGCTCTCCATCAGGTGCTACGGGCGCGTCAAGCGCTTCCTGGTTCTGGAGTACCTTGAGAGCGACGCTGACAGTAGCGGGAACGTGCTGGAGGACATCCCACAGTTCCTGGTCGATTTGGCGGCCGTGCCCGCGCACCGGACCCCGGACGACGATTTTAGGGCCCTCTGCGCGAATGTGGAAGCATCGGACATCTTCCGACCCGCGACGATGGAATGGGTGCGCGGATACTACGAGAAGTCTAAGACGCTGGGCATAGAATGGGGCCTGGAATACTATGACGCCATGCCAAGGAACTTCGCATATACGGAAGATGGAAGGCCGGTGTCCATCGATGAGAAGCACATACGACTGGGCCCTAGGGGCGTCAGCCTGGTGAAGATGATGGAGCAATTGCCCGCGGCAGATTTCGCGAAGGTCAAACAGGCTTACATAGCGAAGCTAGGTCCAGTGCCTTTCGACGAGTCGGCGTACCATGACTTCCTCCGGTTCTACCGGCATTTGACGGCGCTGGGGGCCCTGGGCGCGTTCAGGGCGCGGGAGGCCAACATCTACGAGCACAGCTTCCACCTGAACCGGCAGATGATACTCCGCATCAGCGGCGCTCCCGCCGGCGTGCTCCTGAGGGAAGAGGCCCGTTGGAGCCGCTACTGGCTGCACCAGGCCGGCAGGTTCTTTGTGAAGGCCTGGTGGTTTGCGGAACGACGCGTGAAACGCCTCCTGGCGCGGAGCTCGTGAAGAATATGACACCATTTACTCTGTCAGCCAACCCCGGCTGCCTGGTTATCGGCGAGGTGGCGCAGGCGCACGATGGGAGCCTGGGAATGGCGCACGCTTATATCGACGCCATCGCGGACGCGGGGGCCGGGGCGGTGAAGTTCCAAACTCATATCGCGGCGGCCGAGAGCACGCCCAGCGAGCCCTGGAGGGTGAAGTTCAGCCGGCAGGACGCCACGCGCTATGACTACTGGAAGCGTATGGAGTTCACCGAAGAGCAGTGGCACGGCCTCAAAAAGCACGCCGACGAGCGCGGGCTGCTGTTTCTCAGTTCTCCTTTCTCGATGGAGGCGGTCGAACTTCTGGAGCGGGTGGGCGTGGCCGCGTGGAAAGTGGCCTCGGGCGAGGTGGGCAACGCTGCCATGTTGGAGCGTATGGCCGCCACGCGGCTCCCGGTGCTTGTTTCGACGGGCATGAGCTCGCTCACCGACATCGATGCGGCTGTCGAGCGGGTGAAATCGCACGACCTGCCGCTGGCCGTGCTGCAATGCACCACCGCTTATCCCTGCCCACCCGAGAAAGTGGGCCTGAACATGGTGCCCTTCTTCCGCGAGCGCTACGGCTGCGCCGTGGGGCTCTCCGACCACTCCGGGACCATCTACCCCGGCATGGCCGCCGTGACGCTAGGCATCAAGGTGCTGGAGGTGCACGTAACTTTCAGCCGCCAAATGTTCGGACCCGACGTGCCCGCCTCGGTAACCACGGACGAACTGCAGCAACTGGTTGAGGGGATAAGGTTCATTGAGAAGATGAAGGCCAGCCCAGTGGACAAGGACGCGATGGCCGGAGAGACGGCCGGGCTGCGCGATATGTTCACCAAGAGCGTGGTGGTCCGCGTGGACCTGCCGGAGGGCACGGTGTTGGGTGAGGAGCACCTGGCGACCAAGAAGCCGGGTACCGGCATCCCGGCCGGGAGGCTGGGGGAAGTAGTAGGCAGACGTTTGGTGCGCAGCGTCAAAGCTGACGAACTGCTGAGCGAGGCAGATATAGAGAGGGTAAATTAGTGGTGCGTAAAGTTTGCGTGGTAGTCACCGCCCGGCCCAGCTACAGCCGGATCAAGACGGCACTCAAGGCCATCCAGGAGCACCCCGACCTCGAGTTGCAACTTGTGGTGGCCGCCTCGGCGCTGCTTGACCGCTACGGCAACGCTGTGCGGTACATACAGGACGACGGTTTCGATATTTCGGCTCGGGTCTATATGGTCCTGGAAGGCGAGAACCTGGCCGCGATGGCGAAAACCACCGGCCTCGGCCTGCTGGAGCTCGCCACCGTGTTCGACAACCTGAAGCCTGACGTGGTGGTCACCGTCGCCGACCGCTACGAGACATTGGCAACGGCGGTGGCGGCGTCCTACATGAACATCCCGGTGGCGCACGTGCAAGGCGGGGAGATCACCGGCTCTATCGACGAGAAGGTGCGCCACTCGGTGACCAAGCTAGCTGACCTGCATTTCGTTTCCACCGAGAAGGCCGCCGAGCGGGTCATACGCATGGGCGAAGACCCGTACAAGGTTCACGTGACCGGCTGCCCATCTATAGATCTGGCCGCGGAGATAATGCCCGACCCCGCGCTCGACTTCAACCCACTCCAGAAGTACGGCGGCGTTGGAGAGGAAGTGGACGTCTCCAGTGGGTACGTAGTGGTAATGCAGCACCCGGTGACCACCGAGTACGAACTGTCGCGCCAGCATGTGATCGAAACGCTGCACGCCATGCGCGACAGCGGGCTCCCCTGCTTCTGGTTCTGGCCCAACGTGGACGCCGGGTCGGATGGGACCTCGGGGGCCATAAGAGCCTTCCGCGAAAACGAGCACCCGCAGAACATCCACTTCTTCAAGAACATGACCCCCATCGACTTTTTGCGCCTGCTCTACAACAGCCGCTGCCTGGTGGGGAACTCCAGCGCAGGGATCAGGGAATGCTCTTACCTTGGCGTGCCGGTGGTGAACATAGGCTCCCGCCAGTCAGGCCGCGACCGAGGGACCAACGTGATCGACGTTGACTACGACCGGAACGCGATATCGGAGGCGCTGCGCCACCACATGGGCAACGGGCGCTACCCCAACGACCACCTGTACGGCAACGGCAACGCGGGCAAGCGCATAGCCGACCTGCTCTCGACCGCACCCCTGAGCATCGAAAAACGGTTGACTTATTAGAATGAGCAACAAACTGGACGAAATCCTGGCGCTGGTAGACGAGCGGTCGCCGGTAGCGGCTTATACACAGGCGGCGCGGGAGGTGCGCTCGCTTGATGGGCAGTTGCGGCCCGCACGGGTGGCGCTCCTCTCGTCGTTCACGATCAACTCGCTGGTGCCCTACCTGCAGGTTGAGGCGGCCAGATACGGGTTCGGCGCGGACATGTACGTCGGGCCGTACAACTCGGTCAGGCAGGAGTTGCTCAACCCGTCGAGCGGCTGCGTGACCCACCACCCCGACGTGGTGTTCGTGGCCCAGCAACTGAGCGAGGCGAGCCCCGCGCTGGTGGAGGACTACCTTGCGCTCGACACGGCGGCTGTGGAGCAGAGCATGCAGGGTGTGGTGACCGACCTGGTGACGGCGCTCAAGGAGTTTCGCAAGCTATCCGACGCGGTCGTGGTGGTGCATAATTTCGCCCTGCCGCAATACCCTTTGCTGGGGATATACGAGCCGATGGCACAGGGCTCGCAGACGGAGACGATCCGCAGGCTGAACGCATTGCTGGTGGAAGAGGTCAAGGCCGTGCCCGGCGTGTATGTACTCGACTACGACAGGCTGTGCGCGAGCGTGGGCTACCGCGACTGGCAGGACGACAAGATGTGGTACCTGGGTCACGCGCCACTCTCCGCCCTGGCTCTACCCGTGCTGGCACGCGCCCAGGCCGCGTACGTGCAGGCCATCGTGGGTAAGCCGCGCAAGTGCCTGGTGCTCGACCTGGACAACACCCTGTGGGGCGGGGTAGTAGGTGAGGATGGAGTGGCCGGCGTCAAACTGGGGCATACCTACCCCGGCAGCGCGTACCGCCGCGTCCAGCAGGCGCTTCTGCAGTTGTACCGGCAGGGGGTTCTCCTGGCGATCAATAGCAAGAACAACCAGGCCGACGTGGACGAAATATTCCGCTCGCACCCCGACATGGTGCTCAAGCCGGAGCACTTCGCCAGCAGCCGCATCAACTGGCAGACGAAGCCCGAGAACATGCTTGAAATCGCCGCCGAGCTGAACATCGGGGTGGATAGCCTGGTGTTCTTTGACGACAACCCCGTCGAGCGGGCGGCCATGCGTCAGGCGCTGCCCCAGGTGCTGACCCTGGACGTGCCGTCCGACCCCATGAAGTACGCGCAGGCCCTTCTCGAGAGCCGGGCTTTCGACAAGCTGTCGTTGACTGACGAGGACCGGCGTCGCGGGCAGATGTACCGAGAGCAGGCCGAGAGGCAGCGCCTGGAGACCTCGGCGGGCTCCCTGGAAGGCTTCTACCGCGACCTGCAAATGGCGGTGAGCATACAACCGGTGGACGACTTCGCGCTCCCCAGGGTGGTGGACCTGATACACAAGACCAACCAGTTCAACCTGACTACGCGCAGGCACCCGGCAAGCAAAGTCTCGGAGATGGCCGCCGACCCCCATTACGGCGTTTTCTCGCTGCAGGTGGCCGACCGCTTCGGGGACAACGGCATCGTAGGCGTGGGCATCGTGCAGGTGGAGGGGGAGAGCGCTAACCTCGACAGTATGCTGCTCAGTTGCCGGGTCATCGGGCGCACTGTGGAGACGGCATTCCTGCATCGCATGGTAACCTGGGCTAGAGAGCAAGGCGCGACCGAGGTGCGAGGCGAATTCCTGCCTACCGCCAAGAACGCCCCGGCGCAGGGATTCTTCGCACAGCACGGCTTCACCCAGGTCAGCGCGGACGAGACCGGCAGCAAGTGGCGCCTGGACCTGTCGAATCTGCCTTTTGAGTGGCCGGAATATATCAAGGACGAGGGGTCAGGGGTCAGGGGTCAGGGATCAGTGCTCGCCAGCAAACCCTAACCCATACTACCTGACCCCTAATTATGAGCGATCGCCTGTACCAAACGATAGCAGGAGTGCTGGACGTGGCCCCCGACTCGCTCACGGAAGAGTCGTCACCCGAGACGATTCCCACATGGGATTCGCTGAACCACCTGAATCTGGTGATGGCCCTGGAGTCGGAGTTCGGGATCAGCCTCTCAATTGATGAGACCCTGGAGATGGGGAGTGTGGCATTGATCCGCGATATCGCGCGCAAGCATGGAGCAGAGGTATAAATGGCGGTTTCTTTCGTGGATTGCCGGCCGGAGCAGTTGCCGGTGCTGCAAAGCTTCTTCGCCCGCGTTTACAGGCCAGATTACATCCTGGCTGTGAACGACGACTACTTCCGCTGGCAGTTCGGGGACACACCGGTCAGCAAGAAGGATGATTTCCACATGAGGCTGGCCCTGGTGGACGGCGAGATCACGGGCTGCCTGGGCTACATCCCGTTGGAAATCAGCCTGGGCGGCAAGGTGGTCACGGGTGCCTGGCTGGCCAACTGGATGGTGGACCCCCACACGCGCCAGTTCGGGCTGGGGCCGCTGCTGGTGCGAGAGATCAGCAAAGACTTCGAGATCACCCTGGCCGCGGGGCCGAACAAGGACGCGCGCGACCTGTTGGGCCGCATGGGCTGGACCGACTTCGGTGAGCTGCCCCGCTACGTGGCGGTCCTCGACACCGAAGCAGCCGGGGCCCTCACC
>JBJMMB010000236.1:0-10236 GCA_045805005.1 Chloroflexia bacterium
CCGTTTCGTAAGCTACCATACGGGCCACCGCGCCTATATCCTGGGGCTAACACCTGCCTACACCATACGCTGCATAGCCAGACCGGCGTCTGCAAAAGTATCCGTTGGGTCACCCTGGGCGTCAGAGATCATTCGAGGCACGTAATCGTCGCTATCGTCCCGCCAGCTATCAATGTTCTTCCACAACCCATGTACGAGTATGAAGGTCGCCATCTGCGGGATGCCTTCATTAATCTCCGAACGCACCCAATCCTCGGCATCCTCTGCCCCAAGTGCCTCCATGAGAGTAATCATGCGCTCGGCCTTAGAGCCGGTTATGAACTTCCCGAGTTGCATTCCTTTCTTGGAGCCGCATGTTCTAATGCGCGTTTCTTACCTGTTATTGGCATCCGTCTGACGCGGTCCCATATCGCGAGCCGCTTTGTAAACCGCACGACAGAGGGCAAGCGCTCGTGTGGGTCCGGTTCCCGTGGCGCTGTATGTTTCCACATGCTGAGGCCTGTCGCCGTGGCACGCTCCTGTAACCTCATTATCAACGGGTCGCTGCGCCCATAAGGTCGTGGAATATCCATTCTCCTCGGTAACCTCTTCAGCTAGAGTCCGGTAATGGGAGTGCATGTACAAATGTTGAACCAGCACCTGTGCGTCTGAAAGATTGGTTGAGGGATTCCAAAGCGGCGCCGCCCCATACGCAGAGTGGGGCGAGAGTTCAATATAGAATTCTGCACCATCCGGGGTAACAGCTATCCAATTCTCATACCCGCTCCATTCCTCCTTATATCGCCCTACCCTTGCACCGAGTACGCGCCCGGCGAGGATACAGTCAAGCTCGGGACCGGCGGGATAAAGATCAATGTTGTCAGGAAATACAGGGCCTGAGCTTATTGCATCAGTCACCAGGAGCCTCCAAAGTAAGTATCGAGGGGCCAATCTCGGCGTGTCTGAGTGGGTATACAAGTTGTGAGGCATCTTCGGTCATCTGCGCAAGGTGGGAAGCGACGAACGCCCATTCCCAATCGCTCACGTCGCTGAGATAAGCTCTGCGTTGCATGTACAAAGCTTATCACTAAGTTCATAACAGGCTCTAGAGCGGGTCTCGGTATCCAGTTGCGCCAGCCAATCCTCTGAGGCGTCCATTGCTACCCTCCAGTTGCAGCTTTCAGTTTGGTACTCTATATTCCCGTAGTCGTTGACTTCTCAATGGGATTGGGACAGCATCAACGGCTTCGCAAGGCCCTCACAAGTGCTGGTCGCCTTGCAGGCGAAGAAGTACCAGTAACCGCTATCTCCCCATAGCAGTTGTGTATCATCGCTACCGATTGCAGCCACCGATACCGCTTGCTTACCGCAGACCGGGCACACCGGAGTCTCGTCCGACTGTATCCACACCGGATAGCCGCCCAGTTGGCTGATGTAATCCCGCGTTGGCAACAAAGATCGCTCCACATCAAATGCATCCTCACCGGCGTCCTCATCTAAGTCCAACTCCATGTGCGCCAGTGGATGGTCAGAGTTGAATAAATCAGGGAAGCTTAGAAATGGGGTGAGATTCACACGCATAGGTGTAGGGGAATACAGGAGCATATCATCTGTAACCAGGTAATCGGCCTGCTCCGTGCCCTCAGCCGCGCGCTCATCAAACTGCGGATACCACCGGCAACGGAGAGCCGCTCCCTCAGCTATTTCCTTATCTGAGATGGGGAAACACTCCCAGCAATAGAAGAACTGGAAGAGACCTCCCTCCGCGAACATTCCAGAACCCACGAACTCCGCAAAATTGATCTGGCATACGAACTCAAGCAGTCGACCGCACTTCTCACATCGAGGCCACCCTTCCGACGCCGGTACATAGGGTGTGGTGCCAAGAAAGTGCGTTTCTGTGCGAGATACGCTGTCCGCGTCCACAGCATTGAGCAGCCAGGCGGGTTCCATAACCCGCTCAAGCTCTTCGCGAAAGGGTTCAAGGGCTACGTGTAATGCCGGCATTGTGAGATGCCGGTGGGTTATAGGTATTGTCATAGGTATTGTCGCGCTCCCCCACATGATCCATTGCAACTGTGCCATCTCTAATGGCCAGGAGTCATCAGCCGAACTCAACCGTTAGAGTTCGACCAGAAGCTCATCCACGTAAACACTGCCTCGCAAACCACCCGGCAGTTGCAAGCTCTCACCACGCCCGGCGATACGCTCCGCCCCGTACTTGCCACCCGCAAGGCCCGAATACACCTCTACCACCTTGTTCCGCAGGTTCACAATCCAGTACTCGGGTATGGCCGCCTTCGCGTACTTGGTGCGTTTCGCGCCCCGGTCGGCCACGAGGGAGGTATCGGCGACTTCGATAACGAGGAGTGTATCTTCACCTGTGGGCCGTTTCCCCGTGTAGAAGTCCTCGCGCCACTTAAGCAAAGCGATGTCGGGTTGGGGCCGTGACCGCTCTTCCAGCCACAACGGCTGCTGCGCCCACACATAAGCGGTCCTGCCAACCAACTCACTAAGAATAAGGCCCAGTTTCGATACGACTACCGCGTGAGGGTGATTGATCGGGCTCATGATTACGACTTCGCCGTCAACAAGCTCGACATTGTCGTCCTCCCCGAATATCCCCTCCGAGATCATCTGCTCGAACTGGGCCACGGTGAATTTGTAGGTTGTTTCCTGGCCTGGTACAGTCTGGGTCGCCATGGGCTTCTGCCTGACTACACGTCCAGATTCCTAACATTCTTCGCGTGTGTCTGGATGAACCGCCGCCTGGGCGGGACGTTGTTGCCCATCAGCATGTCCATCGTCTCGTCCGCCACCATCGCGTCCTCGACCGTCACCTGCAGCAGCGTGCGCGTCTCCGGGTTCATCGTCGTCTCCCAGAGCTGCTGCGGGTTCATCTCGCCCAGACCCTTGTAGCGCTGGATCGTCACTTTGTCCTTGCCTATCTCCTTGATAGCCCGCTGCATCTCCGCGTCATCGAACGCCCATATCTCCTGCTTGCCCGCGGCCACCCTGTACAGGGGCGGTTGCGCGATGTACAGGTAGCCTCCGCTGATCAACTGCGGCATCTGCCGGAAGAAGAACGTCAGCAGCAGGGTGCGGATATGGGCCCCGTCAACATCGGCGTCACTCATCAAAATGACCCGATGGTAGCGCAACTTGCTTATATCGAACACGTCAGCTATGCCCGCCCCCAGCGCCGTTATGAGCGTCTTGATCGCCTCGTGGCCCAGCATCTTGTCCAGCCGCGCCTTCTCCACGTTCAGGATCTTGCCCCATAGAGGCAGCACCGCCTGGGTGCGGCGGTCGCGGCCCTGTTTCGCACTTCCGCCCGCACTATCACCTTCCACGATGTACAGCTCCGACCTCGCCGGGTCGCGCTCCGAGCAGTCGGCCAGCTTACCGGGCAGGGTCGAGCCATCGCCCGCGTTCTTGCGCACCACGTCCCGGGCCTTGCGGGCCGCGTCCCTGGCCCTGGCCGCGTTCAAGCACTTCTCGATGATGCGCCTGGCGTCCGACGGGTTCTCCTCCAGGTACTGCATCAGCCCCTCGCCCGTCACCTGCTCCACGATGTTCTTGATCTCCGCGTTGTTCAGCTTCCCCTTCGTCTGCCCCTCAAACTGCGGGTTCGTCAACCGCACCGACACGATAGCCGTCAGCCCCTCGCGCACGTCGTCGCCGCTCAGGTTGGCGTCGCTATCCTTCAGCACGTTCGCCTTCCGGGCGTAGTCGTTCAGCGTACGCGTCAGCGCCCCCCTGAACCCCGTCAGGTGCGCCCCGCCGTCTATGGTGTGGATGTTGTTCGCGAACGAGAACACCGACTCCGAGTACGAGTCGTTGTACTGGAGCGAGATCTCCGCCGAGGAGGTCCCAATCTTCCGCTCCATGTAGATCGGCTCCGCGTTCACCACGTGGCGGTGCTTGTTCAGGTGCTTCACGAAGCTCATGATACCGCCCTCGAAGTAGAAGGTCAGCTCGTTCTCCTTGCCCTCGCGCTCGTCCCTGAACATCAGCATCAGCCCCTTGTTCAGGTAGCACATCTCCCGGAAGCGCTGCGACAGCGTCTCGTACTCATACTCCACGTCCCCGAATATCTCCGGGTCCGCCTTGAACACCGTCAGCGTGCCCGACTCCTCGGTCTTGCCGATTACCTTCACCGGGGCCTTCGCCTTGCCGCGCTCGTACTCCTGCAAAAACACCTTGCCGCCGCGGCGCACTTCCACCCGGCACCACTCGCTCAGCGCGTTCACAACCGAAGCGCCCACGCCATGCAGGCCGCCCGACTGGACGTACGCCCCGCTGTCGAACTTCCCACCCGCGTGCAGCGTGGTCATCACCACTTCCAGGGCCGACACCTGCACCTTGGCGTGCAGGTCGGTCGGGATGCCACGCGCGAAGTCGCGCACCGACACGCTCCCGTCCGCCCCTATTATCACGTTGATGCGGCTGCCGAAGCCCTGCATGGCCTCGTCAACCGAGTTATCCACAATTTCATATACAAGGTGATGCAGCCCGTGCACGTCAGTGCCCCCGATGTACATACCTGGGCGCTTACGTACCGGCTCAAGACCCTCAAGTACTTCGATACTCTTGGCATCGTATGTATTTGTCGCCAACTCTCAAATACCTCCCTGAAACGCGCGTTATCCACATACAAAGCTAAAAACCTATACACACAATTATACCACAATTGCGGCTATTCTGCACTTATTTGTGGAACAAGCGTTCTGCCACTCCCCGCGCCGAACAACGAGCCTTTCCTGCGGCACTTTTTCCCACTCTCACGCGTAAAGCCCCTTAAAAAGTAGTACTTATGTACTATTGTAACACCCCCCACATCCTGCTGTAAAATAGTACCAAAACACCTTAACAACCCAACACCCCACCAGGAGGGCAACAAGCCACCCCTACAGCCCGCGCAGGCGGGCTTCGTAACTGTTGCCCGCAGATTTATCTGCCGGGCAACCCGCAGACAATCTGCCGGGCACATCCCAGACCCAACTTACCCAACCCACCGGACACATCCGGACAAAACCGGACACATTTTCGCAAAACCCCTTCCCCAACCCGACAGAACCCGACAAAACCCGACACTTTTTCCAAATCCCAGTTATTAGCCAGGCCTAAACCCGACAGAACCCGACAATTCCCGACACTTTTCAGGAAATCCACCTTTGGAACGGCAACTCACCGCGCCTCCCGCAACCCCCCGTTCGCGGTAGCCAGCACCGCCAGCGCCAGCCAGCCAACCGACACCACCAACACCGTGGGCACCACCCCCGCCCGCTCCAGCAGCAGCCCGCCCAGCAACGCCCCGATGGGCTGCGAGCCCCAGGCGATCATCCGGAACGCGCTGTTCACCCGCCCCTGCAGTTCGTCCGGGATCAGCGCCGCTCTGTAACTGAACGTGGTGACGTTGATCACCGGGCCTACGATGAATATCACCGCCGAGATCAGCCCCAGGGCCCAAAAATTCGGAGCCACGGCAAACAAAGGATACATCAGGGCCACCAGCCAAAGCGTGGCCGGGAGGATTTGCCCCACCCGGAACTTCTTCTGCAACGGCGCCGCGATCACCGAGCCCACGATGCCCCCGATAGCCCCTATGCTGAACAGCAAGCCGATCGACCCCTCCGGCGCGCCCAGGTTCTTGGCGAGCAGGATGAGCGACAGGGCCATCGAAGCGAACAGCAGGTTCAGGCCCGCCCCCGCGAAGGCGATGAAGCGTATCACCGGCTGCGCCCACAGCCAGCGCAGCCCCTCCATGATCTCGCTCCGCAAGCTGCTCCGGCCCTCCTTCGGCACCCGCACCTGCTGGAAGTCCGTCTTGATGAAAAGCAGCGATACCACCGAAACTGCATACGATACGGCGTCCGCTATGAACGGCGCGGCCCGCCCCACCCCCTGGTACAAAAGGGTGCCGATCGAAGGCCCCACGATCCCCGCCACCGCGAAGGTCGCCTGGTTCTGCGCGGCCGCGTTCGGCAGCTGCTCCCTGGGCACCACCTGCGGCACCGCCGACACCTCCGCGATGCTGAAGAAGACAAACAGCGTCCCCTCCAGAAAGGCGTTTATGTAAAGCTGCCACACGGTCAGCACCTGAAGCGCCATCGCCACCGGGATGCTCACGAACAACACCGCCCGCCCGACGTCGCACCATATCATCACCCGCTTGCGGTCCCACCTGTCCACCAGCGCCCCCGCCGGCAGGCTGAATATCGCGTAAGGCAGCATCGTCAAAGCCCCCGCGATGCCCGCCGCCGCGGGAGAGCCCGTGATCGCCAGCATCAGCAGCGGGAACACGATCCCCGAGGCGTTGCTCCCCAGGGTCGATATAAGCTGCCCGCTCCAAAGCAGCATGAAATCCCTGTTGCGCCACAGCGCCCCGATCTTCCCCACCCGCTCCGGGGCCTCCTGCACGTCCTCGGCGGTCACCCCATTCTCAACAACACCAGGCGCCAATTGGTCCATGTCTGCCATAGTCCCTCCCGTCCCTATTCCTCGGGCGAATCCCAGACCCCCTGTCCTCCGCGAGCGCGACCCGGCCCGCCAATTCAATAAATCCCTGGCGTCCTTTGCCCACTTTGCCTCTTTGCCATTCCGTTCTCGCCGGCCCTATAGCCGGGCGCAGCCCGTAAGCTCGCCCCGGCCTCCCTATTCATTCCCCTAAAACTCCCGCCTCCGCGCCTCTGCGGTTCCAAACCCCTTATTCTTTGCGAACTTTGCGCTCCTTGCGCCTTTGCGGTTCGTCCCCAACAGTTACTTAGTGCTCTCTTGGTGTCCTTGGTGCCTTCGTGGTTCCGTCTCTCCCACGCCGGCTAACCACCCAGGCCAGAGAGCGCGACCCGGCCTGCCCATTCAATAAAACCTTGGCGTCTTGGCGTCTTGGCGTCTTGGCGTTTTCCGGAAAACCGTCTTTCCGGAAAACCGTCCAGGTTCCAGAACAAGCTCACTCCCCCCTGTCGATCCGCGCTTCGCGTATGTTGCGGTTCAGAGTAACCGCCACCGCCAGGGCGATCAGGCAGGTTGAGAACGTGGCGATCGCATACTCCACCCCGAAGCGCTCTATCAGGAACCCCGCCAGGAGGGACCCCAGCGGCTGGAAGCCGAAAGCCACCAGGCGCACCGAGCTGTTCACCCTCCCCTGCAACTCGTCCGGTATGAGCGAGGCGCGGTAGCTGAGTATCGCCACGCTGGCGATGGGCACCACCATGAAGATCACAGCGGAAATCGCCCCCAGCACCAGGATATTCGGAGCAAGGATGTACAGCGGGTAGAGGAGCGCCTGCACCCACCCGGTCCAGATGACGATCTGGCCGAAGGTGAACCGCCTGCTCAGCCGCCCCCCGGCCAGCGAGCCGAGAATCGCCCCCACCGAGCCTATGCTGAAGATCAACCCGATCGAGCCGTCGGGCGCGCCCATCTGCCGGGCCAGCACGATCAGCACCAGGGCGAGGCCGGCAAACACCAGATTAGTTATGCCCGCGTCGAACGCCATGAAGCGCACGACCGGCTGCGCCCACACCCAGCGCAACCCTTCCATGATCTCCCGCCCCAGGTGCCGGTCCTCCTTGGGCGCGGCCCGCTCCGTCTGGAAGCGCGTCCTGATGGCGAACAGCGAGCCCACCGACACGAAATAAGACACCGCATCGGCCACGAAGGGCGCCATCCGCCCCACCGTCTGGTACAGAAAGGTGCCGATCGATGGCCCCGCGATGCCCGCCACGCCGAACGCGGCCTGGTTCAACGCCGTGGCATCCGGGATTTGCGACTTGGGTACCACCCGAGGCAGGGCCGCCACCTCTGCTATATTGAAGAATACGAACAGCGTGCCCTCGATGAAGGCCACGACATATAAGTGCCAAAGCGTCAGGCTATCCAGCAACACCGCCACCGGGATGCTGGTAAACGCCACCCCGCGGCCCACGTCGCACAGGATCATCACCCGCTTCCGGTCCCACCGGTCGATCAGCGCTCCTGCGGGCAAGCTGAAAATCACATAAGGGATGGTCTGCAACGCCCCCGCGATGCCCGCCGCCACGGCCGAGCCGGTGATCGCCAGAATCAACAGCGGGAACACGATCCCTGAAGCGGTGCTGCCCAGCGTAGACACCACCTGCCCGCTCCACAGCAGCACGTAGTCCCTGTTGCGCCACAGCGCCCCCGGCCCCGTGCTCGCGGGCACGGCTGTGACCTCGATTGTATCGCTCAAAGAGACATCCTATCGTCTATCAACTAAATGGCGGAGCCATTTAGTCGATAGGCCAAAAACCAGCCTTAAGCTGCCTGTGCCTGCTCCACCGGGCGGGCGTTGCGCACGTGGCCGTTCAAGGTGGCCACTATCGCCAGCAGGAACTGCCATGCTGAAAAGAAGGCCAGCGCCGGGACCGCCCCATAATTCTCGATCAGCACGCCCGCCAGGAAGGTGCCCAGCGGCTGGAAGCCGAAAGCCAGCAGGCGGAAGGAGCTGTTCACCCGCCCCTGCAGCTCATCGGGGATCAACGCCACCCTGTAGCTGAACTGTACGACGTTGTATACCGGCCCGCTCAAGAATATCGGCACGCTGATGGCCCCCAGCACCCATACGTTGGGCGCGAAGGCGTAGAGAGGTAAGAGGATCGCGTCCAGCCACATCACCGAGATGATCACCTGCCCGAAGCTGAACCGCTTCTGGATCTGCCCGCCGATGATGGAGCCCACGATCGCTCCTATCGACCCTATGCTGAAGATGATGCCGATGGAAGCCTCCGGGGCCCCTAAATTTTCCTTCGCGAAAACAATCAATATCAGGAAGCTGGCCGAACCGATGAAGTTGGCCCCACCCGTGAGGAAAGCCATGAAGCGCACCAGCGGCTGCGACCACAGCCAGCGCAACCCCTCCATGATCTCCCGCCCCAGGTGACGCGGCGCCCGCGTAACCGCACGCTCCAACTGGAACTCCGCCTTGATAAAGAAGAGCGAGATCACCGACGCCACGTATGATACCGCGTCTGCGATGAACGGGGCCGCGCGGCCGACCACCTGGAACAGGAAAGTGCCCAGCGACGGCCCCACGATGCCCGCCACGGCGAACGCCGCCTGGTTCTGCCCCGTGGCCGAAGGGAGCTGCGCCTTGGGCACTACGCGCGGCAGGGCCGCCACCTCTGCTATATTGAAGAATACGAACAGCGTGCCCTCAATGAAAGCCACCACGTATATCTGCCATGTCGTCAGGGTGCCCAGGGCCAGGGCCACGGCGATGCTGCCCATGTTGATGGCCCGGCCCACGTCGCACAGGATCATCACCCGCTTGCGGTTCCAGCGGTCGATCAGCGCCCCCGCTGGCAGGCTGAATATCAGGTAGGGGATCGACTGCAAGGCCCCCGCGATACCCGCAGCCGCGGCCGAGCCGGTGATGGCCAGGATCAACAGCGGGAACACGATGCCGGAAGCTGTGCTGCCGAGCGTAGACACCACCTGCCCGCTCCACAGCAGCATGTAGTCCCTGTTTCGCCACAGCGGCGATAAACTCTCCGGTGGCGCCTCGGTCGCCTGCTGGACCGCGTCCTCGGTCGCGTTCTCGACCGCCGCTGGGTTCGATTCTTCGACTTCGGCCATGCTACGCTCCTTCCAGGCTGCGTAATTGCCCCTACGAACGTTCTCTTTTCACGCCTCTACAGCCGTCTACCGTGGGCATTGCGCATCGGCATATGCGTAAGGGGCGACCCTGCGTGGTCGCCCTCGCTGCCGACCGATCAGGCCACAAGGCGACCGCGCAGGGTCGCCCCTACGGTTCGGCACCGGACCTGCCCTGGGCTCAACTTTACGCCTCCGGTACCTCAAGCCCCGAGCGGGCCGGAACCGGCGCTTGCTCGGTGAGCCGCCCCAGCAGCGGGATCGCCGCCAGCCCCATGGCCGCCATGATGGAGCCACCGATAGTCATCAGCGCTGCGGGCCCGATGGCCTGGCCCACCACGCTGGCTATTGCCTGCCCCATGAGTATGGCCAGCGATAACGTGGTGCCGAATGCCCCGAACACCCTACCCATGAACCTATCTTCAACGTTGGTTTGCAGCAGCGTTTGGGCTCCCGTTTGCAAGGCTATAACCGGCGGCCCGGCGAGCGCGAACATCAACAAATCAAACGCCAATATGGGCACGTTGAAGACAGCCATGTCAAACAGCCCCAGCATGAAGAGCCCCGGCCCGATCAGGTTCGCCACCTTGACCCGCTTGCTCAGCCGCGCCACCAGTACCCCTCCGATTAGCCCGCCTA
>JBJMMB010000237.1:0-13071 GCA_045805005.1 Chloroflexia bacterium
CTACGAGATGGTGCGGCCCAACCTGGAGGATATACCCGACCTGCTTTTGCCGGATGGCATCGAGGTGCGCCCGGTCCGGCCCGAGCACTACCGGGCTATATGGGAAGCTGAGAACGAGGCGCTGCTGGACCACTGGGGTATTGCCGTGCCGGACGAGGAAGACTTCGTGCGCTGGCAGAACCACAAGCACTTCCAACCCGACATCTGGCAGGTGGCCTGGGACGGCGACCAGGTGGTGGGCATGGTGCGCAACTTTATCCTGCCCGAGGAGAACGAGCATAACAATCGCCTGCGCGGCTACACTGAATATATCACCGTTCGCCGCCCCTGGCGCAAGCGTGGCATAGCAAGCGCGCTCATCGCCCGCAGCTTCCAGGTGCTCAAGGACCGGGGCATGCGGGAAGCTGCCCTGGGCGTGGATACCGAGAACTCGACCGGGGCGCTGGGGATATACGAGGGCCTGGGCTTCCACGTGACCAAGAGCGGGGCCACCTGGCACAAACCTATGGAGTAAGCAGCAGGGCTACCTGCACACGGAGAAACAGAAGTGACAGCAGAAACAACCGGCAACGACGTAATTGAGGTGCGGGGCGCGCCCGTCATTCTCGGCCTGCGGTTCAGGCGATACGGGGGTGCAGCCGATATCCCGGCGATAGTGGATATCACCAACCGCGCCAATCAGGCGGACAAGATCGACGAGTTTGAAACGGTCGAAGAGACGGCCCGCGTCTTCTCCAACCTCAAGAACAGCGACCCATACCGCGACATGGTTATAGTGGAGGTCGATGGGAAGCCCGTCGGGCATAAGAGGGTAGAGTGGTGGGTCGAGCACGACGGCACGCGCATCTACTTCCACGACGGCCAGATCCTCCCCGAGTGGCGGGGTAGGGGGCTCGGCAGGGCGTTGATAAGGCACAGCGAGCAGCGGCTGCGGGAGATCGCACGGGAGGAGGACCACCCGAGGGAGCCCGCGCCGCTGTTCGATGTGGGGGTCAACGATATCCGGAAGGGGCTGGTAGAGCTGGTCAAAAGCGAAGGGTACGAGCCGACCAGGTACTTCTTTGATATGGTGCGGCCCAACCTTGAGGACATACCGGACGTACTTTTGCCGGAGGGAATTCAGGTGCGCCCGGTGCGGCCTGAGGACTACCGGGCTATATGGGAGGCCGACGATGAAGCCTTCCGCGACCACTGGGGCTCGTCGGAGCAGGACGAGCAAGATTTCGTGCGCTGGCAGAACAACCAGTATTTCCAGCCCGACATCTGGCAGGTGGCCTGGGACGGCGACCAGGTGGTGGGCATGGTGTGCAACTTCATCCTGCCCGAGGAGAACGAGCGCTTCGGCAGGCTGCGCGGCTACACGGAGAACATTAGCGTGCGCCGCCCCTGGCGGAAGCGGGGCGTGGCCAGGGCTCTGATCGCCCGCAGCTTCCAGGTTATCAAAGAGCGGGGCATGCGGGAAGCAGCCTTGAGCGTGGACGCCGAGAACGCCAGCGGGGCCCTCAGACTGTACGAGAGCCTGGGCTTCAGGGTGGTGAAGAGCGGCACGTCCTACCGTAAACCAGTGGGGTTATGAGAGAAGATCGACCGCTGAGTTAATGTGTGCGGGGGACACCCACCAAACGTACTTAACAAAACCTGTGTTGCTGGCTATACGGGCATGAGCGAATCGGGGGCTTTGCCTCGCCTCTACTAACAGTCTACTTATTCAGAGCCTTCGAGGCGGCTGAGCATAAACATACCGTCGTCTGCTATAGTCAGGAAGCATTGTGCGCCGGAGTGAAATGCCAACGGCCGGAGCGAAGCATCCAACAACAGGCGCTCGCCTGAAGAAACATCCCACACAGCGGTGCCCTTCTCTTCTGAGTAAGAGAACAAGTAGTTCTGGGAGGCCTGGTATGCGAAGAGCCCTTCTGGACCGGGGAACCAGCTTAACTCTTGCCCTGTGTGAGCGTTAAACAGCCACGCAGCGGGTATTTGCCACTCGTCGTCCCCTCCGTAGCCCCAAATAGCTACTGTGTCGTTGTCCACCCAACACACCGGTCCGTCCCAGAAGTATTCTTTGTAGGCGAAGTTGTGAACTGATGGGCCGTCTTCGGATTCCCACACATTTGCGTCCATCCACTCGCGCAGACTCCAGGCTCTTGTAATGCCTACGGGATGCCATACCCAGCCGCTGTCCACGATCCAATCTCCATGAGGCGATACAAGAAGTGAGCAGTGGAAATAGTCGAGATAGTGTTCCGGGCGAGCGTGTGGATTCTTGGGGCTCCGCTCCGGCCACACAAACTCGCGCGGGGTCAGAAGTTCTCCGGTAAATGGGTCTGAGACATCCAGGCGGTTCCAGGCTGTACCATGGACAAGACGAAGAGCACCCCTGTGCTCAAAGAAGGCCACAGAAAAGTTGCAGTGTTCGATGCGATAAGCATCACGCTGCAACCTCATAGTGACCTGGCCACTTCGCAAGTCGAGCACACAGCCGAACTGGCCTCGGGTGTTGACTACTGCGGCGGCCAGTCCGTTCCTGGAAACGTAGAGGGAAAGGGGCTTTTCCAGGTCGATGCTCTCGCCAGGGATCTTTACCAGTCTGGTCACGTGCTGCTTGGCGAAGTCCACATGAAGCAGATTGCCACCTTCCGCAATGAAAAGGAACTGAGGCTGAGTAGAGCCGGCGAGCACGACGGGTGCTACCGCGAGCACCCGGCCCTCTGCCAGCCCTCCAAGCTTTATCTGATCATGTGTGAAGCGGAGAGAAGTTGCACGTACCCGCACTTCAGGCTGCCCTTGCAAACCTTCCCACCAGTCTCGTCGTTCTATTTCAGTTATGCACCGCCGGCAGGCTATCAGTAAGTTGTTTGCGCTACTATCCTGGTTACCCAAAGAGGCGCACTCCTCACAAAGCAGGTCGTACGCAGCGCCTATGCCGGTAAATCGCATATAATAGTTGGAGTAGTCTTCCGACGGGTAAAGCAGGTGCGTGCAGACTCGGCGAACCTCCCCTTCCTCCAATATGGCAGCGTGAGGGCAGCCCGAGAGGTTGTCATTGTTTCTGTTGTGTGTGCTCATCACACGAATCTACCTTTCACCTTCCATTTCTACGCATCGCTATTCAGCCACTCCAGGTATTGTGCGCGGTCCGCGGCGCGGATGCGCTTCACCGTTTCGGGACGCATCTTCTGGATATCGCTGATGCTCGTGCGCGTTTCGTTGGGGTATTCGGCCCAGGCGAGCACGTCGCGGTAGTCTCGCTTCGCGTCGGCCACCGACTGCCGGAGACGGTCAAGGCTCCCCTCGCTTAGCTTGAGGATGGCGAGTTGGACGCGACGGCGCTCGCGCTCGTAGGGGAGGACGCCATATTGGTCCAGTATAGACAGGATGCTGGGTGGGTCCTCACCAGGGAAGACCTGGGCCATCTTTTTCAGAAGCAGGGCTGTTGGATCGAGTGACATAGCCGTTCACCTCTCGCCACCTGAATCCATTCCGGCAGATACGCTACCGCCTGTGGGTGAGCCTGCGAAGCACACCCGATAGGACAGCCGCGCCTATGAGCAGGCCGCCCGTCCTGGACGCGGCTTGCATGCTAGCCCCCATGAGCTCTCCGTAGACGGGCAGGCTTTTTTCTTTGCCGGCGCGCTCGATGGCACCCAGGAGCCTGGGAGCGGCAGAAACAGCCGCCAGGGACAACACCGGCAATGACTGCGTGAGTACGCCAACGACCGTCGAGGCGAAGGCCGCTGTGGCGATCCCTGCGGAAGCCTTTGCAGCCCGGCGCTCGCCGAGAAGCGCCACGGGCGACATCTTGCCGGAGGCCCGGTCGCTTTGCGAGTGGAAGAAATGGTGGTTGAATAGCACATCGGTGGTCAGCAGGCCAAGCGGCAATGAGCCCAGGACCGGCTTCCAAGAAAGCTTTCGGCTCTGCACGTAGTAGCTGCCCAGCACCGGCAGGATGCCAAACGACAGGAACACATCGGCTTCGCCGAGCCCGCGCCCGATATACCCCAATTTGAAAGGCGGGGCTACGTAGAAGTAACCCAGCGCGAAGCCGGCGGCCCCGAGAGCCAGGACCGCTGGGGCCGATAGCGCCGCCAGGGCCACGCCCGACCCGAGCGCGGTGCCCCACAAGCCCCACATCAGGCGCTTGACCTCGCCTTCGCTCATGTCTCCACGGGTCAGTATTCCGCTGCTTGTGTCAACCGCCCCCGGCTCGATGGAGGCGCGCTCGTCAGTGCCTTCCACGTAATCAAAATAGTCGTTTGTGACGTTAGCGGCCAGGTGCGCGGCTGCCGCGCCGACGGCAGTTAGCCCGAAAGCGACCGGGCGGAAGCGATTGCCATCCCGCCAGGATAGCGCCGCCCCGAGCGCCACGGGCAGCATCATGACCGGCAGTGCGCTTGCGCGGGTCGCTTTGCCCAACCTCCTGATCGTGCGCTGTACCTGCTCTTGGCGGCTTTCGTCGGGTTTCGGCAGATCGCCGTGCGTGAGCTCGGCCTTGCGCTGGCCAGGCAGGTCAACCAATTGCACCTGGTCCACAAAGATGCGGACGACATGCACGGGCACGTTGTCAATGAAGTAAGCGGCACCGGGAGCCTGCTCGCGGACAATAGCTTTGCCTTTCTCAGTCAGCGCCGGGTTGATGGCCACAACCGCTCGCCCCGACCCCTGCAGCCAGCACGAAGGCTCACGCGGGCCGACATAGAAACCGACCTTCGGATTCTTTTTGAGCGTTTCGACTTTTCGCGAGCCCTGGAGCATGGTCGTGTAAAGCACTAGCTTGCCGTCGGGTGTGACCTCATGAGCGAAGAACACACCCGCGGTCCAGGGCTGCCCGTGTTCAGCAGTGGCAAGGATCAAAGTGTCGTACTGGCGCAAGTGCTCGCGCACAGCCTGCAACGCGGCCTCGTTGTTGGTATTAGTGTCCACGACTTTGTTACTCCTTTCACAAACAGGCTTGGATGTATTATACAACAAGATGTTATAATCGCCCCACTAAGAATGTCTAGCAGACCTCGGACAAGCACCCAAGCGGGAGTAGGGGCGAAGCTCGTGTTCGCCCTTAACGGGCACGACCACGATCAGGGCGAACACAAGGTTCGCCCCTACACGGGACGGTTTTGTTAGGCCCTCTATAGACAAGAACACCGCGCCCCTTTTGGGGCCAAATGGGAAACCTAAAATCCAATAATTCGGAAGGGGAGGTCCAATGAAGCTCCACGAGTACCAGGCTAAAGAGTTGCTGGCCAAGTATGGCGTTCCGGTGAACCAGGGGGAGGTGGCCGATACGCCCGAGGAGGCGGAGGAAATCGCCAGGCGCATCGGGCGACCGGTGATGATCAAGGCGCAGGTGATGATGGGCGGGCGCGGCAAGGCGGGCGGAGTGAAGTACTCCAGGGACGTGCAAGCCGCACGGGAGAACGCCCAGAACATCCTGGGCAAGCTGCTGCAGAACGAGCAGAACCCCAAGGGGGAGCTTGTCAAGCGCGTGCTCGTGGCCGACGCCGCGGACATCAAGAAGGAATACTACCTGGGGGCCACGGTAGACCGGGGCTCCAAGTCGATCATCGTCATGGGCAGCGCCGAGGGGGGTGTGGAGATCGAGGAGGTCGCCAAGACAAACCCCGACGCCATCGTCAAGATATCGGTCGATCCGCTCCTGGGGCTGCTCGACTACCAGGCCCGCAAGCTGGCCCTGGGCATGCAGCTTGGGGAACACATACGCGACTTCAACCGCATCGCCAAGGGGCTGGTGCAGACACTCATCGACCACGATGCATCGCTGGTGGAGATAAACCCGCTGGCCATCACGGGGGAGGACCGCCTCGTGGCCCTCGACGCCAAGATGGTGCTGGACGACAACAGCCTCTTCAGGCAACCCTGGGCCGAGGAGTTGCGCGACCCGGCTGAGGAGGCCGAGTCGGAGCGGCAGGCCCGCGAGGCAGGTATATCGTTCGTGAAGCTGGATGGGAACATAGGGTGCATGGTGAACGGGGCCGGGCTGGCGATGGCGACCATGGATACGATCCAAGAGTACGGAGGCACGCCCGCCAACTTCCTCGATATCGGGGGCGGGGCTCGGGAGGACAAGGTAGAGGCCGCCCTACGCATCATCCTGAGCGACCCCAACGTCAAAGCGGTCATGTTCAACATCTTCGGGGGCATCACCCGAGGCGACGTGGTGGCGAAGGGCATCGTCAAAGTGCTCGACCAGATGAAGCCCGACGTGCCGATGGTCATCCGCCTGGTGGGCACCAACGCCGAGGAGGGCCGCGAGATCCTCAAAGCCGCCAACCTTCCTGCGGCTGCCACACTGGATGAGGCGGCGCAGATAGCTGTGAAGCTGGCCGGGAATAGAGCGTAAAGCGTAAAACGTAAGGGATGTGGGCAAGCCTGGTTTGTGAGACCAGAAACTAAGTACGCTTACCAGCATTACGTTTTACGCTTTACGTTTTAGCCCCCATGCTCGAACAAGCTCTGCAGGGAGCGCGGCTGCTGTACGCTTATACGGTGCACGTGCAGGCCCCGCTTGAGGAGACTTTTCGGTACACGGGCGAGCCGGAGTACTGGGCACGCGACTTCGACGGCCAGCCGATACCCAACCTTGCGCTCGAGTGGGAGGGGCCGCCTTACAAGCCGGGGTCGGTGATGGTGCTGGCCCCGTTGCGTAAGGATGGCACGTCCACGCCCGTGGGCTCGGTCCGCATGGAGTTGCTTCACTACGAGAAGAACGCCGAGATCAGCTTCCGTTTCCTAACGGGCAACCACATCATCTACAGATTTGTGTACGAGCAGGGGCCGGGAGGACGCACGGAGATGACCGTGAACGCCCTGGTGGATGGGCACAGCCCGCCACTGAACACGCTACGCCAGCGGCTCTTCGCCAACAGGCGAAGGAAGGCCGCCGTGAGGGATCACTTGCAGGTGAAGGCCCAGCTTGAGGCTAGATTCAAAACATGAATGAGAGAGGAGAGTGGGGACACCCCACGCCCCAGCAGGGAGCCCAGGCCCCCCCAAGCCCCTTTGTGATATAATCCCTCGAATCTTGTTTAGGAAGGCAGGCAATGGGCATCCAAGCTAGAAGGTTGTTGGTGGCGGTGGTCGTGTTGGTTGGCGTTTTGGGGGCGGCATCGGGAGCGACGGCACAGACACCTCCGGCCCAACCACAGGCCCAGGCGCCTGCGGACGTCATGTCGTACGTGGGGGATATTTTACCCCAGCGGCAGCGCGACCTGTTCGTGATGCGGGTCGATGGCAGCGACAAGAAGCAGTTGACCCACGGGTTCAACGTGTGGTTCGCCTCCTGGGCCCCCGAGGGCACACGGCTGGCGGTGACTACCGAGGGCTCGCAACTGTATACACTGAATGCGGACGGTTCAAACCTGAAGTTGATTGCGGTGGGGGCCTACTCTCCACCCTTCTGGTCGCCTGACGGGCATTTCATCGCTTACGTGGGCGGCGAGAAGTTCGGCATGCCCATCGCCAGGGGGAATTTGCGCATCGTGCCCGCTACCGGAGGCACGCCCTGGGTGGTGCCGGGCGGGGAGGATATACCCTCGCTGCCGCCCGGTGCGGCAGCCGTGGCCTGGTCGGGCGACGGCACGCGCATCGCCTGCGGCTGGCCGGGGCGCATCCTGCACGTGGCTGACGGGCCAGGGCGACCGGTGGCTGTGGAGCAGTTGAAGGGCGACGGAGCGGGTAAGTTTGTGGTGGCGGGGGGCTGGGCGCCCGATGGCAAGCACCTGGCTATGACCGACGGCATCAACTACGGCATACTCGACATGAGCACAGGTGAGTTCGTGACCGTCGCCACGTCCTTCAAACAGCCCGGCATCGCCCGGCCCGGCGTCTCCTGGTCGGCGGCGCTCAAGAAGGTGGCCTACGCGATCAACAGCGCGGCGGGCGACGGGCAGCGCCTTTTCCTGGCCGACCTGGACGGGCGCAACCCCAAGCTAATACTGTCGGCCCCGCACGTGGCCTTCTACCGCGGCGAGGTAAGCGACTACGGCCCGCCCTTCTTCTCGGCCGACTCCAAGACGATGCTCGTACGTGTGTCGCGCACGACCACGCAGGCGGGCGGGCTGCTCTACACGCACGAGTCGTGGCTGGTGAACACCGACGGCTCGGGGGGACACAAGCTGGTGGACGGCTTCAACGCCAACTGGCAGCCCAAGGCGCGGCTCAAGCTGCCCGACCCCGGTTTCTGGTTCCAGTGGCGCGTGTCTGACCTGCCGGTAGCCAACAACCAGGCCCAGCGTCCCTGGCTCTGGGGCCCCACGGCCATCTTCTCGGGCACCGAAACCTTCGCCGAGGCCGTAGGGGGCAAGCAGGCGGTCGTCTACTTCGACAAGGGGCGGATGGAGATCCCTAATCCCAACCCAACCCAGCCCACGAAGTACCTGGTCACGGCCGGGGCGCTTGCCAGGGAGCTGGTCACGGGGCTGATAGTCACGGGGGCGCAGCAATCCGAGGTGCGTCCCGCACCCGGCGTGCTGGTGGCGGGCGACGACCCTAACGCGGACGCGCCCACCTACGCCACCTTCAACAAGCTGGGGGCGGGCACCGACGCGGGCAAAGCCCAGGACCGCACGGGCCAGCCAGTTGACGCGACGCTGGCCCGCGACGGCACCATACGCAGCGACCCGAACCTGGGAGCCCTAGCCAAGTTCGCCTCCTTCCGGCCCGAGACCGGACACAACATCCCCGACGTGTTCGCCAACTACTTCAAGCAGCAATCGTGGGACTGGGTTTACGTGGCCGGCTACCCCATCTCCGAGCCCTACTGGGCGCACGTCAGCGTGGCGGGGCAGCCACGCAGCGTACTGGTCCAGGTCTTCGAGCGCCGCACCATCACATACGACCCCGCCGAGGCCGCTGCCTACCGGGTGCAGTTCGGAAATGTTGGTAGGCATTACTATGATTGGCGGTATGGGAAGTAGAAGGGACTAACCATGACACAACCACAAACCGCACCTTACGGCTCCTGGAAATCGCCTATCACGCCGGACCTGATTGTGAAGGGGGCCGTGGCCCTGGGGCAGATCGCGCTTGACGGGGAGGATATTTACTGGTCGGAGTCGCGGCCGGAGGAGGGTGGGCGGAACGTGATTGTGCGCCGGACGCCGGATGGCAGGACGGAGGACTTGACGCCTGCTCCTTTCAACGCTCGGACAAGGGTGCATGAGTACGGCGGAGGCGCTTACGCGGTATCGGATGGCACCCTCTTTTTCTCGAACTTCGAAGACCAGCGGGTGTACCGGCTCGACCCCGGAAAGGAGGCGCGGCCCATCTCCCCCGCGAGGGACTTGCGCTATGCGGATGGGGTTATCGACCGCGCCAGGGGGCTTATGGTGTGCGTGCGAGAGGACCACATGGAGGAGGGCAAGGAGGCCACCAACACTATCGTCGCCCTCAACCTGGAAGGGGGCGATAGCGAGTCGGGTGGGCGGGTGCTTGTGTCGGGGAACGACTTTTACTCATCGCCGCGCATCAGCCCCGACGGCTCGCAGCTGGCATGGCTCACCTGGCACCACCCTGATATGCCCTGGGACGGGACCGAATTGTGGGTGGGCGAACTCGCAGTTGACGGCTCGATGGGCCACGCGGCGCAGGTCGCGGGCGGGCCGAGAGAGTCGATCTTCCAACCCGAGTGGTCGCCTGACGGGGTGCTGCACTTCGCGTCGGACCGGAGCGGGTGGTGGAACCTTTATCGTCTGCGCGAGGGACGCGCTGAGGCCCTTTGCGAGATGGAGGCCGAGTTCGGGGTGCCGCAGTGGGTCTTCGGGATGTCCACGTACGGGTTTGAGGGTCCGGAACGGATTGTTTGCGTATACGAGCAGGGGGGCGTGTGCCACCTGGCGGTGCTGGACACGGAGAAGCGCAAGCTGGAGCCAGTGGATACGCCATATACAGAGATAGAGGGGCCGAGGGTCGAGCCGGGCGTCGTGGTTTTCGCCGGGGCCTCGCCGACCCAGGGGTCTGCGCTGGTCCGGCTGGAGCCGGCAACCAGGCACAGCGAGGTGCTTCGCCGGTCGAGCAGCGTGGAGGTGGACGAGGGGTATCTGTCGGCGCCGGTGGCGATAGAGTTCCCCACAGAGGGAGGCCTGACCGCGTACGGCTTCTTGTACAGGCCGAAGAACCGCGACTATGTAGCTCCGACGGGCGAGCGGCCTCCGCTTTTGGTGTTGAGCCACGGCGGACCGACCGCGTCCACATCGAGCGCCCTCAGCTTGCGTACCCAGTTCTGGACCAGCCGAGGGTTCGCCGTGCTTGACGTGAACTACGGCGGCAGCACGGGCTACGGCCGCGAGTACCGGGAGAGGCTCAACGGGCAGTGGGGCGTCGTGGACGTGGACGACTGCACGAACGGGGCTCGCTACCTGGTGGAGCGAGGCGAGGTGGACCCGGAGAGGCTGGCGATCCGGGGCGGCAGCGCGGGCGGCTATACCACCCTCTGCGCGCTGACCTTCCGGGATATCTTCAAGGCAGGTGCTAGCCACTTCGGCATTGGAGACCTGGAGGCGATGGTCCGCGACACCCACAAGTTCGAGTCTCGCTACCTGGACAGTATGGTCGGCCCCTACCCGGAGCGCCAGGATCTTTACAGGGAGCGCTCGGCAATAAATTACACGGAGCGCCTGTCGTGCCCGGTGATCTTCTTCCAGGGGCTCGAAGACAGGGTTGTGCCCCCCAACCAGGCCGAGATGATGGTGGCGGCCCTGCGGGAGAAAGGCGTGCCGGTGGCCTACCTGCCCTTCGAGGGCGAGCAGCACGGGTTCCGCAAAGCCGAGAACATCAAACGAACGCTCGAGGCGGAGCTATATTTCTACTCGCGTGTTTTTGGGTTCGAGCTGGGGGAGCCAGTCGAGCCTGTGGCGATTGAGAATATGTGAGTATAATAGCCACCAATCGGCTGCGCCGGTTGGTGGCTATTATTGCGAAATTAAAGGCACTTGACGATTTTGGGCACCTTGCCGTGGAAGAGTATGAAGGTGCCCAGGTTCTGGTTGGAGTCGGTGAGGGTGATCTTGAGGGTCATGGTGTCGCCATTGGTGACGCCGGTATAGCGGGCGGGGTGGCTGTCTTGGGGCTCGTCGGGGGAGAGAGGGCCGCCGTGCTCCTGCACGTAGACGCCTTCCACGTCGAAATTGCCTGAGGGGTCGAGCACCACGGGCCGGTTGATGGTGCCATGAGCGCAGTCGAACTCGAAGGTTGCGCCCGTGTCATTGGCCTGGAGGGCTACGTGGTCGCCGCCCCAGATGCCGGCTGCCAGGCCGCTGGGGTACTTGCTCTTGAGCCTGAAAGTGCCAAGCTGGGAGAGAAGCACGTTGTAGGGGGGTTGGTTCTCGGGATGTAGCTCGAAGACGGCGCGCTCGAAGTATTGCACTGTGTAGGGTTTGCCGTCCAGTTCGCTCGTCTCCTGGAACTCGTCGGTGATGGGATAGCCCTGCTGGGGGAGGCCGCCGTGGGTGTTCCAGTAGTCGAGGAAGGCCCCGCCGAGGCGCTTGCCCGTCTGCGGGAAGAGCACCGAGCCGGGGGTGGTGTTGGGTTTCTGGGGCGGCGTGCCCTTGCGGTAGACCTGCTTGTAGCGAACGTCGCCGAGCAGCGACAGCAGGACGTAGCTTTTGGGGGCCTGGTCGCGGTTGTGTAGCTCGAACACCGACCGCTCGAAGTATTGTACCGTGTAGGTGTTGCCGTCGATCTCCGAGGCCTCCTGGAACTCTCCGCTGATTGGATAGCCTTGCTGGGCCAGGCCACCGTGCGTGTCCCAGTAGGAGAGGAAAACGCCGCAAACAGTCTTGCCCGTTTCGCTGAAGGTGCGGCAGTTGGAGGTTTGGGCGGTGGTGGGGTGGGGCGAGGGAACCAGGGCGGCCCCGCTCACCAGCAGCGCCATGACGATCATGATCGGTAATGGGGTGATACGTTTAGGCATGTTTGCTCCTGATGAATGTCTCGCAATGGTAAAGCTGTAGGGGCAGGTCTTGTGCCTGCCCGGTTCGCAAGAGAAGTGTCGGTGATGCATTACATGGGCAGGCACAAGACCTGCCCCTACAATTCGTGTCGTGGTCGGGTCGTTGATTCTTCATCTTCCAGTATAACGAGGGACGCTATCCGATAGTTCCCGCGTGGCTGCCAACCATTGGTCAACGAGGGTAGTGTTGCAACAACTTTGACGAGTCCAAACAGCGACGTGTTGATAGGAAAAGTGGTTGAGGTCTAAGTTGCCAACCCGAAGGCAGCAGATACGAACCGAACCTGGCTGAGAATATTACCCCTGGTTGTGCCTTGCACTTGTCCTTTCCGCAATTGATGCATCGCCTCATACCCTTGAAGTGTTCGCCATGCTGTGTCAAATGACCAGAATCCCATTCCCGGGTTCACCCTCCTTTGAGAAATCTATGATCTTGCTCGATAAGGTTGTTGAGGTATTTGATTGGCCGCAACTCACAACCAGGTGGCAGAGTACCTTTGCGCTTGAGTTTGTTTACAGCTTTGGGGTAAGAAGGGTTCTTGTCAACATTGATCACTCGTGGAACCGCGGTGTGCCTGGCACGCAGAGCTTTGCGGAAGAAGCGCTTTGCTGCTTGCCCATCTCGGGTGGGACTGAGCATGAACTCCACAGTGTTGCCAGCAGAATCTACGGCTCGATACAAGTACATCCATTGACCTTTCACCTTTACGTACGTCTCATCCACACGCCATGAATCGCTGGTCGTTTTGAGCTTGGCACGACATTTCCTTTCGACAATAGGAGCGAAATGTTGAACCCACCTGTAGATCGTTGTGTGGTCAACGGAGAGACCTCGTTCAGCCATCATTTCTTCCAGATCACGGTAGCTGAGGGAGTAGCGTAAGTACCATCGCAGGCACAGCAGAATGATCTCAGCCTGATAGTCCTGATAGTGGCGATACTTAAACAGCTTGGGCTGGCACATACTTGAGGCTCCAGTTGTTAACGAAAAGGTGCGTAAGCCCCACTTTAGCAAACCCTTTCAGTTGTTGCAACACAGCCTAAATGGGCAAAGTGCTAGGATTTAAGGATTATGGATGCCCTTCAGCCGATCCGACGATAGCCTCTCC
>JBJMMB010000238.1:0-2615 GCA_045805005.1 Chloroflexia bacterium
CAAACTTACCCTACACCACCAACTACCCATAATTGAGCCGCCAGGGCAACGTGATCGTGTGGACGGCAGGCGGTGGCCTGGGCAGCGGCTTCGAGGTAGGGGCGCATATACCCAAAGGGGTGCTGAACGCCACCAAGCCATCCTGGCAGGCATCGGTGGACCAGCAAGAGCAACAGCAAGCACAATATAACAAAACGATTCGCCCCCTCCTCGACTTCGGCCTGTTCTTTGTCGGCATTCTACTGCTGATAGCTGGGGTTCCGCTGATGATAATGCGCTGGTACAAGTCGGGACGCGACAAGGTCGTCAAGCTGCCCACGGATTATCTGACCGAGCCGCCCAGCGACCTGCCGCCCGGCCTCGTGGGTACCCTGCTCGACGAGTCGGCGGACATACGCGACGTGATCGCCACCGTGGTAGATATGGGCAGGAAGGGCAACCTGACGATAACCGAGACCCAGGCAGGCGGGCTTTTCAGCGGCAAGGACTTCCAGTACAACCAGACCGGCAACACCACCAACTACCTGTACGAAACTATGGTAATGAACGCTATCTTCAAGAACGGCCAGTCGGTGAGCCTGTCCGACCTGAAGAACGAATTCTACAGCAGCCTGCCAGGCATCTACGACTCGATGTACAAGGCGCTGGTTGACCTCAAGTACTTCCCGGAGAATCCGGCTGCCGTGCGCAACCGCAGCCGGGGGATGGGTTGCGGCCTACTCTTCCTCGGTGCTGCAGTTCTGGCGCTCTGGTTCCTTTTCGGTGCGACTTTCAGCTATATGATCCTGCTGCCCGGCCTTGCGCTGGGTGCGATTGGCCTGGTAGGCTATGTGCTATCGGGCGCGATGCCGAGAAAGACCGACTTTGGGTCGGAGGAAGCCGAAAAGTGGCGAGCCTTCAAGAGATATCTGGAGCAGATACAGCGCTACACCAACGTACAGGAAGCCGCCGACAGGTTCCAAAAGTACCTTCCTTACGCGGTGGCTATGGGCGTTGACCAGCAGTTCACCCGCCAGTTTGAGAGTGTGCCTTCCGCCATGCCGCAGTGGTATGCTCCGTACGGCTACGTTCCCTACATTCCGTACGTAGCCGCAGGCAGCGGGAGCAGTGGGCAAGGGCAGATGGTGGGCGGGGGAGTGCAGGGCGGCGGCTTCGACCCTGGTGCAGCAATGCAGGGCGCGAGCAATTCTCTCGCGGGCGCGATGCAGGGCATGTCCGATAGCTTCACCTCGATGGTCAACTCGGCATCAAGCGCGTTCACCAGCCAGCCCTCCAGCAGCGGTAGCGGCGGCTTCAGCGGTGGAGGCTGGGGCGGCGGTGGAGGTGGCTTCGGCGGTGGCGGTGGCGGTGGCGGTGGAGGCGGAGCCGACTAGTGTCCATCACCCATGCAACTATCGCACGTCGTCTTGCGTAGAGGATGATAGAGCATGGATAAAGAGTGAGCATCTATGTATAATTGCAATCGGATTGCGCGCTCGACCATGCGCTTAACAGAAAGCTAGATAGCTGACGGCTAAAAGCTGATAGCTCCAAGACAGGAGGCAGACATGGATATTCGAGACAGGGTCATGGGAGACCAACCCCACGACTTCTTGCACAAAATCGCGGGCATCGTCCCCGGCTTCGACGGCTACATGGACCGCGAGCGGAGACGCGACGCCGACAAGCTTCTACGCACTTACCTGGCACACCAGTACTCGGCCCAGCTTGACAGGCTCAAGAGGGTGCAGCAGAGTCTATTGCGCTCGGGCCAACTGACAGGCATCTCCGAGGTGGATAGGCTCACCGGCGTATTGCAGCGCTTTATTGACAGGCTCAGCACGGCCACCTACGGCTACAGCGGCCTCTTCGACCCGGTGAAGGTAGAGGCGCAGGACCTCGACCAGCTTTATGCCTTCGATATGGCCCTCACAAGCGGCGTAGACGAAGTCTCCTCCGCAGTCGGCGGCCTCGAGACCGGCCTGACGGCTGAGAGCGCAAAAACGGACGTGCCCGCGGCCCTCTCCCATCTCTCCTCTGTGCTGGACGACCTGAACCTGCGGCTCAACCAGCGTGGCGACCTTCTGACCAGCGGGCGCGGCCTTCCTGCCGACCAGTACAATTCTCTGGTGAACAGCATGAGCGCCCCCGCAAGCACGCCATCCGCGACACCAGACATGACGGGTGCTCCCGCGACGGCAGGGATGGCGGGTGCGGCAACCGCAACACCGCCGCCAACTGCCGCTCCATCTACCGCCGCACCTCCACAGTATGCATCGGGCACTCCGTCCACGGGCGCTCCCACAGTGAATACGTCCGGCGGCGAATCGGCCCGCTACTCCGGGGCATATCCCGACTACCCAGGCGGAATGAGCACCGGCAACACAACACAGGGTGTGCCCCCGTACCCCACGGGCGGCGAGACAGCAACCGGGGCGAGCGGAACTGCCACTACGGACCTTCGCGGTGACGCATCCGATTACGGGATCAATTCTGCATCGTCGCCGATAGCAGGTTCGAACAACCCCGGCAGCGACGTAGCGGGCGATGCAGCCCTGAGCGACACCGCGGCAGGCTCCAGCGCGATCGACAGCAGCGACATAGGAGCGCCAAACCTGCCCGACGCGCCGGCAGAC
>JBJMMB010000239.1:0-24581 GCA_045805005.1 Chloroflexia bacterium
CATCTGCCCCGTTTCGTCGTCGTGGCGGGTATCGATGACGAGGGCGCGCCTGAGCAGCGGGAAGAATATGGTAACTATCTCAGCTTCTGAAATGCCCGCGAGCACCTGGTTTAGGAACTGGTCGTCGTCTTCCATATTCTCGATTAGCCTCCCATATTTGAGGAGCGGGCATCTGCCCGCTCCTCTTATCTTGTGATCCTTAACTATAACGTATAGAGGAATGTAGGATAAGACCCGCGGGGTGCAGGTGGACGGCGCACCTGCGGGAGAAGCGCGCGCCCGTTGGGGTGTTTGCTCCGTGAGGAGGCGAACGGTCGCCTTCCTACTTTGCTCCGCCGATGCGGGTGACTTTGGTGCCACACTTGGGGCAGGTGCCCTGCATCGCCTTGCGGCCGTTCTTCAACGTGATCTCCTTGGGGTCCTTCATGTCCACCATCTCGCGATCTTTAACGCAATAAGCCTGAGCCATTTCTTTACCTCCAAACAGATTTAGTTGTAGTAGCCTTCACCCGCAATTGGTGTTGAGTACACGGGCTGAGCGTGGCTAACGCTTCGTGATTATACATCCCCACGCGTGGCGAGTCAACACAAGAACGGCCAAAAAATAGCATTTTCGTGCTCAATTCGCCCCTATTTGACCATATTTCCCCCTCTTGCTACTTTTGATCGCTGGATGGGGCCGCCCAGCGGCTGATGAACATAAGCGGGCAGAGACAAAATGGCCCCTAGGGGCGAGGCATGCCTCGCCCATGTGCGTCAAGCTAAATGTGCGGCGCGCGCTTTTTTAAGGCCATTGAGACGCGAAAAGGGCGGGCAGGCCCCAACCCCAGAGGGGATCCCGTGCTGCCTGCCCTGGTCGCTTACCACCAATGTGGGGCCTTGGAAACCGGGCAGGCAACGGGGGCCTGCCCCTACAGGCACAATCGAGCTTAAGAGCTGTGTTCGGGCTGTCAGTTCAGTGCGCAAGGGCGAGGCATGCCTCGCCCCTACGGCCTAATAGAATACGCGAAACTACTCGCCCGCCACTGCTGCCCGCGCCAGGTGCGCCCGCGCATCGCGTACGTAGCTCCGGTAGCAGCTTATGCTACTAAGCAGCGTCAGGCAGATGAATATCCCAAGCAGCGCGGGAAGCAGGGTGGCGCCCCCGGCGATGGCGAGTATCACATACGCGATGGTGAGCAGGCTGATCCACGCCCCTAGCAGCATGATGCCGATGAACGGTCGCCCGCTGTAGAGCCACCCGATGCCCATTAGCCCGACCACTTCCAGCAGGGCCGAGCTGATCGCCTTGCGCTGGCCCTGAGCGGGGGTCGCGGGCAGGGCGCGTGGGTGCACTCTGATCGCCTCCTGGCTCGCCCCGCGCATGCGGCCCCGGAACGTCGCCCAGTACGCCCTGATCGTCTCCCGGCCTATCACCCGCGTTATGTACCGGAACAGCAGGATATAGCCCACGCCCAGCAGGGCCTGCGCCCCGATGAACAGCGCGTAGCGGCCCCAGGTGCCGGCCACCATCTGCCGAGCCGCGACGGGCGTCGCGCCGTTGTGGATAGTGATGCTCTCCAGCAAGCCCACCCCTAAGAACACCGCGTACGACGCGGCGATCCCCGCGCAAATGACTGTCAGCGCCCGTCGCCCACCAATCGGGTCCGTGATAGACCGCCCAAGCACCCTGGGCAGCACGAACAGGCTCTGCGCCATCAGAGCCACGATAGCAAAGCCCACCATGTTCAACTGCGCGTGCGCCAGCGGCGTCACCAGGTAGCCTGAGGGACCGGCCTCCTCCAGCCAATGCTCCACAGGATCCAGGACCTGGATCACCCCCTGGATCGTGCCTAGCAGGATCGCTAGTACGCTGAAGGCGATGAAGGCCGACAGCTTCCGGTCGACGGGTGCGTCGCTTGCGGCCTTCTGCCGCAACGTCAGCAGGACGTTAGCCACGAACGACCAGAAGCCCAGCCCCATGATAGCCGCCGACATAGCCAGCAGCAGCGGGTGCCAGATGCCCACCGAGTCTTTTGCCTGGTCGAAGGTCATCCCATCCAGTATCTTCGTCCCCTCGATCCAGCCCAGTCCTACGGCCGTGAAGTAGAAGCCGAATACCCCGATAAGAATGCACCAGAAGCTGACCTTTGCCAGCTTGAAACTGAATACCGGCTTACCGAGCATCCGAGGCAGGAAGAAATACATAAGCCCCATGAGGGCCACGCTCACCCCACCCACCAGGTTCATATGTGCGTGCGCCATGGGGTCAATCAAGTGCCCCGCCTCGCCCGTCTTGTGCAGCCAGTCGAGCGACCAGGGCATCACCTGGTACACCCCTTGCACCGTGCCGAACAGCAGGCCCGTGGCCCCCACCACAAAGAACTTCGCCAGCAGGAAGTCCTGCTCCGGCGCCGCCTTCTCGGGAAACACCTTCCGCTCCCCCGAGGCCCGCCCCACCGTAACGTAAACGTTGGTAACGAACGTCCAATACCCGATGCCCATGATCGCCGCCGTGATCGCCATAGGCGCCTTGTGCCACGCGCCCATCCAGTCCCGGGCCGCCTCATAGCCCCACCCGGCATGCACCATAGCCCCTTCGTATAATCCAATAGAGAGCATCGCCACGTAGAAGCCGAATACGCCGATGATCGTGGCCCAGAAGGAAACGTTGGTCAGCGCCTGGCTGAACAGGGGCCTGCGCGTCACTCGCGGCAGCACGTAGTAGATCAGCGCGGTCAGGCTGATCGTGCCCGCCCCCACGATCGTTATGTGCGTATACGCCAGGTTGGTGACCATGTGCCCACCGTAGTCGGCGTCCTGCAGCCAATCCGAGATGCCCGGCAACCGCTGCACCACCCCCTGCACCGCGCTCAAGACCAGCGCGGCCGCGGCGGCATAAAAGAACCGGGCCAATCCGTGGTCCGCATCCTCCGCGCTTACAGTTTCCGGTGGCGCACCCGCCGCCTGAACCGCCCCCGCCATTGCGCCTCTAGCCGTAATAGTAGCCATTCGTGTCCTCTATCCAGAGTATTGCGTATTGCTTATTGCGTGCCTACCGTGTATGGGTAGCAGACCTCACTACCCTTCCTCCTCTACACAATAAGCAATAAGCAATCTGTCCGCACCTATTGATCTATGTAAAACTGAAAATAGGTTCTCCCGCCGAACATGCCCTCCGAGGGGATGTCCACCAGGTAGGAGCCGGGCCTCCAGACCCCATCCGCGGGGGTGATATACAACAACTTGCCGCCGGGCTGTCTGGCCGTCTTCATCGGCTGCTCGTCGGGCACGCCGATGCGGTAGACGCGGTACTCGCTCCCCTCGCCCAGGATTGCCGATTGGATCAGCACCGATTTCAACTCGGCGGGCTTGAGGTGCGCCCCCGCCGTGGTGTCCACCACGCCCGGCTCGGTGGTCGCCAGCAACTCCACCAGGTTGCCGGCGTAAGCGGGGTTGTGCTGCTCGTTGAGCACCAGGAAGGCCCCGCGCTGGTCGGCGGGGGGCAGGCCCTTGCCATCTGCCTCCACCGCCCCGTATGCCGTGACGTTATCGGCCGTATTGATCACCCAAAGCTCCACCAGCGAGAGCAGCACCATGCTCACGGTCAAGATGCCGATCAGCACGAAGAACCCCGTCTTGAGCCGGGCGCGCCAGGGTGCGCTGACCGTCATGGCTTGCTTCCAGTCTGTGTGGGGCCGTTCTTTTCGTCCTCAGGAGCGCGTGCGGCTTGCTCCGATGGAGGCATGGGCAGTGCGCTGCCCGTAGAGCCCGGCAGTTCGCGGCGCGGCCCTCCGGTGAGGTTGGAGCGCCGCGCTACCCACATTATAGCCACGATCACCGCCACTGACAGCAATATCTCCAACACTATCGCCAGCGGGCTATCCCATTCAGCGAGAAGAAACACCGTATGATCCTATCTATCCCATTACCTCGAAAACGTCAACCACGGGCGTGCTCAGGTACGTGCTCACGTCCTTCTCGAAATCGCGAACCATAGGGATGTTCGCGTAGCTTTCGATGTTTTCCAGGTCGTACCACTGCGAATACATGAGCACCTTTACCGCGCCCGTCGTCTGCCTCTGCATCCAGACTCCACCCCTGTGGAAGCCCGGCGTGTTCTGCGCCGCTATCTTGATACCGTGCACCGCGGCCAGGTACAGATTGTGCCCCGGCTCGAGCTCTTGTACGCGCTCCGCCGGCACTGTGAAGGTGATTGTGCGAACAAATGCCATATAAGAATTCTGCCTCCCCTACTTCAGAGGGTAAGTGGTGAAGGGCGCGCTCGAATATGTATTGCCGACGCCCACGTAAAGTATCGCCACCACGATCACGAGCAGCAACACCCCACCGAACACTATACCCCAGGTCATATTCAGCCGCGTATCACCGGGCTCCGGGGGCTCTTCGACCGGGGTCTCCACCCGAGGTTGCGACGGGTCGCCGACGCTCTCGGGGCCGCCCTCTCCCGGCTCCGGCGCGAGGCCGTACAGCGGCTCGTGGCCGTTCCTCTCGCGGTCCTCGTGCGCCGCCTGTACCTTATTCTGCGTCAGCCTTGCTTCGTGTTCCATTTGCGGTCCCCTCTAACTCGCCCGCCCTGCTGCGCGGTCCTATCCTGTAGGGGCGAGGCATGCCTCGCCCTGGGCGTCGATTACGTCAATAGTTATACCCAAATACCAGCGTGATAATAATGTACGAAATAATCGAGGTCGCGACCACCACATACAGGGCGAACAGGAATATCGGGACCGGTCCGTTGCCCTCCTGCGAGATGCCCGCGAAGTCTTCGACATTGCGCCCCAGTATATCGGGCAGGAATTTGCGATAGGCCCCACTCCTGGCCCATAACCCGATCCCACCTACCAGCATGAAAACGATTAACCAAACCACCAACTCCAGCGGCAGGTTCCACTCCCATGGCTGGATCAGGTCGTCTCCGCTCGGAAATGTCATGGCGACCCTCCCTCTACTCCTAGTGTGGCAGGGCGCGAACGGTTCCCTCCGCTCGCTCCGGTTTCGGCTGCCTGGCGTCCGGCTTCGCTGCCTGCGCCGCGGCCTGGGCTTCCGCCGCCTTTGCGGCAGCCACGCGGGCGTCGGCGTCGGCCATTACCCTGTCGAAGTCCTCAGCGGTATCCAGCATCCTGTACTTTGACTCCTCGACATTGGAGAACTGGCCGGTCCGAGCCGCCCATATCCCCGCCAGCACGCCCATGACCAGCACAACCATAGCCGCTACGAGCATCCAGTTTGCCACCGCCAGCTCGTCGCCACCGAGATTGTCATGGGCGAATGCCTGCGACGGCGCGGCGATCAGCAGCGCCCCGCTCAGCCCAACCAGTATTCGCATCACTCTCAATCGTGCGTTCATGACTTGCTCCCTGTTCTAGCGGCGTTCGCCCCGCCCTATGGGTTGGATTGCGGCGTGGCTCCTGTAACCGTTACTGTGGCCACCCCCTGCTTCTCGGGCTGGCCGCCCGCTCCGGGCCCCGCCGTGGCCTCCGCCGTGGGGATCGTCGTGGGCCCAGGCGTGCCGCCCGAAGGGGTCGCCCCTGCCTGCCCCGCCTGTCCGGCACCGCCCGCGGGTGTCACCACGGGCACGTTACCCGGTATCGGGGCCAGGGGCAGCGGTGTGGCCTGGATAGGCTTCACGTCGCCGGGGCTGATCATCATGCTCGGGTCCGGGTCGCGTTCCAGGCCCCCGTTAGGAATGGTCCTCACGAAGTTTGTCACGTCCCAGATGTCATTGACGGTGAGAATGTCGCCGAAGGCCGGCATGGCCGTGCCGTCCACCCCGAAGAGGATGGCGTCGTACATTTCGCCGTCGCTGAAGTAGAGTTGCTGGCTGGCGTCGGTGAGGTTCCGGGGCGCGGGCCGGTTGATGAACACCGCCGCTGGGCCTTTGCCGTTGCCCAGGAAGCCGTGGCAGCCGACGCAGTTGGTTGTGAAGACCTGCTTGCCGTGCACCAGCGAGCGTGTGGTCGCCTCCATAGGGTTGCGCACGTCGCGCCAGGTGGTCGGGAACCACTCATGGATAACGGCCTCGTTGCCCTTGGCCCGTTCCGACACCAGGTGCTCCTTTAGGGCTGCCTGGCGCTGCGCCCGTTCCACGCCTGCCTGCCCTCCCAGGCTCTGCACGTAGGCTATCAGGTTCAAGATATCCTGTGTCGGCGCGGGGGCGCCGGTCTGCGACTCCTCGTAATAGAACTTGAACGGGGGCATTATCGACTTGGGCGAGGTGTAGCGTGGGTTATAGAAGTGGGCAAGGTGCCAGTCGTCGGGGTGCGAACCCCCCTCCTGCGACAGGTCAGGGCCGGTGCGCTCGCTGCCCAGCATCGGCGTCTGCTGATAATAGTAGTCGCCCGCCTGCGCGGTCCTACCCCCCGTGCGGAAGGAGGCCACGCCGGTCGTCCAGTCCTGGGGCCGCAGGTACTGGGTGTGGCAGTAGTTGCAGCCGTTGGACGCGAACAGCCTGCGCCCCGCTTCCTCCTGCTCGGTAAGAGGCCGGGCGTCAGCCGACTTGGGCGGGTGGAACGTCAGAGCGGGGAGAGCGGTGACTATGAGAATAATCGAGGCGAACACGGTGAACGCGCCGAGGAATATGGTGCGCCCGTCCATCCTGAATACCGCCAGTTCCCCTTCTTGCTGCTGCATGTTAGCTATCTCTCCCCTCCTGACTTCGTTCCCCTACCATGAGCGCGGGCGGTCCTACGCGGGCGCCTCGGCCTGCGCCGGAGCCGCGGCGAGCATCGGCTCGCTCGCAGTGACCGTCTTATAGATGTTCCACGCCTGCATCACCCCCGCGATGACTATCAGCGCGCCCGAAATGGCCCTGGCCGTGAGGTAGGGCTTCAGCTCTGGCAGCACCTTGTACACCGAGTCGCCTGCGAGCCACGCCGCCCCCTGGATGAGCCCGCCGATCTGCAGAGAGAGCATCATCAACAGGAACCCCGTGAGTAAGACCCAGAACTGCACTTCGGCCAGCCCCGGGTTGTATATCCTGCGCTTCAAGGTGACAGGTATGATGTAATAGATAGCCCCCATGGCCCAGAACGAGAAGGTGCCGAGCAGCGCCAGGTGGGCGTGCCCCACGATCCAGTTGGTGAAGTGGATCAGCATATTGAAGCCCTGTATGGCCTGGAACGGCCCCTGGATGCAGGTGATGAAGTAGAACACGGTGCCCGCCATCACGAACTTGAGCGGCAGGCTCTCGTATATTTTCCCCCAGTTCCCCCGCATCGTCATCCAGATGTTCGTAAGGAACGTGATCACCGGTATGAACAGGCCCAGCGAGCCCAACACCGCCAGCGTCTTCATCCAGCCCGGCGTGGGCGTGGAGAGGATGTGGTGCTGCCCCACCAGCCCGTAGAAAAAGGCTATTGACCAGAACCCAATCAGCGACAAAAGGTGGCTGTACAGCGGCGAGCGGGTGATCACAGGCACCAGGTAGTACACTATCGCGACACCCGAGGTCGTGAACCAGTAGCCGAGCACGTTATGGCCGTAGAACCACTGCCAGGTCACGTCATTGATTCCCGTTAGCGAGCCCGACGGGAACCCGGCTATGTTGGTCTGCGGTGTGGGAGCCAACACCGGCTGCCACATAACGTTGCCCACAAAATAGAGCATCGGCATCCAGATCATCGTGCCCATGATGTACCATAACGAGACGAATAGCTTCTTCTCCTTCCGGCGGAAGATGGTCATGTAGATGTTGAAACTGATCATGAGCAGCGCGATGATAACCATCACATCGATGGGCCAGATCAGCTCCGCGTACTCGCGCGCCTGGGTCAAGCCGTTGGTCAGGGTCAACACGGCGCTTATGCCCACCACGTTCCACAGGATAACCGCCAGGTTACCCAGCGTCTCGCTATATAGCTTGGTGCCACACAACCGGGGCACGATGTAGAAGAACGTGCCCACCTGGGCCATCGACAGCCACATGAAGAGCACCCCGTTGGTGTGCAACGGGCGCAGCCGCCCGAACACCAGCCAGGGGATGCCCGCCAGGAAGTCAGGGCTGATCATCTCGATTGCGGCTATCAGCCCTACAGTATCAGCAATAGTGAGCCAGAACACCGCCGAGAAAAGGAAGTTGCGCGACGCGCTTCCCTCCCCCGTAAGGAACCCCGACCTCCCCTGGGCGTATTCCACATCTCGCTCTCGTGCCGTTGACAACATGCTCACAAGCACTCCTCCCTCTTCCAGTGCAGTTGCAAAAATGGGCGCAGGGCTCTCCCTGCCAGAGGTTTGGGCGTATCCCCCAACTTCCCACCGGGGTGCAGGGGTCTCCCTGCCGGGGGTCTGGGGGTGACCCCAGAAAACCCTCCTCCTAACCCTATGCGTGGCTCCCCATGCGGCGCATGGCAAAAGCCACCAGGCCCGCAGAGACCGCTATCACCACCCCAAGCGTCACCAGGTTGCCCACGTTGCTCGGCGTCTGCGTGGGGAACTGCAACGTCGTCCAGGTTGATACCGCTTTCATCCCACGCACCTCACCGCGGGCCCCGTTCCACACCGCGAAGGCCACCGAGCTTGTGACACCCTCCGTGAGGGGTGCGGTGCCGATGTCGGCGGGCCCCAACTTGCGGTAATAGACCACGTGCCACTGCTTGCCGTCGTGGTACGACTTCACCTGCGGCTCGGTGCCCGGCGTATCCACCGCCTTGCAGATGCCGTTGCTGGTCAAGTTGCGGACGCCCACGTTCTCTGCCGCCGAAGTGGCCCCAAAGTTATCCAGCCCCTGCCTCTCCAATGCGGCTTTCCACTGCCAGATGTTCACCCGGTTGGTGCTCTGGCCCATGCACTGGTAGGGTAGGTGGGTCGGGTCCATCGGCAATTGGATGGCCGCTGCGTCAGACGGAGTATTCCCGCTTGTGTCGTTGCGGGTATCGTCGTCCCAGGACACCCGGAAGGCGATCGTCTGCCCGTCCTCCAGCGTGCGTACCCTGACCGACCGCGTCGTGCCACCGCCCGGCTGGTATATCTGCTGCGAGCTGAGCGGGATCGTGGCCTCCTTGGCCTGATCCCAGAGGGTCGATTGCGGGTCGGTTGGTACCGCCTGGCTAATGTGGGTCACGTCCACACTGTTGGCCGCCGACGACGCCAGGGGCACGTTGAACACGCTCAACACCACCCCCACCAACAACAGCACGGCCACCATCGACAGCGCCCGAAACCGGGCGGACGATAGACGATGGACGATGGACGATAGATGACTGACGACGTTCAACGACGCTTTCCCGCGCGAAGTCGGGAAGTTCGGGGCGGGCAAACGGTTATCCTTACCCTCATCGTCCATCGTCCGTCGTCCATCGTCTCTTTTTCTAACGGTGCTTTTCATCCGCATCCTACTACTTGGCGACCTTGGCATGCGACAGGTAATCGACCAGCAAGTTCAACTCCTCCTCGGTCATCTGGATCGTCGGCATGTACGTTGTATTCATAGGCATAGCCTGGGGCGTGGCGGTGGGCGGGGAGTTAGGGCCAGGCGTGTCCAAGCTCGGGGTGGGCGCGAGCAGCCACAGGTTCGGCCCTCGCTCGCTGGCCGGTACCACCTTGGGGTTCTTAATCCACTTGCGCAGCCAGTCCGCGGTACGCCTGCTGCCCACCTGGGTAAGGTCCGCCGCCACCTTGCCGCCGCCCTTACCCAGGTTGTGGCAGTTCAAACACCCCTTTTGGAGCATCAACTGCTTCACCTGCGCTATCTTCGCCGTGTCCTGGAAACCGGCGTATGCCGGCAGCGGCTCCTCAAGGCCGGTGGCCGAGGGCGCGTTCTCCAGGGCCTGCCCCCAATCGCCGTACTGGATGAAGGCTATCACGTTTTCGATCTTCTCGTCGTTGAGAGGGCCGCCTTCCGAGATGCCCCATGGCGGCATCTGGACGCCCGGTTGGTTCGACGGCCGCCCGCGCACGATCACTTTCTTCATGAAGTCATGCGAGGCGTCATCGTAGTCGGGATTCTTCGCGCCCGCTATCTCGGGCCGCCAGGCCACCCGGTTGAGCGCGGGCCCAATACACCCCTCCCCCTGCGGGCCATGACACTGGATGCAGTACTGCGCGTAAACGTGCTTGCCATCTTCGACCGCCCTCTCGCGGTCGGCAAGCGCTGTGGAGGTGCCCCTGTTGGTGTCAACGATCCCATAAATAATCAGGGTCACCAACAGGACTACAGCGAGCGAAACCCCAAGGATCACTTTATCGCGCATGATTCCTCCAGGTCATGAGAGAAACCTACATCCACACATGTCGGGTGCTGGGGGTCGCAGGCAAGACCCCCAGCACCCAACACCCATCTATACTTTCGTCGCCTGAGACGGCTCGTACTGCACTCGCGTGGTGCGCTTGCCTGTGTCTACTACGATCTTCCCACCCACGACGGTTATGTCCATGATGTCGAGGGGGTGAGGGGCCGGGCCGGCGACGTTCTGGCCGGTTGGCAGGTAGATCGAACCGTGGCACGGGCAGTGGAATACCCCCACCTGCCCCTGGAACTCCTCGTCCGGCTTCCAGGGTACGGTGCAGCCCAGGTGTGCGCACTTCCAGTAGAGGGCCAACAGCCCGGCGGGCACGTGCGACAGGTAGAATTTACCTTCGCGAATGCGCGTGACGCTGCCCACAGGGTAATCAGCTACCGCACCTGGAACCGTGATCTTGCCACCGAAAGGTGAGGTTCTCTTCGGATAGAAGAACGAAAGGAAAGCCGCGCCCCCACCACCCAGGATGAGGAGGAGGGTTCCGAAGAGCCCCCACTTGAGCACGTCGCGCCGCGTGGTCCCGGGGCCAACCGCCCCGCCCGCCGTGTCCTCCGGCCTGCTTCCGCCCTCTGCTCCCGTACGCGGAGTGAGCGTTTCCGACCGTCCACCCGTATCAGCTACTCGCATACCAATTAGCTCCTAACATCTTACCGTTTCGGGCACCCCCCATGGGGGAAACAGGTCCATACCAGGACCGCGCATCGCTGTCCCCACGAACGTGAGCACCGCGTACACCATTACAAAACCGGTGAACAGGGCCATGATACCCTCGGTGAGGTTTATCCCCTTGAATATCACCTTCAGCAATATCACGAGCAAAATCGGGAACACAACGAAGAATATGGTCGGTATCGTCCAGCCGACAATGATCTCAATCAGTGTGCCCAGCGCCTCGGCGTTGGCCTTGGCCGCTTCCTCGCCGCCGAACAACAACCCTCCTACCCCCTGGGTGATGCCCGAGAGGAACCCCGCCCGGTGCGTCGCATCCGCCGTCTGCAGCCAGGTCGTGAAGTTAGCTTTCAGCGGGAAGAACTTGTCGAGGGCTATCAGCGCAAAGCACACCACGGTAGTGTAAATCGCCGTGAAGCCGATGATCCGGGGGCCGCGGTCGCTGTAGAACCACACCCCCAGGCCCCTACTGCCCCGGTCCACGTAGGGGATGATAGCGATCAACCCCAGGGCTATCGTCGGCACGATCACCCCCGCGAGCGCCGGGTTCATGTGCAGCAGCAACTCCTGAAGGTTGAGAAAGTACCAGGGAGCTTTCGAGGGGTTGGGCGTGCAATCGGGGTTGGCGAGCTGGTCCAGTGGGCCGTTCACCAGCGTGCCCAGCAGCACCAGGTTGATGGTGAAAATCACCGCTGCCAGGAACTCTATCACCACCAGGTGCGGCCACACCTGTACGGTGCCGGCCTCCTGCTCCGCGGGAGTGGTGGGGCGCGTGCGCGCCGGGGGCGTCAGGACCCTGGCCCCCTTCTGCACGGTGGTGTTCGCCTCTTTGGTTAGCTTTTCTCCAGTGCTAGCCATATAGGTTCTCCTTTACTTCGCCTGCCCGGCTGCCCTCGCGCCCGCCGAGCGGGTGTCGCTCTGGTCAAGCACGCGAGATGTGAAGGTGAGGCCGCGCGAGAATCCGTCTTTGCGGATCCTCCAGAAGTGCACCGCGAGGAACGTGCTGAGCGCCAGCGGCAGCCCTATCACGTGCAGCGTGTAGAACCTTATCAGCGCGTTCTGCCCGACTGTGAAGTCCCCGATCAGGAAGAACTTGACCAGATCGCCCACGAAGGGGGTCGAGCCGACCATGTTCACGCCCACCGTGACGGCCCACAGCGCCAACTGATCCCACGGCAGCAGATAGCCGGTGTAGCTAAGCAGGAAGGTCAGCACAAGCAAAATCACGCCCACCACCCAGTTGAACTGCCTGGGGGCTCGGAACGAGCCGGTGTAGAACACCCGGCACATGTGCAGAAACACAGTAATCACCATCGCGTGCGCCGACCAGCGGTGCATGTTGCGCAGCAGGAAGCCGAACGGCTGCAGCGACTGGATGTCACGCATCGTCTGCCAGGCGCTGTCCACCGAGGGCACGTAATAGAACATGAGCAGCACGCCGGTGATGGTCAGCAAAATGAACAGGAAGAACGATATCCCGCCCAGGCCGAAGGTGTAGGTCATCTTTATGGCGTCGGGGCGGGTGCGGATGGGGTGAAGGTGCAGGAACACGCTGTTCATGATCGCCAGCGAGCGCCCGCGCACTGAAGTGGGCCAGCCGTTGCGGATAATCGAGCCCGACACGTCCTGCCAGGTCCGCTTGCCCAGCGCGCCTGCCGAGTCCACACGCCTCTGAATGCCCCCCGGCAGGCGGTCTCTGACGTCCTTCGGACCGGGGAAGCGAGGTACTCTGCTAGATGCCGAACGAGCCATTATATCTCCTCCTCTTCCTCGTCAGCCGGGGCTCTGACGATGCCTATGCGGTCTATCAGCACCAGGAGGAAAATAGAGAAAATGATCGTACCGAAAACGATGAATAGTTCGAGGGTTTCTCCGACAACCATAGTGTCCTCCTATAGTTCCCGATAGCGGCGAGCTAGCGCCCGTTTGGTATTATAGCGCACACTCGAAATAGTGCATAGCCGCCAGGGGCTAATGTACCCCCAAATGGGCTTAATATTTCATATATATTCGCGGCAGCATTCCCCCACGTCACGCCCGCTCAGCTATTCTAACATACAGGTCAAGAGTTTCCCCCACGCACCGCCCCCACGAAAACTCCGCGCTCCGCGCCCTCCCCGCCGCCCTCAGCTCCCCCGCGCTCTCCGGGTCCGTGACCACTCTGTGCAGCGCCCCGGCCCAGGCTCGCAAATCTCCCCGCGGCACGATCAATGCAGCGCTCCCGCACGCCTCCACCACCGCCGGCGTGTCCGAAGCCACCACCGGCACCCCCGCCGCCATCGCCTCCAGCGGCGGCAGGCCGAACCCCTCGAAGTCGGACGGGTACGCCAGCGCCGCCGCTCCCTGCATCACCGCCCGCAGATTCTCCACGGGCAGATGCCCCACCGCCAGCACCCGTGCTCGCACGTCCTGGGGCAGCCGCGCAAGCGCGGCCGTGACGCCCCCCCCCTCCATCCCCATCGACGGCTTGCCCGTAATCACCAGCTTCAAGTCCGGAAGCTCCGCGGCCAGCGCCCGGAAGGCCTCCACCACAACCCCCAGGTTCTTCCGCCGCACCCACGGTCCAAGCAGGAGCACGTAGCGGCCGTCGCCTACGCCCAGTTGCCGCAAGATCGCCCTCAGCCTCTCCTCCCCAATCGCCCTCCGGTATTCCTCGTCGATCCCCGGGTAAATCACCGTCACCTTCCGCCCCGGCACCCCATAGAACCGCTCCAGGTCGCGCTGTGTGCACTTCGAATCGGCAATTATCGCTGACGCGCCCGCCAGCACACGCGGCAGGAGTGCCAGCGTGATCGCCAGCCAGAATCGGTTATAGTCCGCAGGGTATCTTCGGAAAATCACGTCGTGCACGGTCACAACCCGCCTCCCCAGCCCCCACACGGGCCCGATATGTGAGGTGGAGTGCACGATAGAAGGCCGGAACGCCCCCAGCATCAAGGGCAGGGCCACCTGCGAGTATGTGGGCCATTCCTGGTACAATCCCCCCAGCGGCCTACCGCCCGGCGCGTCACAGCAGGCCGGCCCATAGCACCTCAGCGCCAGCCGCCCCGAGGAGGCCGCCTCCGCCATGCCCTCCGCAAGCCGCCGCGAATAAAGGCCCACTCCCGTTGGGTTCAGCCCCGCAAAGCTAGTATCCAGCGCCACCCGCAGTGTAGGGTCAGACATCAGTAGGTGTGTCACCCGGCCCCAAACCGTAGGGGCAGGCAACGGGGGCCTGCCCCTACGGACCGGTCTCTTTCGATCTCTCCCTCACACCGCCACAGGCACTTCGCGCTCCCCCGAACCTGGCGCGGGATCGAACCGATAGCCGATGCCCCGCTCCGTGAGGATGTAGGCCGGCTGCTGGGGGTTGGGCTCGAGCTTCTCCCTCAAGCGGCGGACGTAGATGCGCAGGTAGTCCAACTCCCCGAGGTACTCCGGCCCCCAGATCTTGGTCAGCAACTGGTCGTGCAGCAGCACCTGCCCCGCGTTGCGCGTCAACTGGTAGAGCAACTTGTATTCGATAGGCGTCAGTTTCACTGGCCGCCCATCCACCGTCACCCTGTGGTTGGCGTAATCTATCGCGATAGGCCCCGCCTCAAACCGCCCGTCGCCGCTCACCGGGGGCAGCGATTGCGCCCGCCTGAGCACTGCCCGGATCCTCGCCGACAACTCCAGGAAGCCAAACGGCTTGGTGATGTAGTCGTCCGCGCCCAATTCAAGGCCGCGCACCTTGTCGATCTCCTCGCCCCGCGCCGAAATCATCAGCACAGGCACGTCAGATCGCTCGCGCACCCGCGTCAGTACCTCGAATCCATCCACATCAGGCAGTGCGAGGTCCAGCAGCACCACGTCAGGGCTGTACCGCCCCACGTCCGCGATGGCCGACTCCCCATCCTTCGCCTGAATTATCTGTGCCTCGGGCCACTGCAACCCAAAAGACAATGCAATAGCCTCGATTACGTCCGGATCATCGTCAACAACTAGTATTTTCATCTTCTTCTAGAGATCAACCGTTAGGGATCACGCTTTGTCTACCACCCTAATCCCTGGCCCCTGATCCCTGACCCCTTTCCCCCTGATCCAACACAAAATAGAATGTGCTCCCGCGACCGGGGCGGCTTTGCACCCCGATCTCGCCTCCGTGCAACTCCACTATGGAGTGGGCGATAGCGAGGCCCAGGCCTGTGCCGTCAGGCTTCTTGCTCCCGGTCTGCCCGGGGTTCGATGCCTGGTAGAACTTCTCGAATACGAGGTCCTGCTCCTCCGCCGCGATACCCGGCCCGTCGTCGCGCACGAACACCTTTACCTTCCCGTCTCTTGGAGTGGCTCCCAGGGTGATGTGTCCACCCTCGGGGGCGTACTTGTTGGCGTTCGACAGCAAATTGAGCAACACCTGCTCTATGCGTCTGCGGTCAGCGAGCACATTGAGCATCTCCCAGCGGGGGGCGTGCGGCTCCGGCAGGTCAAGCTGAAGGCACTGCCTGTGGGCGTCCAGCAGCGGCCTCACCTGCCCCGCCATCTCCTCCACTACTTCTCCCATATTCAACTGCTGGAGGTTGAGCGACACCCGCCCAGCTCGCAGCCGCGCCATGTCGAGTATTTCATTCACAAGCACGATCAGCCTGTCAGTGCTGCGCCCAATGTTCTGCAGCAGTCTCGCCTCCGTAGCCGCCGGCTCCGCCACTGCCTGCTCAGGCGAGCCTCCGCTCCGCTCCTCGATAACGTTGAGCGCGCTCACGCACGTCTTGATAGATGTAAGTGGCGTGCGCAACTCGTGGGAAACAATAGATAGCAGGTCGCGCTCGAGACGCTCTCGCTCCTCCGAGCGCGAAGCCCGCTCCCGCTCCATCTCGTACAACCGGGCCAGTCGCACCGCCACCGCCATTTGCTGCCCGATAGCGGTCAGCAGGCTCACCTCCGTCTCACCGAACGGCTGCGCGGCATAGCGCCCCACGAACAGCGCCCCGATGGCCCCGCCCCTCAACAGCAGCGGTACGCAGGCCACCGCTCGCACAGCAAAGCCCTCTCTCTCCAGCCCCGGGAATTCTCCTGCGGCCGCCCGATTCCCCTCTGCGGCCCGATCCTCCACAAGCGCCGGGGTGTGCGTTTGCGCTACCTGCTCCGCCAGTCGGCTCTCGCTCCCGGAGAGTCGCGCGGGGTTCGGGTCGCGGTCAGACACTATGAGCCTGTTGGGGCCGCCTGTCGCCTCTCTAAGGCCGTCCTCCGGAGGGGTAGGAGCGTCGAATAGCACCACCAGTCCGCTGTCGGCCTGCAACGCCTGGCTCGACACAACCGCCACGCTGCGCATCACGCTCTCTAAATTAGGCGAACCCGAGAGCACCAGCCGCGTGAGGTCGTTGAGCAGGCGCAACTGCTGCGCAGTGTGCTCCTCCACCTCCACCTTGTGCTCCTCGACCTCCACCGCCCGCTTCATGAACACCGACGTCACAGCCACCATGAGCAGCGAGGTGATCCCCACCGCGAGCGCCGGCAAGTGCACCGCCTCCACCGGAGTGGGACGTGCAGTCGTGAGGGCCGCGTACACCACGGCGCACGCGCCCACCAGCAGCAGCGACCGGTACAGGCCCACCCGCAAAGCAGCCCCGATGATAAGCGCGTAATAGAGCAGCAGGAACGGGCTGAAGAAGCCCCCGGTCATCAACACCGCGGCAGAGACCACCAGCCAGTCGAGCAGGAATAGGGAGAAGCCCGGCGCTCGCCTCCAAGGCACTCCCAGCACCGCCACCACCAGCAGGTTATACCCTACCAGCGCGATAGCGATGTACGCCGGGTCGATGTCAATGCCGGTGGGGGAGGGGTGCGTCTGCCCATACCCGAGCAGACTGAGGACCAGCACGGTCACAACCGCCAACCCACGGATGCCCGCGTCGAGCCCGTCTACCCCGGCTGATGACGCGTCACCACGAAGCGACACAAGCCGCGAGATCTGAAGCGGTAAGTGTGGCGCCTGCGACTTCATCTTATGTAATCGAGGGGTTCCCACACATTAATTATAGGTGCCGAGTCAAAACTATGCAAATTAAATCACAATCTCACGTTGACACCCACCGCGCCCTATGCTAAAGTGCCAGTACCTATGACCGCAATCCATCAGACGCTGTCCAACATGGCGAGCATTTACTCGCTGATCATGGCGGCGTGGGGGCTCTTCAACTTCCTCAGAAGGCGACCCCCCGATGGCAACTATAACGGCGCGGTGGCCATAGCCGTTATCCTCTACGTGATGGAAGGCATCGTGGGCATAATTCTGGTCCTTATGGGCCTGTCGCCCGCCAGGGGTATCCATTTCCTGTACGGGGTCACCATCATGATCACAATCCCCGGCATCTTCGCCTTCACCCGCGGCAGGAACAGCAGCCGCGAGTCGATGCTCTACGGGCTCGGCTTCCTCTTCATCTGGGGCCTCATCGAGCGCGCGGCCACGACAGCTACGCAGGCGCAATAGACGATGGATAATGGACCTCACCCCTGACATGACAGACGAGCGCCGCCTGCTCACGCGTTATGCCATCGTAGCCTTCGCCGTGGTGGGCGGTTTGGAGTGGCTCCTGAACAGGACCGTCTCCCGCGTGGCCGCTGCGCCACCCCTTGAAGGCACCCCCAGGGCCGTAGTCGAAGCCCTAGGCAGGGCCGGCTACTTCCTGGTCTCGCCCGCATTTCTGCTCGGAGCCGCTCTCGCCTTGCTGGCCGCGCTGGGGCTGGGTGCCTCAGCCCTCCGCGACCGCAAACCCTTGACCTTGGCCCTTGCCATCTTCCTGGCCCTCTTCTTCACCATGGCCATCGCCCACTTCTGGCTGGCAGGCAGCGACTGGCTGAACGCCTGGCTTAACCTCCTCGCCGCCCTCGCCATCTGGTGGGTATGCATCCTCTTCCTGCTCCAGTCGGGGCCCCCACGCTCAGCAAAAGCCGGCGTGCTCCTCATCGCCCTCGCTTACACAGGCAACTTTGCCTACGTGCTGGAGCAACTGCTCGGCAACGGGGGCGACACCCCCGGCGCCCTCGGCGTGACGGCTCGTGACATGGGCGAGTTGCTCGCTCTGTTCGTGCCTATCGCATTCTTCGCGGCCACCGCCCTCCCCGAAAACCGCTGGCGCAGCCCCCGCCGCTGGGTGCTGCCCGTCATACTGGCCCTCCTCTTCTCAATAAGCAGCATCGTAGACGCCCTCACCAACAAGGGCTACACCGGCGTCTTCACCACGTGGTCTCTAGGGTTCTACGCCATCTGGCCCTGGCCACTCTACTCACTCTCGCTCGCCCTCTTTGCCTACTCCATACTCACCTGCCTGGCCCCGAACCCTGACCCCACCACCTACGCCAACCCCAACACCGGCCTCGGCCTTCTCTTCCTCCTATTCGCCGGCTACAACCTCCAACTCCCCTACCAGCACATCATAGCGCTCCTCAGCCTCATGCTCCTCACCCAACTCTTCACCCCCCTCGAAACCGCCCAACCCCAAACCTCCACCGAAGCGCGAGTCTTACGCAACCAAAGAAACCGCCAAGACGCCAAGACGCCAAGATTCAATTGAACCGCAGAGGCGCGGAGACGCAGAGAACCAATAATATGGACTCTGCGCCTCCGCACCTCTGCGGTTCCAAACCCTCTAAGTCTTTGCGAACTCTGCCCTCTTTGCGCCTTTGCGGTTCGTACTCCAAAACGGCAGGCGAACGAAAGGCCGGGGAGTGCGTCCCGGCCTGTCAATTCAATAATATCTTGGCATCTTGGCATCTTGGCGGTTTCTTTTCTTGGACTCGTCACCACTTGAAGTCGTCCACGTCGTACGTCTTCCTGGGGCGCGGCTTCTGTTCGCGATCCGGTTTGCGGCCGTCATCGCGCCTACCCGCAGGTCGGAAATCGGGAAGGGGCTTCTTGAAGGGCCGCCCCGGCACCCGCGGGCCTTGCCAGAAGTATTCAGCCACGGGTCTATCGTTTGCGAAGTGCTCACGGGCTATCCTCTGGATCCGCGTTCGATCTACTTCCTGGTAGAACGTCGGCCCTGGATACACCACCATGGTAGGCCCCGATTCGCAGTGGTTCTGGCATCCCCCAGGAAACACGTGCACCTGGTCCTCCAGCGCCAGCCGCCTCACCTCGTCCTCCAAGAAATCCAACAACAACCGCGACCCCTTCGGCCCGCAGTTGATCCCGCAGCAGATATACACTCGATAAGTCATTCTATACACTGAGGACTAAGTGCCTCTAATAGCTCTCAGTCCTCAGTCCTCAGTCCTTAGTCCTCAGACTTGCCCTAGAGCATCGACGCCATCAGCTTGTCGAGCGCTTCCTTTGGTGGGCGCAGCTTGCTCTCAGGAAGGTGGGCCAGGGCCGTCTCGGGCAGGTTCTGCACGTCGGCCAGCGTCTGGCGCGATTCGTCCACGTAGATCAGGCCGGTGATGAACTCCTGCTTGTCACGGGCCTCCATCATCGTCCTCATCGCCGCGAACTTGTCGGTGGGGTCGTAGTCCTCGTCCAGTTTCCGCAACTGTATGGTCGGGCCGTCGTGCAGCTTGACCATCCGCATCGTCCCCGGCTCGTAATCGACCTGTATCTCGTCGTAAGCCTGCACGAACGTGATGTCGTGCAACTTCTCCTCGTGCGCCTTACCCCACGTATAGCTCTTGGTCGATTCCTCGTGGTTGTTGAACGTCACGCATGGGCTGATGATGTCTAGCAGCGCGGTGCCGTTGAAGTTGGCCGCCGCCTTCAGCAACTCGCGCACCTGCTTCGCATCCCCCGCGAAGGACCGCGCCACGAACCCGCAGTCGGAGGCCAGAGCCTCAATGCACAGGTCTATCGGCGTGAACTCGTTGAGCCCCGCGTACTTCAACTGCTGCCCCACATCGGCGGTGGCTGAGAATTGCCCCTTGGTGAGGCCGTACACCCCGTTGTTCTCGATAATGTACATCATCCGTACGTTGCGCCGCAGCAGGTGCTTGTACTGCCCCAGCCCAATCGAGCCCGTATCCCCGTCGCCGCTCACCGCTATCGGCAGCAGCTCCCGGTTCGCCATCCCCGCCCCCGTCACCACCGACGGCATCCGCCCATGCAGCGCGTTGAACCCGTGCGACCGGTTCAAGAAGTAGGCCGGCGACTTGCTTGAGCAGCCGATGCCGCTCATCTTGATGATCTTATGCGGGGGCAGCGAAAGCTCGAACGCCACGTTGATGATCTGGCTCGAGATCGAGTCGTGCCCGCAGCCCTGGCACAGCGTTGAGGGCCGGCCCTTGTAATCGGCTTTCTCCAGGCCGATCAGATTCAGCTTCTCGCTCCGCTCGCCCGCGGGCTTTGTGTCTACTGCCATATTATCGCTCCTGTTCCAGTATGGCGTCAGTCAGGAATTCAGCGGTCAGGGGCAACCCATCAAGGTGGGCCAGCGACCGGATATCTGCCGCCCGCTCGGGCACGTGCAACTGCACCAGCGAGCGCATCTGCCCTTCCGCGTTCAACTCTACCACGTACAGGCGCTTGTGTGCGCCAATAAAATCTGTCAAAGTGCTCTCCAGAGGCAACGCCCTCAGCCGCAGGTAGCTTGTTTCAAGCCCCTGCTCCCGCAGCCTGTCGCGCATCTCCTGCACGGGCGGGTCGGCCGAGCCGAAGGAGATAATTCCCACCTCGGTCCCCTCCCGCATGTCCACCACCGGCTTCGGCACTATGCCCCGCGCGGTCTCGTGCTTCTTCTCCAGGCGTATCAGGTTCTGCTCCCAGTCGTCGGGCCGCTCGCTGTACACAGCCTGCGGGTTGTGCCCCGTGCCCCTGGTGAAGTACGCCGACATGGGGTGCTTATTCCCCGGCAGCGTGCGGTACGTGATCCCGTCACCGTCCACGTCTTCATACCTTGCGAACGAGCCCGCCTGCTCGATGTCCTGCTCCGTGAGCACCTTGCCCCGGTCCATTGGCTTATCAGGATAGTCGAAAGGCTCTGTCATCCACATATTCATGCCCAGGTCGAGGTCGCTCAACACAAACACCGGCGTCTGCAGCCGCTCCGCCAGGTCGAATGCCTGCCACCCAAACTCGAAGCACTCCTTCACTGAGCCCGGCAGGAGCACCACCTGCCGCGTATCCCCATGCCCCAGGAAATAGACAGAGATAATGTCACCCTGCGAAACCCTGGTGGGCAGGCCTGTGCTCGGCCCCACCCGCTGGATGTCCCAGATGACGCCAGGTATCTCGGCGAAGTACCCCAGCCCCGCGAACTCGGTCATGAGCGAAATCCCCGGCCCCGACGTTGAAGTCATGGCCCTGGCACCCGCCCATCCCGCACCCATCACCATCCCGATGGCCGCCAGTTCGTCTTCGGCCTGGATCACCGCGTAGGTCGCTTTGCCGTCCTCGTCCACCCGGAACTTAGGCAGGTAATCATTGAGCGCGTCTATCAAGCTGGTAGAGGGCGTGATCGGATACCACGACGCGAAAGATACCCCGCCGAAGACCGCCCCCAGCGCCCCCGCACTGTTGCCGTCCATCATTATCAACCCACCCGTACGGTCAATGCGCTCGACGCGGAACGGGTCGGTCTTGGTGAGGTGCTCCCGGGTCCACTCCATCGCCAGGTTGATCATGTTCATATTGATCTCGACCGGCTTCTGCTTCCCCTTGAAGTGGTGCTCCAGGCCCGACCGCAACTCCTCCAGCTCAATTCCCAGCAGCACGGCCACCGCCCCCACGTACACCATGTTGGCCACTAGGTCACGCAGCTTGGGGTCCACGCCCGCCTGCTTCACAAGCTCCTTCACGGCGAGCGGGTACATCGTCACGTCCTCGCGGGAGCCCTGCAACTTTATGTCGTCGTTATATATACACACCCCGCCGGGCGGTAGCTGCGCCAGGTCCTCCTCCGCCGTCGCGGGGTTGAACGCGACCAGTATTTCCGCGTCCTCGCGCCGGGCCACGTAGCCATCCTTGCTCAGGCGGATCACGTACCACGTCGGCAGGCCCGAGATGTTCGACGGGAAGAGGTTCTTGGGGCTAACCGGTATGCCCATCTTGAACATAGCGCGCGCCAGCAGCCCGTTGGCCGTCTGGCTCCCCGAGCCGTTCACGGTGGCAATAGATATAGAAAAATCGTTTACTATCTCCGGCCGCTCGTCTTCTCTACCCCCCGCCGGCCGGTCCAGCACGTCTGCCGTGCTCATCATGTCCTCCTAATTGGGTGCTTGGTGTTGGGTGTTGGGGTCTGGTGTTAGGAATAAGGCCGGTAGGCTGACCCCAGCACCCAGCCCCAAATCCCCAGCCCCTACCCAGGCGTCAATTCTTCCCTGGGGTCTATCATTTCCTCGCCGGTTCTGGTCTTGCCCGTTTCGTTGCCCTGCCCGTCCACGTCCTCCTCACCTAAGAGGTCGGCGGGGCCGGACATAGGGGGCAGTACGGGCACGTTCTCGTCCTCGGTCGCGCCCAGGTAGCCCTTGTGGCGCATCTGGGGGTTGGCAGGAGGCTTGCGGTAATCACCCTGGTGGGTGATCATGTCCTGGTCCAGCTCATCGCGGACGTACGGCTCCTGCACTTCGGGGGACTTCGGCGTCCCCGATCCGCTCTCGGTTGTCAAGGTTTTTCTCTCCTGACTATGGTCGAGCCCATCACCATTAATTATATCACAATCGCCTCGTAGGGGCAGACCCCCGTTGCCTGCCCTGTTCGTTTACCACAAATGCCGGGGTTAGCGAACAAGGGCAGGCAACGGGGGTCTGCCCCTACAATCTGGGTTACTAAATCTGTTCCGTGTCGATCTGCGCCCGTTGGAGCTTACCGCTGTAGTCAATATACAGCGTCTTCCACTCCGTGAACACGTCCAGCCCTGCCTGCCCCGCCTCGCGGTGGCCGTTGCCTGTCCCTCGGGTGCCTCCGAACGGCAACTGGATCTCCGCGCCGATGGTGCCCGCGTTGACATAAACTATGCCCGTGGTGATATCCCTCATCGCGCTGAAGGCATTGTTCACGTTCCGCGTGTATATTGAGGATGACAGTCCGTACTTCGTATGGTTGTTCACCTCAATCGCCTCTTCCAGCGAATCCACAGGTATAAGCGCCGTTACCGGCCCGAAGATCTCCTCCTGGGCCACCATCGCGTCGGCTTTCACATTGGTGAAGAGCGTCGGCTTGTAGAAGTTGCCCTTCGAGAGCGCGCCATCGCTCGCAACCTCGCCGCCCGTTGCAATCTCCGACCCCTGGGCCGCGCCTTCCTTCACCAACTGGTCGATGCGCTTCAGTTGCGAGTTGTTCACCACCGGCCCGATGTCAGTATTGGGATCGAGCCCGTTGCCCAACCTGAACTTGTTGATGCGCGCCACAAGCCGTTCCTGCAACTCCTTCTGCGCCCCGCGCTGCACAATCACCCGCGACGCGGCCGTACACCGCTGCCCCGTGGTGCCAAATGCGCTCCACAGGATGCCCTCGGTTGCCAGCTCCAGGTCGGCATCGTCTAGCACGATAATGGCGTTCTTGCCGCCCATCTCCAGCGACACACGCTTGAGCGTCTTGGCTGCGCTCATCGCGACCTGCTGCCCGGCGGCCGTCGACCCCGTGAACGAGATAAGCGCCACCTGCGGGTGCTCGATAATAGCCTCGCCCACAGTCCCACCCGGCCCCAGCACCACGTTGATCACGCCCTCCGGCAGCCCCGCCTCTTCGAGTATCTTCACAAGCTCAATCGCTAGCAAGGGCGTATCCGATGCGGGCTTGAACACCACCGTGTTCCCCGAGATCAAGGCCGGCATCAGCTTCCACGAGGGAATAGCAATAGGGAAATTCCAGGGCGTAATAGCCCCCACGATCCCGATCGGGTCGCGCACCGCCATGGCGAACTTGTTGGGCAGCTCCGCGGGCACCACCTGCCCCAGCAGACGTCGCCCCTCGCCGGCCATGTAGAAGGTCATATCGATCGCTTCCTGCACGTCGCCGCGCGCCTCGGCCAGCACCTTGCCCATCTCCTGCGTCATCAGGCGGGCCAGGTCCTCCTTGCGCTCCACAAGCATCTGCGCGCACTTGAACAGGATCTCACCCCTGCGCGGCGCGGGCACCAGCCGCCACTTCTCGAACGCCTTCGCGGCCGAGTCGACCGCCTTCTGCACGTCCGACTTGTCCGACACTGTCAGCGTCGCAAGCAACTCGCCCGTCGCGGGGTTGCGGCTCTCGAAAGTCTGCCCGGCCGATCCCTCAACCCACTTACCGCCTATGTAATTCTTCACCAGGTCGCGCGCGAACGTGGCCTGCTCTTTACCATTCCCTGCCGTCTTCTCCGCGTATTCAGCCTCTCGAACCGAGGCATCGCCCGGTTCGGCACTTTTCATATCCATATTCTTATCCTTTCTCCTCTCGCCAATGAGTGGGGGCAAACGCGCATGCGGAATTCATCCCATCGCAAGCGCACCAATGAGTCTAGCACAAGGCCCCTATCCTTTCAACCCACGGGCGAACCAGATGAACGCCCTTACCGGTACCAGGCTCTGCCTTTTGCAAATGGCTAATTACCTTATAAATAAAACAAGCACAAATCGCGCAGCGATTTGTGCTTGTTTTATTTCTTACAAACCTTACCCAACTGAAGAGTGGAGAGAGCACCGTTGAAAACACATCCTGTCAGGTTGCGAGTCGCCCGTGGGTTAGACGATGCGGCCTCGCGAAAAGGTCACCAGTGTCGAAACTGATGGTTGACCTGGGAATGGGCAGTGGGGAAG
>JBJMMB010000240.1:0-8617 GCA_045805005.1 Chloroflexia bacterium
AATCTTATCACTTACGCGGGGACTATCGCAAACACACCTGGTCTGGAGTGCGGAGGCTTTGGGGTTTCCCGAGCATCGAGGGAGCCTGACAAGACCAGCTCTGGTAGGGGCGAACACAAGGTTCGCCCCTACCCTTGCTTGGGTGCTTACCGAGGCATTGTTAGCCGTTCTTATTCTTTTCTATACCTTCCGGACCTTCCAGTGTGCCCAAAAAGAGGCCCAGACCCCTGGGCAGGAGGGATCTGGGCTAAGGAAGGAGCAGAGATCCATGCGGCGCAAATACACGGTTCTCCTACTCATACAACGACTTACCCATTCTGATTATTACACCACGATTTGATATTTCGCGACCAAATTTCGGATAGTGGACCCTTTGGACTTTGCGCTTTCCCCTATGTTATAGTGCCTGGGTATGAAACAACGTGATATTTCGCTGCGCGCCGGCAAGCCCTACCGCGCGCAGTGGCACCTCGCCATCGGCTTGATGCTGACGGCGATCCCATTGATGGCGCTGGCCGCCTGCGACATCGGGCCGGCGCCCAGCGGGCAGCGCGGTGTGCCGACGGCAACGGTGCTGGGGCGTATCGTGGAGGACGACAGCGCGCCCGAGCCCACCCTTCCTCGGGGAGCCACTGGCACGGTCCGCCCGCGCCGGACCTCCACCCCCATTCCTACCATCACGTCCACCAATACATCGACCCCCACCATAACACCGGGCACTCCACTGCCCACTAATACGCGCACCTATACGCTCACCCCATTCGCTACTCCCACCCGTTACTCAACCGCGACCCCCGTTGTGGGCCCGCCCACGGTAACAAGACCACCCGTTCCTCCCACCGAAACAGCCACAGCCACAGCCACGGCTACCGAAACGCAGGTACTCGAAGAGCCCCCAACTCCCACGCCCGCCGAACAACCCACTGAGCCGCCCGCCCCGCCCACCGACACGCCGGTGCCGAGCCCGTAGATGGACGATGGACGATGGAAGTAAGGAAGTGAAACAGGAGCACACGCATGGCAGAAAAGAGTAAGATCGGCCTGATTGGTCTCGGCGCTATGGGACTGCCGATGGGCCGGAGATTGCTGGAGAATGGGTTCCAACTGGTCGTCGCCCCTCACGTGAATCGCGCCCCGGCTGACGAGCTGGCCGGAAAGGGTGCCGAGGTGGTCTCCTCACCTTCCGAGCTTGCCGCTAAGTGCCGCCTCGTTATTACTTCGGTGCCGGACGTGCCGCAGGTCGAAGACGCGCTGTTTGGTGCGATGGGCCTCGCAGCCGGGCCGGGGACTGAAGGGCTGGTGTACGTCGACATGAGCACCATCACACCCAAAGCTGCCCGCGACTTCGCTTCGCGCTTGCAAGGCCGGGGCGTGGAATCGCTCGACGCCCCGGTTAGTGGGGGGCCGGTGCGTGCGGCGGATGGCACCCTCACAATCATGGTCGGGGGCAAACCCGAGGTCGTGGAGCAGGCCCGGCCGGTGCTTGAAAAGCTGGGCAAGCATGTGGTCCACGTGGGCGATACGGGGGCGGGGCAGGCGGTGAAGCTCGCGAACCAGTTGATGATTTCGATCGTCATGATCGCCAACGCAGAAGCATTGTCCCTCGGCGTGAAGTCGGGCGTGCCCCTGGAAACGCTGCTCGAAGTGATCGGCACCTCAAGCGGCTCCAACTACCTTATGCAGAGCTGGCTCCCCAAGACGCTCTTCAGCGGCGACCTGTCGGGCGGTTTCGCGCTCGATCTGCTTGCCAAGGACCTGAACGCGGCGCTGGCCTCCGCAAAGGACCTGGGCGTGCCTGTGTTCGCCGGAGCCCAGGCTCAGCAGCTTTACGCCCTCGCCCAGGCGCGCGGCGACGGCAGGCTCGATTACTCCGTGGTGGCCCGGCTCTACGAAGAGACCACGCACGCCGAATTGAGGACCGAAAAGACCACCTAAATGCAGTATTGTTGTTAGCCCCCCGCGTGTGATATAATCAGCCTGTTGCTCCCACGGCGGCTCTCAGGGCAGGTGAAGAATGCGCGCCGAGATCGTGTCCATCGGCACCGAGTTGTTACTGGGCACCATAACTGATACTAACGCCTCTTTCCTTGCCCAACGGCTCGCGGCCATTGGCATCGACTGTTATTACGTGTCTCAGGTCGGGGATAACCTGGGGCGGCTTGTCGATACCCTCGAGCGAGCGTCCGGCCGCAGCGACCTGGTGGTCGCCACCGGCGGTCTGGGTCCCACCCAGGATGATCTGACCCGCGAGGCGATAGCCTCGTTGTTGGGTGAGACCATGACTGTAGTCCCGGCCCTGGAGCGCGACTTGAGAGACTTTTTCGAGCGGCGAGGGGTGCAGATGCCCGAGCGCAATCTCAAACAGGCAACGCTGATACCTTCGGCCGAGATCCTGCCAAACCCCGTGGGCACAGCCCCTGGCTGGTGGGTCAGCAGTGAGCACGAGGGCCAATCCAGCGTAATTGTGGCCATGCCAGGCGTGCCCTATGAGATGAAGCGCATGTGGGAGCGCGAGGTCGAGCCCCGGCTGCGTTCTCAGGGCTCCGGCGTGATCGTATCGAGGACCTTGAAGACTATGGGCCTGGGCGAGTCGGCCGTGGAGGCGAAGGTGCAGGACCTGATGGGCGGCTCCAACCCCACCCTTGCGCCGTACGCCAAGCAGGACGGCGTGCACCTTCGAGTGACCGCCAAGGCCGCGACCCCGGAGGAAGCCGAGCGGCTGATCTCGGGCCTGGAAGCCGAGGTGCGCTCTAGGCTTGGCGCGGCTATTTACGGCGCGGACGACGAGACACCGGTGGGCGTCCTCCGGCGCTTGCTTTCCGAGGCGGGCTACCGGTACGCTGTGCTGGAGGTGGGCCCCGCTGTCGCGGGCTCGATTGCGCCCCTTGCAGGCGACCCGGAGGGCGGCGAAAGTGCGGGCCCTGGCGTCATCGCGATGTCCGTTGACTCTTTCGCCTCGTTCCGAAAGGTATTCGGCGAGGCCGCGGCACTGTCCGAGGACCTGGACCTTGAGGGCGCCATAAGGACCATACACTCAATTACCGGCTCCCATGTTATAATAGGGCTGAGCGCGAAACTGACGCCTTTGGAGGCGAATGGCCAATTGGTCACTGCCGATGTCGAGATAGCGGTGCTGACGCCGGATGCTGCCGAAGGCATACATCTGACGAGATCGCGACATACCTGGAAGACGCAAGCGACAGAGATACGCCGGCTCGCCGGCATGGCGGCATACAACCTAACGCGTCTACGGTTGCTAAAGACGAGAAACTGAGACGGCTCAACATGCGTCATACTACAACGACCAATCAATTGCTCGACCAACCGTCCGCTCAGCGGGTGGGTAACAGGTCGCGAGCCCTCGTCTGCTTGCTTGCGATCCTGGTCTTGGGCCTCACCCTGGCCCTCACGGGCCGGGCCGGCTGGACCTCCGCACCCGCCTACGCAAGCTCGATTACAGGTGGCGGGTCATCCGGCTCCGGCACCGACCGCCTCCCCGATCCGGGGCCTGGGGTCATACCCACTCTCACCGAGGAAACGGAGGGAGAAGGTGGAAAGCCCAAGAGCCCTACTCCTACCGCGCCCGTCAATATGACTCCCGTAGCGGAGGCCAGGCTCGTGGGCTGGGAGCGGGAGACTTTGCGCGACCTGGCCGACGTGCTGAACTGGCCCAATACTGTGACATACGATAGCAGCGGCCGCCTCAAGGTGCAGGCTGTCAACTCTTCCACGGACTGGGCGGTGGCCCACATCAGGGCGTTCGACTACAATGCCGGGGCCCAGGCGGCCTTCGCCGCCGAACAGCAGGACAGCCGCCTGTCCGGCCTCCGTTTGCACAGTGAGGTCTTCTACAACTACCGTGCCTATAGCGCTACGCTTAACGACCGTAGCGGGGCGGTGGTGGAAAGGCGATACCGGTGGCTGGCGAGTACCTGGATCCTGGGGGTAGACATTCACCGTGGCGGGACCAACCCGCAGGTGCCCGATCCCGGAGTGATCGCGACCAATTTCCTGACCCTCGCTGTGCGGCGCGGTTTGCCCCCTCCGCCGGATGGCGGTGAGGTGCCCACTCCCAATCCAACCTGGGGCCTGCCGCCCCTGGTCACTCCCACCGCGCCTGCTTGCGATGTGGCGTTCAGCGATGTGACCGGCGAGTACTGGGCCTTCCCTTACATCAAACAGTTGGCCTGCGAGGGCGTGATATCGGGTTACGACGATGGCACATTCCGCCCTGAGCGCTCCACCACCCGCGCCCAGCTCGTTAAGATGCTTGTGCTCTCGCAACGTTGGGGCCTTGCTACGCCTGGCCACCCTACTTTCAACGACGTTGGCCAGCAGCACCCCTTCTTCCATTACATCGAAACCGCCGTGGCCCACCGGCTCATTTCGGGCTATGGAGACGGCACTTTCCGCCCCAATGCCTACGTGACCCGGGCGCAGGTCGCCAAGATGCTCGTGCTCACCCGAGGTTGGGACACCTCCGCCGCGGGCAGCATCACGCCCTGCGACGTTGAGCGGGACCACTGGGCCTGGAGCTACATCTACACGGCCGTCCAGCACAACCTCTTCACCGGCTACGGCGATAATTGCTTCCGCCCGGATCTCCCTGCCACCCGCGCTCAGCTCTCGAAAGTCCTCGCGCTCGTGCAGCGCTAGTTTTGCCCCGTAACTGACCACGAACTCCGCCCGCGGGCGGAGTTCGTGCTATTTCACTTATTTTCTTGACAAGCCCCCGACACGGTGTTATATTGCCGATATAGCGGGGGTAAACTGTTTCGTGGGACTAAACACCCTGGATGTGAATATAGGCGAGCGGATCCGGTCGGCGCGGGAGCATCGACGGATCAGCATCGGGCGTCTGGCCCTGGCCAGCGGTCTCTCCAAGGGCTTCATCAGCCAGGTAGAGCACGGGCGGTCACAGCCTTCCTTGCAAAGCCTGTCTCGCATTGCCGCCTCGATGAACCTTCCCTTGCAGTCGCTGCTTGGAAGCGCCGAAGATTGGGGTCCAACTGGAGACGGGGGGGAGGGGCCGCAACTCCCACAGGTCTTCAAGATTGGGTCAGGTCCGGCCAGCCAGTCGGCCGGGGCGGGCGTCGCTCGGCTCCTATCGAGCGGGTCGGGAACGTTGCTGAGTGCCAATCTAGCGGGCGGTGTCAGCGTGGCACCGCCGGTCGGCGGACGGACCGCGGGTGCGGCTCCGGGACCGGGGACTGCTGCCATACAGGCTCTGTGCGTGGTTATCGCGGGAGAGGTGCTTTTCTCGCAGGACGGCGAGGAACTGCGACTGGGGCAGGGCGATGTGCTGGCCTGGGACGCGAGCAAACAGTACCGCCTTGAGAACCCTGGCGCGGGCACTTCCACTCTTCTTCTCAACATAGGCCCTGGTGGAGAGTTGCCTGTGGCAAGGAGGACAAGCGAACTCGTAGATCGAGCGGCGGCGCGGCCGCAATTCCCGCCTGTTGAGGGCCCGCTGCGGCTGGTCGCGATGCGGGCCCAGCGGCGGGGCGGGGGCAGGTAGCGGTGGTTATCAGCGCGTTCGTCGGAGGGCCCCTCGAGACCATAGGCTACCTCGTTTACGACCGGAAGGGGGGATCGGCGCTGGCGGTGGATACTCCGCTCGGCTCGACCAGGCGATTCGTGTCCGAACTTGTGGCCCAGGAGTTGCAACTCCTCTATATCGTCAACACCCACGGCCACTGGGACCACATAGCCGGCAACGTGGCCCTGCGGGAGGCCACAAACGCCAGCCTGTGCGCCCATAGTTGGGACGCCACACGACTGGCGAACCCCAGCCTGGCGACGGATGACGAGCCCGCCCTGCCCGTGCCCCCGAGTAGGGCCGACCGGAGCCTGCAGGACGGCGCCATGTTGGAACTGGGTGAATTCGCCTTCCAGGTGATCCACACACCGGGCCACACACCCGGCAGCATCTGCCTGTATCAGGAGGCCGCGCAGGTCCTGTTCACGGGCGATACCCTGTACAGGACGGCGGTGGGCAGGACCAATTTTCCGGGCGGCGATGCCGTGGCCCTCAACAAGAGCCTGAAGCGCCTGGCCGAACTGCCGGACCACACACGCGTCTACCCCGGCCACGGCCTGAGCACCACCATAGGCAGGGAACGGTGGCTGCTGGAACTACAGTAATTACGAATTACGAATTACCAATTGGCTCTATGATAATTCGCAATTCGTAATTCACGAAGTGAAGGGAGTACCTGATGCCTGACGAGAGAATGCGGTTACTTGGGCTGGTTAGGTCGGAGAGCAGTGTGGGGCACGCGGAGCGGGCCGCGCAGCCTTACAATCTGAACACGGGCGACAATGAGTGGTTTCTGGCGAACATCTCTTGCCAGTACGCCTGCCCGGCCTATACCGACGTGGCGCGCTACATCGCCCACATCGCCGCCGAGGACTACGAGACCTCCTACCAGATCAACCTGGAGGACAATGTCATGCCCGGCATCCTGGGCCGCGTGTGCGCCAGGCCCTGCGAGCCCGCCTGCCGGCGCGGCCGCCTGGACGACCCCATAGCCATCTGCTGGCTCAAGAGAGTGGCCGCCGATTACCGCGGCCCATGGACCCCGCCCCCCGCCCCACCGCGCACCAGCGAAAAGACCGTCGCGGTCATCGGCAGCGGCCCTACCGGCGTTGCGGCCGCCCGAGACCTCGCGAAGCTGGGGTACGGCGTGACCATATACGAGGCGCTTCCCGTAGTGGGCGGCATGCTCACGGCGGGCATACCCGAGTGGCGCCTCCCCCGCGATCTGTGCAAGCGGGAGCTTGACGAATACCTTACCGCGCTAGGCGTGGAGATAAAGGTCAACACCCCCATCGGCTTCGGCACCTACCCGGGAGCGGAGGCGGCTAACAAGAACGCCATCCCCATCGCCGACCTCATGAAGAAGCACGACGCCGTGCTGATCGCCGCGGGCACCCAACACCCGCAGGAGATGGAAGTACCCGGCGAGGACTACGAGCACATCACGGGTCTCTACCCCGGCCTCTGGTTTATGGAGCGGCTGAACCTCCACGAGAGAGTGGCCATCGGCAAGCGAGTGGTCGTGATCGGCGGCGGTTTCACAGCTATGGACTGCTCGCGCTCGTCGCTGCGTATGGGCGCCGAGAAGGTCTACGTGATCTACCGGCGCTCGCGGAACGAGATGCTCATCTACGAAGAGGAAGCGCGCGAGGCCGAGGTCGAAGGCGTGGACTTCCGGTTCCTCGTGTCGCAGACCGAGGTGATGGAGGAAAACGGCAGGGTGGTCGGCCTCAAGTGCGTGCGGAACCGCCTGGGCGATCCCGACGCCAGCGGCCGCCGCTCGCCCGTGCCCATTCCCGGCTCGGAGTTCGTGCTGGACGTGGACACGGTCATCGCGGCCACCGGCCAGAATACCGACGCCTCGTGGGTGCCCGGCGACTTTGGCCTCAAGCTCAACAGGCGCGGCCGCCCCGAGGTCGACCCCGAGACCTGGATGACCTCCGTGCCGGGGCTCTTCGCATCGGGCGACTTCGTGGCCGGGGCGCGCACGCTCATCGCCTGCGTGGCCGACGGGCAGAAGTCCGCCGTGGCCATCGACCAGTATTTGCGTGGCATTGACACCGGCGCCAACAAGGTGGCGTTGCAGGCCGATTTCGCGCTGGTGCCCTACCTTGACTACGTTTCCGACTACCACCTGGATGTGACCAGGGACCTTCAGGACTGGTCCCAGCAGGAAACGGTGAACGAGCAGATCGCTCCCGACGCCACCATCAAGATGTCGTGGCAGCCGATCTCGATCTGGAGCGCCGACACCATGCAGCGCCGGTTGATCGATGGCGACGACTACGATGGCGTACCCAGGCAGCACATACCCATGGAGTCGCTGGCCACCCGCTTCGACTTCACCAAGGAGGTCGAGAAAACATTCCCGAAGCAGGAGGCACACCAGGAGGCCAAGCGCTGCCTCCAATGCCAGTTGAACATCTTCCTCGACGGCGACAACTGCATCCTCTGCAACGCCTGCATCGAGGTCTGCCCCACCAACGTGCTTCACATGGCCGACTTCGGCGTCGTGGAGAGCGTGAACGGCAATCCTGAGGAGCCCAGGCTGCAGGAGGCGCGGAGCTGGAGGCACGGCGCGGCCATGATCATGGACGAATGGCTGTGCATCCGCTGCGGCCTCTGCGCCCAAATCTGCCCAACCAACTGCATCACCATGCAGCACTACGAGCCAAAGCTAGTAGAAGGCCAATTACTGGTGCCCTAGACCTGTCCAAACCCCAACGCCAGGCAAAAGCCACAGGTCCCTTATTCCCCAAAAAAGGGTGCAGGGACCTCCCTACCGGACGGGTACCCGCTTGCGGGTGTGGGGGCTTGGAGCCCATTCTACCCTACATCCAAAACAAAGGGGTGCAGGGATCTCCCCGCCGGGGGTTTGGGGGTGTCCCCCAACTCTACCTACATCCAACATAACTCCCTCTCTCCCCTTGTGGGAGAGGGGGAGTTTTATTTGGGTAGTAGGGAGAGTTGGGCTCCAATCCCCAAACCCCCGGCGGGGAGATCCCTGCACCCCTTTGTTTTGGATGTAGGGTAGAATGGGCTCCAAGCCCCCTCACCCGCAAGCGGGTACCCGTCCGG
>JBJMMB010000241.1:0-11656 GCA_045805005.1 Chloroflexia bacterium
GAGACTCACACCTGGATCCAGAAGGCCTGCGACCTCTTCGGCCTCGGCACGGGCGCCATCCGCTGGGTCCCCACCGACGAGCGGCTGCGCATGAGCACCGCCTCCCTAAGCGACCAGATTGCGGCGGACAAGGCGAGCGGCGATCTCCCCTTCATGGTGGTCGGCACAGGCGGCTCGGTGAGCACGGGCGGTATCGATCCCTTGCCCGAGATAGCCGCTATCTGCCGCGAGCACGACCTCTGGTTCCACGTCGATGGCGCGTACGGCGGCTTCGCGGCGGCCCTGCCCGGCGCCTCCCCCGACTTGGTGGGCCTCAGCCTTGCCGACTCGGTAGCCATCGACCCCCACAAGTGGCTCTACGCCCCCCTCGAAGCGGGCTGCGCGCTGGTGCGCGATCCCGGCATCCTCCGAGACACCTTCAGCTTCCACCCGCCCTACTACCACATGGAGGAGTTCGAGGACGTGCCCGCCGTCAACTACCACGAATACGGCATGCAGAACTCCCGCGGCTTCCGCGCCCTCAAAGTATGGCTCGCCCTCCGGCAGGTGGGCAGGGAAGGCTACGAGCGGATGATATCCGACGACATCCGGCTCGCTGAGGAGCTATTCCGCCTCGTATCCGTCGAACCCGGCCTCCAGGCATTCACCCAGGATCTCAGCATCACAACTTTCCGCTACGTGCCACCCGACCTCGAGCCCGGCTCCGAACCGGTCGAGACATATCTGAACGCACTGAACACCGAGTTGGTCAACCGCCTCCAGAGCGGCGGCGAGACTTTTCTCACCAACGCCATAATCCGGGGCAAGTTCCTCCTGCGCACCTGCGTCGTGAACTTCCACACCTCCCTGGCCGACATCCAGGCCCTCCCCGGCATCGTCACCCGCACTGGGTCGGCCCTCGATGCCGAGATGCGCCCGTCGGCCTTCCGTAGCTAAGGAATCCCAACATGCAATTTGCTATAAACACCCCCAACTTCGATGGCTATGCCGACCCTCGGTTCGTCGGAGAGCTGGCCCGCGAGGCAGAGGAGGCGGGCTGGGACGGATATTTCCTGTGGGACCATATCGGCGCGGACTGGCCCACGGCCATCGCGGACCCCTGGGTCCAACTCGCGGTCATGGCAATGAGCACCACCCGCATCAAGATCGGCGCTCTTGTCACGCCCATCCCCCGCCGCAGACCCGCCAAGCTGGCCCGAGAGACGGTCACCATCGACCACCTGAGCGCGGGGCGGCTGGTCTTCGGCGCGGGCATCGGCTCCGACAGCGGGCGCGAGTATAGCTGCTACGGCGAATCACCCGATGATAAGTTGCACGGGGAGATGCTGGACGAAGGGCTGGAAGTGCTCATGGGCCTGTGGAGCGGCGAGGAGTTCAACTACACCGGCAAGCACTACCGCATAGACAAAGCCCGGTTCCTTCCGAAACCGGTGCAAGAGCCCCGCATACCCGTGTGGGTAGCCGGGAACTGGCCCAACAAGAAGCCCTTCCGGCGAGCCGCGCAATGGGACGGCATCTGCCCCATAGGCCGCGACGGGCCCATGACCCCCGACGACTTCCGAGAAATGCTGGCCTACATCCGTGAGCACCGCACAAGCGACGGCCCGTTCGACGTGATCCACGGAGGCCGCGCCTACGAGAAGACGCCCGAGGAAGCCGCAACCATGCTGTCAGAGTACGCGGCGGCCGGAGTAACCTGGTGGATGGAGGGCTTCGACTGGACTAACAACCTGGAAGACGTAAGGGAAATAATAAGGCGCGGCCCGCCAACCCTTCCGTGATAACGGCCCTATTGCCCGGAGGGGTTCTCCACCGCCTCCCTCACTCGCGATAGCAAATACTCCAACTCGAACGGCTTCGCAATAAAGCTCTCAATGTGCCGCTTCTCCAGGTGCTCCGCCATTGCCGGGGCGGATGAAGTGGTGATAAATATCACCGGGATGTCGGAGGTAGAGGACTCCTCGTGCAGAGTGTCGTAGAGTTGGAAGCCGTTCACGTCCGGCAGCCAGGCGTCGAGCAGCACCAGGTCGGGCCGGCGCGCGTGTATCATCTCCAGCCCGGATCCCGCGTCGCCCGCTATTACGGTCTCATACCCCGGCTCCTCGCTCACGCACTCCGCTATCAGCGCGGCCGTCTCGGGGTGGTCCTCCACGATGACTATCAGTTTCGAGTTGGTCTCGGTATCCATCGGCGTGTAGCCTCCGCACGTAAACCTGACCTGGGATGCGTAAACAAAGCTTCCATATACCGGGAAGCAAGCCGCCATGCTCACCACTTACAAATTACAATATGTGCGGGCTGAACGTACTAGGATGCCGCCATCTGGCATCTTGGTTGACAAAGTATAACCCCACCGGGCGTTTATGTCAATACTCTATTTTCCTCCTCTCCGAGTTCTCCCGCCCACAGCCTCCGCATCTCCGGTGAGGCCGCCAGCAGGACGTCCAACGTCCCCTCTGCGACCACCCGCCCGTCCTGCAGCACGATCACATGGTCCGCCCGGCGCAGCACCGCCCGGCGGTGCGATACCACCAGGCAGGTGGGCCGCTCGCCCTCGCCGCCGGGCTCCAGCACCCGCTCCCATAGCACCCGTTCCGTCTCCACATCCAGCGCGCTCGACAGGTCGTCGCACACCAGCAGCTCCGGCTCGCCGGCGAACATCCGGGCCGCTGCCGTCCGCTGCACCTGCCCTCCCGACAACCGCACCCCGCGAGGGCCCACCACGGTATCCAGCCCCCGCTCCAGCGCGGCCACGTCCGGCTCCATCACCGCCCGGTGCAGCGCCCCGGCCAGGTCAACCTTCTCCTCCGGCAGGCCCATCAACACGTTCATCCGCAAAGTCTCGCTGAACAGCCGAGGCACCTGCGGCGTGTAAGCGCACCTCGGAGGCCGGAACAGCCCCGCCAGGTCGCTCATCTCCACCCCGTTCCAGCGCACCTCTCCCTCGTCCCGCGGCAACTGCCCCAGCATGGCCCGCAGCAGCGTGGTCTTGCCCGAGCCTATGCGCCCCGTAATCACGGTGAACGAGCCCCGCTCGATGCGCAGGCCCACCCCGCTCACCCCGCGCCCATTGCTCGCGTAGCGATAGCCGAGCCCATGCACCTCAAGCGTCCTCAACCGGTCTCCCTCACCACGCGGGGGCAGGGCCACCGGCGGCTCTCCTCCCTGCACGTACACCGGGTGATGCTCCACCAGCCTTCGCGGCGGCTCGCCCGGCATCAACTCCACCAGTCGCTCTATCGCCACCTCCTGCTGCCGGTAGTCCCCGAGGAAGACGCCCAGATACGAGGGCAGGTCCGACGTGAACCACAGGTAATAGGTAAAGAGCGCGAAGTCGCCCACCGTGAAGGTGCCCGCCGACATCGCCTCCCCCACCAGCAACAGCATCACCCCGATGCTGAACGTGGCCGTGCTCATGTGAATCGAGTCGCCGAACGCGGCCAGCATCCGGGCCCGCACTTCCCTCCTGCGTCTCGTGTCGTTCAGGCCGTCCAGGTGGCGCAGCACCTCGCCCTCCGCCCCTGCCACTTTCACCGCTTGCACAGCCCCGAACAACTCCGCCAGGAACCCCGTCACCGCGTCTGTTGACAGCATCGCGGCCCGGTTGTAGGCCAGCAGGCGCGACCACACGACCCTGCCCACCACGGCCACCATCGCCAGGGGCAGGAACACCACCAGCGTGATAGTCATGTTGATGCTCGCCATGATGTACACGGCTATCCCAAACGACAGCACGTTCCCCGCCACGTCGGGCAGCCAGGTGGGGAAGTCGGTCACCTCGCCCACGTCGTCCCGGTAGCGGTTCACCGCCTCTCCGGATGAAACGGGCGGCGCCACCGCCCCAGGACGGCGCAATAGCCCGGCCAGCAGGTTGCGCCGCAGCAGAGCAGCCGTAATAAAGCGGAAGCTCCACCCAGCCCACGTCTCCCCATACGTCGCGGCCAGACGCGCCGCCCCTATCGACACGTACAGGGCCACCAGCGCCCATATCTCTGTCAGGACTCCCGCCCGCACCTGCGCCGAGCCGGAGATCGAGTCGAACACCGCCTTATCAATCAAGCCGGGGAGCACCCTCGACCCTAGAAAGAAGATCTGCAACACCGCGTGCACGGCGTAGAACCCGGGAGCGTACCGGACGATGCTCCAGTTCAGCGGCCACGTGCCCAGTTTTCCCTTAGCCCTTGTATCTTGTTGTATAGCGCTCATGCCAGGGCCTCCTCTAACCCGGTTCTCAGCAGGCTGTAAAACCGCGAATCGGGATCGGCGGCCAACTCCTCTCGCGGGCCGTACTCCACCACCTCTCCACCCTCCAGAATCAATATGTCGTCGGCGCGCTGCACCGTCCTCAGCCTGTGGGCGATCACGATACCCGTGCGCCCCTCCAGCAGCCGGTCAATGGCGTGCTCCAACCTCCGCTCGGTGATCGGGTCGAGCCGGGCCGCTGCCTCGTCCAGGATCACCAGCCCGGGGTCTTTGAGCAGCACCCGCGTGAAGGCCAGCAGTTGCGCCTCCCCCGCCGACAGCCCGCCGCCTCCCGCCTCCAGTCGCGTGCCCAGGCCCTCCGGCATCGCGTATACCCAATCGAGCAGCCCTAGCTCGGCCAGGGCCCTCCTGATCGGCTCGTCCCCTCCGCTAGGGTTGAAAAACGAGATATTGTCCCGGATGCTCGCCTGGAACAGCTGCACGTCCTGCGTGACCATCCCCACGTGCCTCCGCAGTTCCTCGAACGACACGTCGCGTATATCCATGCCCCCCAGGCATATTGCTCCCCGCGTCGGGTCGTACAGCCGGAACAGCAGCCGGGTGAGCGTCGTCTTCCCCGACCCCGTTCTCCCCAACACCCCCAGCACCCGCCCCGCCGGCAGCGAGAAGATCACCTCGCGCAGCACCGGCTCCGGCCCGGCATCAGTAGGCAATACCTCACTCCCGACCCCCGACCCCCGACCCCTGACCCCTGACCCCCGACCCCCGACCCCCGGTCCGTCATCATAAGCAAACGAAACGCTCTCAAAGGCCACTCGCAACCGCCCCGAGGGCAGTGCAGCCCTTGCGGCCTCGCGCACATGCGGCTGCAACCTGAATAGCTCCTGCACCCGGCCCACGCTGGCCGCCACATCCTGCATGCGTCCCGCCTGGTGGCCTATGCTCTCCAGCGGGGCCGCCAACATGCCGATGTAGTACACAATCAGGAAGGCCGTGCCGATGCTCACCGCCTGCTGCAGATACAGATAAGCCCCCAGCGCCAGCCCCAGCCCGTAGCCCGTAATGAACAGGAAGTTGGTAATAACCGAGCTGAGGCTCTCCGCCATGAACACCCCCCGGCCATGCCGGAGCAACTCTCGACCCCGGGCGTACAGACCTCGCAGCACGTACTCCTCCCCGCCCACCGCCCGTATGTCCTCGGCGCCCCCAAGGCGCTCCTCCAGGAAGCCGTACTGCTCGGCACGTGCCTGCCGGTAGGCCGTCCAGCGGCGCGACCCGAAGTTTTGCAGCGAGGCCAGCGCCCCCAGCGTCACCGCCACGTACACGGTCAGCCCAACCCCGGCCCGCCAGTCCTCCCTGAACAGGAGCACCACTATAGCCACCACCAGCAGCAAGTTGCCGAGAAACCGCACCACCAGGTGCGAGAAGAAGTCGGCCAGCCCCGTCACGTCGCCGTCCACCCGCTCGATAAGCTCACCCGGCGTATGCGTCTTATGGAACGGCATATCCAAACCCAGCAGGTGACCCGCCAGCGCCGTTCTCAGGGCGTTTGTGGCGTTCCACCCCACGTTCCAACTCACAAAGTTCGTAAACAGGTCCAGCGCCCGCTGCGCCAGCCCGAAGACCAGGAAAGCAGCCGCCGCGAGCAGCAGCGTCCCTTCCGGGTCGCCCGCCTGGGCCGTGTCGATGAAGTAACGAATAATCTGCGGATTGACCAATTGCAACACAGTGCTGCCAAGCAGCAACCCCGCCAGCAGCGCCACCCGCCCCCTCTGGGGCCGCAGATAAGTGCCGAGCAAATCCCTGTACTCGGCCAACGGCAATGCCACGTTCATAAAGCTCCTTTACGCAAAAAGGCCACGGTACACCCGTGGCTCAACAAAACAAACATGCCACAGGCAGGAGCACGCCCGTGGCACAATATACGACTATTACACAGAGTTCTAAAGTCCCGGTTCCCGGTTAGTCCGAGAACTCGAAACCCACAACTCTCGCGAAGCGAGTTATGGCAGGCGCACCCCTGCTATCCGAGCGCTACACCACCCTCAGCAGTATAAGCACGGATAGATATGTAGGGCAGCTTTGCCATTTTTACGCCTCCTTTTTAGATATCCCAAGCGACAAAACCAACACCGCAGGCCCGAAACCCTGCGCGACTGATTGCGTAGTATACACCAAACCAAGCTCCAATGCATCGGTCTTAGGACGGAGGATTACCAACGACCACCCAAGCCGTAGGGGCGAGGCATGCCTCGCCCTGCTTCCCCTACCACCCAAACCCACCCAAACCGGGCGTAGGGGCAGGCCCCCGTTGCCTGCCCTGTTGGTGTACCACCAATCTTTAGGGTACACCACCCAAACCCACCGTAGGACCAGGCCCAACATGATCACCGACATCGCCGTAAAACCCGCCGGCACCAAAGGCAAAGGCGTCTTCGCCCTCCGCGACTTCAAAAAAGGCGAATTCATCTTCCGCCGCCGCCACGGCTTCACCGTCCGCAACGAAGACATCCCTGCGCTCTCCGAAGAAGACCAGATCCACCTCTGCGAGCTCGACCGCAACACCAGCGCGGTTCTCCTCCCTCCCGGCTGCTACCTCAACCACTCCTGCGACCCCAACGCCATGCGCAGCGGCGTCAAAGTCTTCGCCTGGAAGGAAATCCTCAAAGGCGACGAGATCACCATTGACTACCGCCTCAACGCCTTCACAGGCGAGCGCTGGCCGTGCTCCTGCGGCAGCCCCAATTGCCCCGGCTACGTCCTCAGCGACTTCTTCTCCCTGGACGAATCAACCCAACGCGCCTATCTCCCCTACGCCCCTCGCTTCATCCGCGCGCAAAACCGCCGCCACCCGCCGGATACCCATTCCCACGCCTGATCCTCGCACAAATATAGTACGTATGTACTACTTCCCATCCGCCCCATCCGGTGGTAAGCTACCTCCAGGCGGCCAATCCATACCGGGTGCCCTAACACCCAACACCCATATAAGGACAAACCCATGACAACCCTCACCCCCTGGTCCCCCACCAACCCTTCCGGCTGGACCCCCTCCCCCGAGCAGCAAGCCTATATCGCCTGGCTAGCCCTCCCAAAGCGCGACCGCATGCCCAAAACCGAAACCGCCCTCGCCTCCCAGTTCGGCGTCAACCGCGGCACCCTCCGCAACTGGCGTAACCTCCCCGCCCTCCGCGCCGAGGTCAACAAGCTCTGCCGCTCCCTTATAGGCAGCCGCCTCTCCGAAGTCCTCGAATCCATCGAGAACTCTGCCCTATCCGGCTCCACTCCCCACCAACGCCTCTACTTCGAGCTCCTCGGAATGATCGGCTCCCACAAAGACAAGACCCTGGACCCCACCAACCCCTCCATCCCACCCGGCGTCCCTACGAAACTCTATATAGGCGTAGACCTGGACAGCGTAGGCAGAGCCGAACCCAACCCCAACCCCAACGCCAAACCCAGCACACCCCAACTCCTCCTACCTGAACACCACATCACCCAACCCACTGACTACTGATCACTCTCTGCTACAAATACTATCCGATTCCCGATTTCACCAAATCCCCTCCCACACGCACGCCCTATTCCCAAAATGGTGAAATTGGTGAATCCGGTCTGTGAACCTTGCACCCCTCATGTATAGTAATAATAGCGAACACATCCAACACCACAATGAGGAGCGCCACATGACCTCCAACCCCAGCGATAACGGCAAGGCAGACGCCCTGCCACCCCCGGACCCGGAGGCCGCGCCCGAGGTTACCGGCATAGCCGAGCTTGCCCGGGGTGTCCAGGCCAACGTCGCCCGCGTGATCGTAGGCAAGCCGGGAGAGATCGAGCTCATGCTGGTGGCCATGCTCTGTGAGGGTCACGTACTCATCGAAGACGTGCCCGGCATCGGCAAGACCACCCTCGCCAAGGCCCTCGCCCGCTCCCTCGACTGCACCTTTCACCGCATCCAGTTCACCCCCGACCTCCTACCCTCCGACATCACCGGCACCTCCATCTACAACCAGCAGACCGGCCAGTTCGAGGTCCGTCGCGGCCCCATCTTCAGCCAGATGGTGCTCGCCGACGAAATCAACCGCGCCGGCCCCCGCACCCAGTCGGCCCTCCTCGAAGCTATGGAGGAGCGCCAGGTGACCATTGACATCGACACAGCCCCCCTCCCGCGCCCCTTCATGGTCCTCGCCACCCAGAACCCCATCGAGCTGGAAGGCACCTTCCCCCTCCCCGAGGCCCAGCTCGACCGCTTTCTCATCAAGCTCTCCCTTGGCTACCCCGCCGAAGAGGACGAGCGCGCCATCGTCAGGCGCTTCCGCGAGGAGAGCCCTCTGACGGCCCTCGCGCCGGTAGCCTCCGCGGGCGACCTGCTCCGCGCCCAGCAGGTGGTCCGCAAGGTCTACGTCAGCCAGGCGGTCGAGGATTACGCCCTCAAGGTCGTCCGCGCCACGCGCCAGCACGACTCCATCGAGCTTGGGGCCTCCCCGCGAGCCACCCTCACCCTCTTCCGCACCGCCCAGGCCCTCGCGGCCGTCAACGGCCGCGCCTTCGTGCTGCCCGACGACGTGAAGCGCATGGCCCTCCCTGTGCTGGCCCACCGCATCATCCTCAGCGCCCGCACCCGCCTCCGGGGCCGCGACCATCGCGCCATCCTCCAGGAGGTGCTCGAAGCCGTGCCCGTGCCCGTCGAAACCGCCAGATGACCACCGAAGCCTGGACCACCTCTCAGGTCTCCCGCGTGTGGGCCGCGAGCGCCGCAGGCATGGCCATAGTCGGCGCTCTCTTCGGCAACCCCCTCCTTTTCGCCCTCGGCGTGCTCCTGGGCACTGTCCTGCTCATCGCCTGGGCCTCGGCCCGCCGCTCCCTCACCGACCTCACCATAGAACGCCGCTTCAGTCACTCGCGGGCCTTCTTCGGCGAAAATGTAGATCTGGCCCACGTCTTCACCAACAACAAGCCCCTCCCCCTCGCCTGGCTCTTTATCGAAGACCGCTTCCCATCCGCCTTGCAAATAGACTCCCCCCACGTCACCCGCACCGAAACCCCCAACCGAAGCGCCCTCACCGCTGCCCTCTCCCTCGGCTGGTACGAGCGGGTCACCAGGCATTACGAAGTCCACTGCACAGCCCGCGGCGAGCACGATTTCGGCCCCATCCAGGTCGAATCGGGCGACCTCTTCGGCCTCTTCCGCCACATCGCCACCCGCGACTCCCCCGGCTCCCTCCTAGTCTATCCGCGCTACGTCCCCGTAACCAGCCTCGGCATCCCGGCCCGCCAGCCCTTCGGCGAGTTCAAGGCCGCCCAGAACCTGGCGACCGACCCCCTCCGCCTGCGCGCCGTGCGCGAGTACGCCTATGGCGACAACCCCCGCCACATCCACTGGAAGGCCACCGCTCGCCGCGGCGAGTTGCAAACCAGGCTCTTCGAGCCCGCCGCCACCCCGCAACTCTTCATTTTCTGCAACCAGGACACCTTCGTCCGCATGTGGGAGGGTCTCGACCTCGAAACGCTGGAACTGACCATCACGGTCGCGGCCTCCCTCGCCAACCACGCCCTGGAGGAGGGCTACATGGTGGGCCTCCACGTCAACGCCTTCGCCCTCCGCTCCGACACCCAGGTACGCATCCCTCCCAACCGCGACCCGGCGCAGCTGACCCGCATCTTGGAGAGCCTGGCCCGCGTCACGGGCTGGTCCGGCCTCCCCATGGAGGACCTGATCCGCGCCGAGCGCCGCAACCTTCCGATCGCCGCCACCGTCGTCGTGGTCACGGGCGTCCTAACCGAGGAGATGCTCGACTTGCTCCTGGCCCTGCGTCGCTCCGGCCACCCCGTCACCCTCGTGGAAACGTCCGGCTCCGCCCGCCCCACAGGTGGGGCCAGGTCCGCCCATCCCGACGCCCTCCTGTCCCAGGGCATAACCTACTACAAAGTAGACGCCGTGGGCCAGGCAAAGGAAATCACATCACTTGCCTTTGCATAATCGTCCATCGTCCATCAACTAACCTATGGAAACAAACACCGCCCTAACGCAAACATCCCGCCCCATCGCGGCCTACGCCCTCCCCTTCTGCCTGGCCGCGATGGATGGCTGCGCGGTCTACCTTGCCGCCTGGCTCCTCGGCGCGGCCACCCTGCCTGCTGGAGCCGGGCTCGCCGTGCCCCCATACGTCCTCGCCGCCCTTGAGCTTGCCGCCTGGTGGCTTGGCTCTACCCTCCTCGACCGCACCGACCTCAGCACGACCACTGCACAGGCCCTCACGGGCGGCGTGGGCCTCCTCGCCTCGCTGGGTGTGGCGGCAGCCGTCACGCCCCAGCCTCCTCAGGGTGTACAATGGTGGCAGTGGCCCGCCGCGGCCGTATTGAGCCTCATCGCCTGTCTGGTTATCTGGGCCGTGGGCGTGGCCCGCGCTCCCCAGGCCCCCGACTTCAACACGGCCTTCAACGGTTTCCGCGCCGGGCTGGTGGCTGTGGGCGTGGCCGCGGTGCTGGCGGTGGTCCTCGCCGGGCCGCGGCAGGGGGGCCTGCAAGAGGGTGCCGGCGCGCTGCCCATCTGGTTCTTCGCCTGGTCGCTTCTCGCCTTGGCCCTCGGCAATCGCGACCTGGTGCGCCGCGAATCGGGCAACCCCGGCCGCCCGGGCTTATGGGTGGCCGTTGCCACGGTAAGCATAGGCGTGGTGTTGCTGGGCGGCTCGCTGGTTGGCCTTCCCGGTCTGCGTGACGTGGCGAGGCTCGCCGGGCAGATCATACAGGGCGTCATTATACTACTGGCGATTATCGCCTACTGGCTGGCGCGCGTCTTCGCCGGGCTCCTATCGCTGTTAGGCGTGATCCTGGGAGGACCCGGCCGTAACTCCTCCCAGCCGGCCCAGACGCCCACACCGCCCGACTTCACCACGAAGTGGGTGCAGCGCGCTCTGCAAGACTGGCAGAACAACAGGCCACCCGCTGACATACCTCCGGCACTGCTCACCGTTATCACCGGGGTGGTGGCTATCTCGGTCGCCCTGCTCATAGCCTGGGCCATCAGCCGTGCCCTCCAGCGCTCCAGCGCCCGCCGGTCCACTCGCGACGAGTCCGAAGAGCGCGAGTCGTTCGGCACCTGGCAGATGTTAGTCCAACAGCTCAAAGGTTGGCTGGGCCACCTCCTGGCCCGCTTCCGCCGCTCCGCGCCCTCGGCATCCGCCACCCCGTCCGACGACCTGGCCGCTCTCCGTGCCAACCCTAAATGGCAGGGCACACTATCCGTCCGTGAGATATATGCCCATCTGCAAACCCTCGCCGCCCTCCGGGGCTACCCCCGCGCCCCCCACCAGACCCCCGTCGAATACCTGCGCGTCCTCTCCACCGCCCTCCCCTCCCTCGAACCCGACCTCCGCGACGTCACTGACGCCTACCTCGCAGCCCGCTACGGCCCCACCCCTGCCTCAACCCCCCAGGTCACCGCCGCCAC
>JBJMMB010000242.1:0-16694 GCA_045805005.1 Chloroflexia bacterium
AGTCGGTCTACCTCGGCATGGACGTGCACATCGGTTCCGATACCGTGCTCTACCCCGGCGTGATACTCGAAGGCTCAACCGTCATAGGATCGCGCTGCACCCTGGGTCACAACGCGCACATAGTCGATTCGACCCTGGGCGACGACTGCCAGGTAACGGCCTCCACCATCGAGAGCAGCACCCTGGAAGACGGTGTCAGCGTGGGCCCATACAGCCACCTGCGGGGGGGCACTCGCCTGGGCCGGGGAGTGCACCTGGGCAACTACGCCGAGGTCAAAGCTTCGACGCTTGGAGCAGGCGTCAAGATGGGCCACTTTGGCTATATAGGGGATGCCACGGTGGGAGAGGAGACTAACATCGGCGCGGGCACTATCACGGCTAACTTCGACGGCAAGAAGAAGAACCCGACCACCATAGGCGAGAAAGCCTTCATCGGCGTGGACACCAGCCTGGTGGCCCCCGTGGAGGTCGGCGATGGGGCGCGCACCGGCGCGGGGTCGGTGGTTACCAAAGACGTGCCGCCGGGTTCGCTGGCGGTGGGCATGCCGGCCCGCGTGATCAAAACGGGATTGGACGAGGCAGAGGACTGAGAACCTAAGTAGAGCGAGGGGAGGACGAGATGGACCGGTTGCAGGTATTTTCAGGCTCCGCGCACCCGGCCCTGGCCCAGGCGATAGCCGACCAACTCGGCACGCCGCTGGGTGGGGCTACCATTTCCGAGTACAAGAACGGGGAGACCCGCGTGTGCATCGAAGAGAGCGTGCGCGGGGCCGACGTTTTTGTCGTGCAGCCCACATGCCACCCCGTCAACCAGCACTTGATGGAATTGTTGATAATGATCGACGCCATCAAGCGCGCCTCGGCGGCTCGCATCACCGCCGTCATACCGTATTATGGCTACGCCAAGCAGGAGAAGAAGAGTCGCTCGAGAGAGCCGATCACCGCTAAGCTGGTCGCCGACCTGCTGCAGGTGGCCGGGGCCAACCGCATCCTTACGTGCGACCTGCACGCGCCCGCTATAGAAGGCTTTTTCAACATCCCCGTTGACCACCTCCAGGGCCGGCGCATCCTGGCCGAGCGCTGCGGCGAACTTGACCTGCCCCACCCTGTGGTGGTTGCTCCCGACGCCGGGCGCGTTGGGTGGGCCGTGGAGATGCGCGACCGCCTCGGCGACAGGGCCGAGCTAGCGATCATCGCCAAGCAGCGCCCCACCGCCGACAAAGTGTTCACGGTGGAGATGGTGGGCGACGTGCGCGGCAGGACGGCCCTGCTCATCGATGACATGATAATGACCGGCGGCACTCTCGTGGCCGCCGCCGACATGCTGCTCAACCGGGGGGCCAGCGCCGTCTACGCTTGTGCCACACATGCCGCTTTCGCCCCCGGCACCCGCGACCTCCTTGAAGAATCCCCTTTCGCTAAAGTGCTGATTAGCGACACTGCGCCTCTCCAGGCCGATGGCTACGACGACGAATTCAGCAAGATCGAAGTAATCAGCGTCGCCCCTCTCTTCGCCGAGGCGATCCTCCACATCCATGAGGATACTTCCGTGAGCGCGCTCTTCAGGAGTTAGTGGTCAGTGGCCAGTGGTCAGCAGGCATAAACTGACCGCTGGCCACTGACCACTCGGTCATAGTAGGAGTTTTCTAACGTTTTGGAGCCTGACAGTTGGATAGCACTAATTGTAGCGGTGCTATGCCTCTTGCTGATAGCCATCAACTCTGCGATTGAAACCGCGCTGACCAACATCTCCAGACTGCGCCTGAGGCAACTTCTCGAAAGGGGTGTGCCCCGCGCCCAGGCGATAAATGATCTGCTGGACAATCCCCAGCGCCTACCGGCTGCCCTCCTCTTCGTCAATACCGTCTGCCTGCTGACCATCGGCTCTCTGGCCCTCGTGGTCTCTGACCATTTCGTCGAGTGGTGGTCCCACCCGCTGGCAGTGGTAGTCGCGGCGCTGGTGGTGCTAGTCTTCGGGGTGGCTGTGCCCAAGTCGTTGGCCGTGCGCAACCCCGAGCGGACCGCGCTGGCTCTCTACGGCCCGGCTAACGTGGTGCGCAGGGTGGTCTCGCCCGTGGTGGGCCTCGCCGCCATGCTGGCCCGCCCCTTTGTGCGGATGATAGGGGGGCGCACGGCCCCTGCCGGCCCCTTCGTTACCCAGGAGGAGATGCGGATGCTGGTGAACGTGGGCGAGGAGGAAGGCGTGATCCAGCAGGAAGAGGAAGAGCTAATCCATTCGATATTCGAGTTCGGAGATACTGTGGTGCGCGAGGTCATGGTGCCCCGGCCCTACATCGTGGCCGTGGAAGACAGCACAACGGTTGGTGATGCCGCCGATGATGCCCTGGAGTCGGGGCACACCCGCCTGCCGGTCTACAGGGAGTCTGTGGACAACGTGGCGGGTGTGGTTACCGTGCAGGATATGCTGAGGGCTTTGCGGGAGGGCAATAAAGACCGACTTGTCACCCACGTGATGCGCCCGGTCCATTACGTTCCAGAGACGAAGAAGGTGGACGAACTGCTCCGGGAACTGCAAAAGGCTCGCATGCACCTGGCCATCGTGGTGGACGAGTACGGCGGGACCGCGGGGCTGGTCACGATTGAGGACCTGCTGGAGGAGATCGTAGGCGAGATCCAGGACGAGTATGACGTGGAGCCCGCAATGATCGAGTGGGTGGACGACCGGGAGGTGCGCGTCGACGCTCGGGTGCCGCTGGACGACATCAACGATATGCTAAACACCGATTGGAAGGCCGAAGACTCCGATACGGTAGGGGGCTTCGTCTACGAGCAGTTGGGACGCATCCCCGACCCCGGCGAAACGGTGAGCGTAGGCGACTATGAAATCAAGGTCCTCAGCACGGAAGGCGCTCGCCTCAAGCAACTGTCTATCATCCGCCAGGAGAGCCCCCCACCGAGCGATGAGCAGCAGGTGCCGAGCACGGAGGCTTGAGGGGGGAGCTAAATGACTCTTACGTTTATTATTTTGCGGCCTATCACGCAATATAACTGGGTTGAGTGCATCAACCTCAGGGTGAGCGAGGAGCAGGAACGGCGTCATGCCGTCGCGCCGAACGTGACCTCGCTCGCGCAAGCCTACGGTGAGCCGTGGTGGGTCCCGCTGGGGATTTACGCGGACGATAAGATGGTGGGGTTCGTTATGTATGGGCGGAGGCCGGGGAGCGACATCAACTATATTATGCGTTTCATGGTGGATGCGCGGTACCAGGGCCTGGGGTATGGGAGGGCTGGGCTGGCGGCGGTGATTGAGCGGATACGGCAGGAAGATGGCGGGGAGATACAGCTCGACTACGACCCGAATGATCCGGTGGCTGTGCGGCTTTACACCAGTGCGGGGTTCCAGGTGATTGGGGAGGTCGAGGACGGGGTGCTTGCGCAACTATCTGGGTGAGGGAGCTATGGCAAGTCTAGATCGTCGCATGGCGGCTGTGGTTACAGCGGTGGGCGGGGTGCTGATATGCTTGCTAATATTGCCGTCGGGCGTTGCTGAAGCATCGTTCTGCTCTCTTCATGGGGATTCTCTGCAGAATGCTCCGATTGTTTTCAGCGGTCGAGCAGTTAGCGTCAAACTCGAGATTCACGATCCGTCGGGTGCGCTGGTGAACAAGCTAGTACCGTACGCTTCGGTCGATCAAGTAGTGCAGTTCCTGGTGAGGGATGTCTGGAGAGGAGATGTGGGCGCTTCGGTCGTTGTCCAATCCGGTGATCATGCTTCCAGGGATTGCGGAGCGGGCGACTGCGGCTATAAGTTCGAGGCAGGCAAGAGCTACCTGGTCTTTGCTTATCAGGGCGAGTGGGGAATGGCACCCGCCGACTACACTCCCGCGATTACGCCGTCGGCCCCAATCGGGACCGACAAGTGCTCCCGGACCGAGCTTCTATCGCAGGCGAGCGCCGACCTCACAGCGTTGGGGCCAGGTCGCTTACCCGCCGCTGGCTCTGGCCCAGTCGGCGCGGGGGAAGCATTGATTCCTCTCTCGCTGGTTGCTCTCATAGCAGTCGTGCTTGGTGTCATATTGCGTCGTCGCGCCTGGTGACGCTCGTCAAGGTTACCAGGTTTCAGAGTTTGCAGATAAGCCCTAGTCGCCAGCGGGCGAACGCAAGGGCAGACACTTGAACGAAGCGAAGGGTTCGCCCTTACCGTAGCTTTTTTGGCTAGCCGTGCTTCGCTCTATTATGGAGGCTCAGTGACAACTTCTCTCGACTACAACGATCTCGTGGCGGCAGCGGCCGAGGCGCGGTCGAACTCTTATTCCCCTTACTCGCGCTTCAGGGTGGGCGCGGCTCTCCTTGCGAAGAGCGGCAAGGTTTACACTGGGTGCAACATCGAGAACGGGTCTTACACGCCTACCATGTGCGCCGAGCGCGTGGCCCTGGGCACGGCTATAGCCGCCGGGGAGAAGCCGGGCAGCTTCGAGGCCATAGCGGTCGTGGCCGACGACCCTGCGCCTACCACCCCCTGCGGCGTTTGCCGGCAGGTTATGTCGGAGCTGGCCCCCGGAGCCTGGGTTATCATGGCGGCTGCGCCTGAGAAGGGCGAGGGGAGGCTGGAGATGAGCGTGGAGGAGTTGCTGCCGTACGGGTTCTCTTTCCTGGAGCATGTGAGCGGGGACGGGGAGAAGTAACGGGTTGTGATATAGTGTCATTAGTTGGGCAGCGAAAGGATGGGGTGCCCTATGGCACAAGCAGACACCGGCTACGAGCATATCGCGCTGGATGAAAATGGAGTACCCGTGATCGCGGGCACGACGCCGAAGGTCATAGAGCTGGTTGTCGAGCGGCAGGCTTATGGTTGGAGCCCCGAAGAGCTTTACTTCCAGCACCCTTATTTGAGCCTGGGGCAAATCTACTCGGCGCTGGCCTATTATTCGGATCACACGGCTGAATTGGATCAGGATATCCAGCGACGCCTGACGGAAATTGACTGGTTGCGGCGGCAAGCAGGCCCGTCACCGTTGAAAGAGAAGCCTGGGTCCAAGAGCTAGGTCCAGTATTTGCCTCTATAGTGGGGGCTGCAAAGATTGGACACGTCACACCTTCTCGGCCTGAAGTGGTCGGACATCCGCCGGGAAGCGCAGGCTTACGTGAGCGAGCACGGAGTTGGCGCGTTTGACCCGGCGGTGCAGTGCTATGGAGACCCCAACTGGGAGGTGCGGGCTTTCGCTGTGCAGATGCTGGGGAGCCTGGCAGGTGAGGATGGGCGGGCGCTGGCGTTTTTGTTTGCGACGTGCGGGAGCGACCCGGCCTGGCAGGTGAACGAGGCCCTGGCTATGGCTTTCGATGATTACTGCACGGCTACGGGGTATGAGCAGGCCCTGCCCGTGATGCGCGAATGGTTGCGCTCGGAGAGCCCGAATGTGCGCCGGGCGGTCTCTGAAGGCTTGCGCCCGTGGACTGCTTCCAGGCGAACTTACTTCGCGAAGCACCCACAGGAGGCTATCGACATGCTGGGCACCCTGAAGGACGATCCGACCCGGTATGTGCAGGAATCTGTGGGGAATGCTTTGCGGGACATCAGCCGCAAGGAGTTTGGGCTTGTGCTGGCGGCGCTCCGTGCGTGGGCGTCCGAGGACCCGGCGTCCAAGCCCCGGCGCACGATCGCGAAATTCGCGCTGGAGAACGCGGTGAAGGAGGACCCGTTGTTGCGGGATGTCTACACTGATAAGGGGTAATCGTAGGGGCAGGCCCCCGTTGCCTGCCCTGGTTGTGTACCACTAATGCTTCGGATAGCGAACACGTGCAGGCAACGGGGGCCTGCCCCTACACCACCTTTCGTTACCCAATTCTGGATATCTGATATTGAGTGAGCCCAACCCTCCACTTCCCTATACCCCCGAAACCCTACGGGCGCAACTGCGCACCCTGATTCTTGGGCGGCGGATAGAGATACACCCCCAGGTGGGCTCCACGAATGACCTTGCGCGGCTGGCGGGGTGGCGTGGGGAGCCGGAGGGGCTGGTGATCGCGGCGGATGAGCAGGTGGCCGGGCGGGGCCGGTTGGGGAGGACCTGGGTGGCGCCTCCTGGGTGCTGCGTGCTTTGCTCTGTGCTTTTGCGCCCTCGTTTCTCGCCCCAGCAGGCTTTTTATTTGACGGTGATAGCGTCGCTGGCAATATACAGGGCTTGCGGGGGTCGGGGGCCGGGGGTCGGGGATCAGAGGTCGAGGGGTATGAGCGAAGCGCCGGGAGCGTCAGCGGCCGACGGTCGGGCACCAGACGCGCTGGCAGATCCCGGCGCTGACGCTCATACCCCCGACCCCCGGCCCACGGTCACTATAAAGTGGCCTAACGATGTGCTTGTGCGAGGGCGGAAGGTAGCAGGTATCCTCTCGGAGAGCGAGTTCGACGGCGAGGGCTGGCAGTTCGCTGTGGTGGGGTTCGGGATCAACGCCAATGTGCAGTCGGAGCAACTGGGCGACCTGCGAACAACCGCCACGTCTCTTTCTGCCGAGTTAGGGCGCGGGGTCGATCGCACGCTTCTCCTGGCCCGCGTGCTCGAGGAATTGGAGAGCCTCTACATCTCGCTACAGGGGGGGCAGTTCGGCTATGTGCACGCTCAGTGGGTGGCCGCGCTCGAAACGATAGGGAAGCGAGTATCGGTGGCCGAATCGGCGGGCACGATCTCGGGGCTGGCCGTTGGCGTAGACCGAACCGGAGCCCTCATAATCAGGCTTGATGACGGCAGCGAGAGGCGGGTCTTGTCGGGGGATGTTAGGTAGAGCTTATTTTGTATAGGTTTTCAGGAACGCCAGGGTCTGCTCCAGCATGTCGAGTTGCTCCGGCTCGCGCTTGCTGGTGTCCAGGTAGTGTTCGAGGTTGGGGTAGATCAGGAGCTTGTGGGGTGTGCGGAGGGCAGCCAGCGTTTCGTCGGCTATGTGGCTTTGCTCCACCGGCACGATGATATCTTTGCCGGTGTGCACCAGCAGGGTTGGGGGCATGGTGTCCGGGCCGAGGGCAAAGCGAGGGCTGAGGCGGAGGTACAACTCGGGACGGGTGTCGGGGCGGCCGAAGGCTACGAGGAGGTACTCTAGCTCGGAGATGCCGGGGTCGATGGTCACGTGGCCTCGCTCCCAGGCTTGCCGGAAGTCGAAGAAGTCGAACAATCCGCCGTACTGCACCGCGCCCTTTAAGGTTTGGTGAACCGGGTTGCCTTCCAGCTCGCGGGCCATCAGGTAGGTGTAGGCGGTGGACACGCTGCCGCCGAGGAGCACGATCTTGCTGGGGTCGCCCCGCGCCGATAGCTTGCCGCTTGCCACCAGGCCGAGCAGAGCTTTGAGGTCGCGCACGTCCCCCTCCAGATCTATCAGCCGCACCGGGAAGTAGCTGACCACCACGTAGCCGTTGGTGGCCAGAGGGACCGAGACGCCTTCCCACAGCTTCGCCTCGCCGGGGAATATGATCAGCAGGATGGGGAACGGTCCGGGGCCCATGGACGCCGGAGGTTCGAACATCAGCCCGCCCTTGAGCACCAGGCTCTCGTTTGTGAAGGTGAAAGGCCGGCGTACAGCTTCGCTGGGCTGGGGGTTGCTGACGCTCGCCGTGGAGGCGGGGCCTATTACCAGGCCGTGATCTTCGGAGCCGTCCGGTGCGAGCGCGACAAGATTGTTGGATTGCAGGCGGAAATCGACACCTTGCGTGGTCTGGCTGGCCCGGACCGTGGTCACGTCGCCCGGCTGGCCGGTGGGCGGGCCCTGCTTGTGGAGCGGGGCCACCGCCCGCGGCAGGTAGTTGCCGGTAGGGACATCCTCGATCCGGTATCGCCCCTGGGCGTCCGTGTAGCCGGTGTGCGCCTGACTGCCCACGGTGGAAACCACCACCGCTGCTCCCCCTATTGGCTGGCCTTGTGTGTCAACCACGGTTCCCTGGATCGCGCCCGTTGGCCTGGCGGCGAAGCGCTCGTCGCCCGCCACCCCGCGCCAGAACTGCATCGCGTAGCGCTCGGCTGTGTTCCTCAGCATCACCACCTCGAGGTCCTCGCCTGTGGTGAAATACGCCAACCCGGCTGCCAGCAACGCCAGCACGAGCCACCCCACGCCAAGCGCTGACCGGCGGACGGTCCCTCGGGAGCGGCCAGGAGCGCGAGGGCTATCACCCGGCCCAAGCCTGGAGCCCATGAGCCCCTCGGCCAGCACCAGGAGTGCCAGGAGCCCGAACGTCCACACGGGCGCTCCGACCACGAGGCCGGCGATGAGCCCCAGCAGCGCGATGAGCGCCGCCCAACGCCAGAGTACACGCGCCGCCGGAACGGCAGTCCCCGCTCCCGAACTGCTCGTTGCGGAGCGCCCTCCGCGCCAATACGCGAAGCTCCAGAGCAACCCGGCCAGCAGAGCGAAGAGGAGCCCTATCCAGAACAGCGCGGTGAGACGAGAGGTTAGCAGGGCGGCAGTGGTAGGCGGTGGAGGGAAGGATGGTTGGCGGGCTACCTGGTCACCGATCCACAGGGCTCCCAGCGCGCACGCCAGGATGGCATCGAACGGCAGCCCGCGGGGGGCGCGCCCGGAGCCGAGTAGCGAAGCCGCCGCGAGTAGCGCCAGGGCCACCGCCACGATCAATAACCCCAACCTGCCCCCGAACCTGCCGAGCGCGGGGCTGGCCCACTCGGCCACCTGGGCGGGCACGAAGGCCCCCAGCGAGAAGGAAGCCGCCACCGCCAGGACGAGCGCCAACCCGCCCGCGGTAGTCAGCGCGAGTCGACGTGTGGGTAGGGCAATGGACAGGAGCAAGCAGCCAAGCCCGAAGAGCGCGGTAGCGGGCGCGAACAGGCCCGCCGCGTCGACAAGCAGATGCCAGGCAACCAGCCAGATTAGCACAAGCGCCAGGCCCAGCAGTACCAGGGGCGCGGCAGAGGTTTTGGTGCGCATGAAGTTGTATTTGCGAAATCGCTTCGCGGCGTTCGTGCTGCGCGGCGAGTTCAATGCCTTTTCATTTGAAGGGCCAGTTATTCACCAGCCATACGAGAGCGGGCGCTATCGCCAGGGCGGGCAGGTAGTTCGCCAGCTTGAGCTGCTTGATGTCGAGCAGCCTCAGGCCCACGCCAAGGATTATCGCGCCACCCGCCGCGGTCATCTCCACGACGTAGGCATTGTCTCGGCTGGGCACGCCGCTGGCCAGGACCGCGGCGGCGAGGCTGATCGCCCCCTGGAATACGAGCACCGTGACCGCGGACACCAGCACTCCCCATCCAAGCGAAGCGGCAAGGGCGAAGGCGGTAAAGCCGTCTAGCATCGACTTGAGGACCAGGAAGGTCGTCTCTCCGCTTATGCCGTTCTGGATCGAGCCGAGGATGGTCAGCGGGCCCACGCAGAAGATGATGCTGCTGGTCACGAATGCTTCGCTGAAGGTTGACCCGCCTGGTCCTCTCCCGGCCACCCGCCTCTGCAGGTAGTTGCCGAGGTTGTCCAGGTGGTACTCCAGCCGCAAGAACTCCCCCACCAGGCCGCCGGTGAGCACGCTCCCCAGCAGGATCAGGATGTTCTGCGTGAGCAGCGCGTTCTGCATGCCGACGACCAGGACGACTAGCCCGACGCCGCTGATGACAATCGCCTGGAAGCGATCGGGCAGGCGCCCGCCGACCAGCAGCCCCAGTGTGCCTCCTACCAGCACCGTCAGCACATTGAGCAGCGTGCCCGAGATGGCCGTCAACGCTTGAGCCTCGCCCGTACCTTGCCTAAAATCAGCTCAACCTCCGGTAGGCGCATCATCCACACCAGCCATGCGTATAGGCCTGCGCCCAGGAGCACGGGCACGCCCACCGCCAGCAGCTCGGTCACGAGGTTGGAGGGCCGCAGGAAGCTGTCCATAACCCGCCACGCGCCGTAGCTTACCAGGGCCAGCAGGGCCGCGGCTCCGAGCACCTTCAAGGTTGTGTTGCCGATGCCGTAGCCCCGCAAGCCGCCCTCGCGCCTGAGCACCCACCAGAGGAGCGCCCCGGTCACGATGGCGTGGAAGGTGAGCTGGGCGGAGTTGGCCAGCACGAGCCCCGGCATGCCCCAGGTATCAATGGTGCTCAGGGCTATCGAAAGGTAGACACCCACGGCGGCGATGCCGACCAGCACCGGGGTGAGCGTGTTCCTCCGGGCGTAGAAGGCGAAGATCAGCACCTGGTCGATGGCGGAGAACGGCAACCCCGGCACGTAGAGGAGGAGCGCCAGCGAGGTGCGCTCCTGGTCCGCCTCGGTGTAGACCCCGTGCTTGAAAACCAGCCCCACTATGGGCTCGGCCAGGGCCAGCAGCAGCGCCGCCGCGGGGAGCACGAGCACCATCACCATGCGCAGACCTGAAGAGAGGGTGCGCTTGTAGGCCGCGCTGTCCCCCGAACTGAAATGCCGGGAGAGTGTGGGCAGCGCGGCCAGCGATATGGCCGCCGCCACCATCCCGAGGGCAAACTGGACCAGCGTGGTCGCGTAGCGCATGGCGCTGATCGAGCCCTCGCCGGTGCGGGAGGCCAGGTTGCGGTCGATTATCAGGGCCGCGGAACTGATGACCACGCTGAGGCCCACGGGCGCGTACAGCTTGAATATCTTGTGCACCGCCGGGTGCGAGAGGTCGAGCGTGGGGCGGAGAGGGATATCCCGCAAACCGGGGAGCTGCAAGGCCAGCATGCCGAAAGCCCCCACGACAATGCCCAGCACGAGGCTTTTGACCCCCAGCACGCCGGCCAGGACGAAGGCGCAGAAGATGATGGAGGCGTTGAAGAGCGCGGAGGTGAAAGCGGGGTAGACGAAGCGGCCCAGCGAGTAGTGGGCAGCCATAACTACGCCCGACAAGCCCATGAAGAAGACCCCAGGGAGCACCCACTGGGTCATCACCAGCGCCAGCGAGTGGGTCGCGGGGGAGAAGCCCGCCCCCATGAATCCCACCAGCGGCTCGGCACCCAATTCGAGCAGCGCCACGGAGCCTATGAGGAAGATCGCGGCCACGGTGAGTATCGTGCTTACTACCCGGCCGAACTCTGGCCGCTGCTCCTTATTGGAGGCGTACTCGCTGAATACCGGCACCAGGGCCGCGCTGACTGTGCCCGCGATAAGGAGGTCGTAGATGATCGTTGAAACGTGGTTGGCGATGGTGAAGGCGTCCACCTGCGCTCCGCCGCCGAACAGGTCCGCGATAGTTATCTCGCGCCCCAGGCCGAGCACCCGGCTCAGCACGGTGCCCGCCATCAGCACCAGGGCCGCCGCCGCGATGCGCCCTCCAGCCGGAGACCGCCGCGCTTCAGCCGCGGGCTCCTGGGGTTCTTCTACTGTGATTTCGGGAGTTGAGAGCATGGAGCGTAATGCGTAATGCGTAATGCGTAAGGAGTTAGCGGCAGTATATACTACGGGCTCGAGACCCGCTATGGTCACCACCACTACGCATTACGCATTACGCATAACCCGTTGGATCAGTTCGCTGGCGCTGTGGCCGGCAACCAGGGGTATTATTCTCACCTCGCCTCCGTAGGCGGCTACGGCCTCGGCTTCGGGGAGGGGTTTGCCGCCGGGGGCGTAGTCGCCGCCTTTTATGTACACATCGGGCTGGAGGGCCTCTACGAGCGGCGTGGCTGTGCTTTCCTCGAAGATGACGGCGTAATCGACGCATCGCAGGGCGGCGACGATCTCAGCGCGCTCCTCCTGCGGCACCACGGGCCTGCCAGGCTCTTTGTACCCGCGAACCGAGGCGTCGGAGTTCACGCCCACCACGAGCACGTCGCCTGCATCGCGTGCTGCTTGCAGGTATCGAACGTGCCCGATGTGGAGCAGGTCGAACGTGCCGTTGGTAAGCACCAGCCGCTGCCCGGCCTCGCGCCACCCACGGCGCATCGCCACCAGGTCGGACAGGGTTACTACCCGGCTCGTCAATGGGGACACCTGCTAGAATTGAGTATTGCGTATTGCGTATTATGTGGCTGCCAGGGCGAGGCATGCCTCGCCCCTACGGGAGAAGAACCCTGTGCTTTTGTTCCCCTACGCAATACGCAATACGCAATACGCATGCTTTGCCTTATGTTTCCACGCCCACCATCTGCTCGTCAGCGGGTGGGGTGAAGGTGCCCAGGCGCCGCTGGGTGAGGGTCAAGGCGACGAGCCCTATGCCCACGCCGAACCAGAGCGTGGCGAAGCGGATGAGCAGGGTGGCGGCGATGGCCGTGTTCTTGTCGATCGTTTGCCCGGCCAGGGCCACGGGCACGAGGAAGAGGAGCATGCCGGTGATGCTCGCGTCGGTCGTGCCGAGGCCACCGGGCAGGAGGGTTACCGAGCCTATGAGAGTAGAGGCCGATAGTATGAAGGCGCACAGGATCACTAGCGACAGCGAGAAGGGTATGCCCAGCCCTATCATAACCAGCACGAAGGCCGCCACCTCGCCCGACCACGACACCACGCCGACCCCGCCCCCGAAGAGCAAATTGGGGAGCCGGAACAGCTCGTAGGAGCTGTCATAGAAAGCGTGGAAGTGGTGGATACGCGTCGTGAGGAAGGGGATGCGCTCGCCCATGCCCAGCAGGCGGTTGGCCAGGGCGCGATTCTGGAAGACGACCAGGAATACCAGCACAACCAGTGCGATCGCGGCCATAACCGGCCTACCATAGTCGAAGAGCACCAGCCCCGCCAGGGCTAGCACGAGCATGGCCAGCCCGTCGGTGAGCCGCTCGGCCATCACGATAGGGGCCGAGGTCGCGATGGGGGTACCGCGTACCTGCTTCACCAGGTACGACTTGAGCACCTCGCCGACCTTGCCAGGCGTCATCGCCATCGCCATCCCGCTGAGGAAGATCATCAGCGAGTCCTTTTTCGCCACCCCGCTGGCTCCGATCAGGCGCAGGTAGACGTCCCATTTGAAGAAGCGCAATACATAGTTGAATACGGTAAAGAGGAGGATAAAAGGCAGCAGCCACCACTCGAACCGGCGCAATACTTCGAGCATTTTGGTGAAGTCGGCCACGACCGACATACCGGCCACCACCAGCAGCCCGAAGATGAGCCCCAGTATCAGCTTGCCCCGCAAGTTACTCAGCCCGCCCAAATCGCCTCCAATGCACGATCCATATATTTCTCAGTTCCTAACTGCCAGTGTAACAGAGGCGTTTGGTGGATGGCAAGCAGAGGAGGGGGAGAAGAACTCGTGGGGACACCCCCAAACCCCCGGCAGGGAGACCCCTGCACCCCCTTATGGGGAAGGGGAGAGTATTGGGGGACACCCCCAAACCCCCGGCAGGGGGAACCCTGCACCCCTTAGGGAAAATGGGGAGAGGGAAGAATTGGGGGACACCCCCAAACCCCCGGCAGAGAGCACCCTGCACCCCGTTAATGGGATAGCTGGCGAGACCCCCAGGGCCCCGGCAGGGAGAGCCGTGTACCCTCGGGACAACCCCCAGGCCCTGGCGGGAGCGAAACCTGCGCCCGTATTTTCAGGGAGGGCTAGGAGTTGGGGCATAATTCTTGTATATTTATGCAAGCGTCGTGTGTGGGCTCTGCCGACTGAACACCGGCCACTTGGCAATGACCTGTGCGGAGGAAGGTAACTAGCATGGATATTTTGAGCCAGGGGGATAGCTCCAGGCCCGGGATATTGAGATATGGGGTGGCTGTGGTGGCTGTGCTGGCTGCCACCGCGTTGCAGTTGCTGATTGGGCCGATTTCGAACCAGGTGCCGTTCTTGCTGTTCCTGGCCGCGATTACGCTCGCGGCGTGGTTTGGAGGACTGGGGCCGGGGTTGCTGGCGACTGCGCTGTCGGCCCTGCTCGCCGGTTATTTCTTCCTGCCTCCTTATCACGAACTAGACATTAGCGATCCGAGCTCCCAGGTGCGGCTGGCTCTTTTCGTGGTGGTGGCGATCTTCATCAACGTATTGAGCTATGCGCGCAGCCGGGCAGAGGTGAGGACGGTCGAGCAGCGGGAGAGGCTGCGGGTTACGCTGGCGAGCATTGGCGACGCGGTGATCGCCTCGGACGCCGAGGGGCGTGTGGCCTTCATGAACCCGGTGGCCGAGCGGTTGACGAGCTGGTCGCAGGCGCAGGCGCTGGGGCAGCCGGTGTCCCAGGTGTTCAACATCGTGAACGAGCAGACCCGCCAGCCGGTGGAAAACCCGGTCGATAAGGCGCTGACCAAGGGGACCACGCAGGGGCTGGCGAACCACACGGTGCTGGTCGCGAGGGATGGCTCGGAGCGCCCGATTGATGACAGCGGAGCGCCGATCCGGGACGACCAGAGGAACGTCCTGGGGGCCATCCTGGTGTTCCGGGACATCGGTGAGCGCCGAAGGGCGGAGATCGAGCGGGCGCGGCTGCTGGAGAGCGAGCACGGGGCCCGGATGGAGGCGGAGGCGGCAAGGGACGAAGCCAAGGTTGTGGGCGAGCGGTTGGAGTTCCTGGCGGAGGCGAGCAGGGTATTGGGGTCTTCGCTGGATTATGAGACCACGCTGCGCTCGGTGGCGAGGCTGGCGGTGCCGCGGGTGGCCGACTGGTGCGCAGTGGATCTGCTCACGCCTGATGGCGCGGTGGAGAGGTTGGCGGTGGAGCATGTGGACCCGGCGAAGATACAGGTGGCCCTTGACATAGCGCGCCGCTACCCGCCCGATCGCGAGGCGCCCAGCGGGCTGTACAACGTCATAAGGACCGGCAAGCCGGAGGTGTACGCGGAGATCTCGGAAGCGATGCTGGTGGCCTCGGCTCGCGACCCGGAGCACCTGGAGCTGCTGCGCGCCCTGGGCTTCACCTCGGCGCTGGTGGTGCCCCTGGTGGCGCGAGAGCGGGTGCTGGGGGCGCTAACATTCGTGTCGGCGGAGTCGGGGCGCAAGTACGGAGAGGACGACCTGGCGCTGGCGGAGGACCTGGCGCGGCGGGCGGCGACAGCGATCGACAACGCCATGCTGTATAACGAGTCCCAGGCGGCGATCAGGGCGAGGGACCAGTTCCTCAGTGTGGCCTCGCACGAGCTTAAGACGCCGCTGTCGGCGGTGAAGGGCTACACGCAGTTGGTGCAGAGGCGCATCGAGCGCACGGGGGAGTTTACGGAGAAGGACCGCCAGACGCTGGCAATGGTGGTCCGGCAGACCGACCGGCTGAACCGGATGATCCTGTCGCTGCTCGACGTATCGCGCATCCAGACGGGGCAACTCAGCCTGGAGACGAAGCCTACCGACCTGGGACTGCTGGCTGAGCGGGTGGTGGAGGAGATGCGGCTCACCACGCAGGGCCACACACTGGAGGTAGAGCGTCCAGGCCACCCGTTGGTGGTGGTGGGCGACGAGTTGCGGCTGGAGCAGGTGCTTGTGAACCTGCTGCAGAACGCCCGCAAGTACGACCCGGCTGAGGGTAAGATCACGGTGAAGGTTGGGGCAATGGAGGGCGGGGCCTGCGTGTCGGTATCGGACCGGGGCGTCGGCATACCGGAGGAGGCGCAGTCCAGGCTTTTCCAGCGCTACTTCCGCGCCCCGAACGTTGCGGGCCTGGGCATGGAGGGGATGGGCATAGGGCTCTACGTGGTGAAGGAGATCGTGGCCCTGCACGGCGGGGAGGTTAGCGTGGAGAGCAAGGAGGGGGAGGGGAGCACCTTCACCTTCTGTTTGCCTGTGCAGGGGTTGCCCTCTATGCAGCCCTCGAAGGATGGGGCGACGCGTGGGTAGGGAGAGAAGGGTCGTCGTCAGAGATTGGGTGGTCGGGGAACAGGGCAGGCAACAGGGGCCTGCCCCTACGAGTGTTCAGGCGGACGGGGAGCTATAGTGCCCTGGAGCAGCGGTAGGTAATGCGGGTCAGGAGCTTGAGAGGAGGTTGTGTTGCCGCTACATAGACCGGTGGGAAAGAGCTTGCCTCGCGAGGTGGGTGACGGATTGGTTATGCGCAGGGCCAGGCTCGAAGACCGGGAGAGGGTGGCCGAGTTCCATGCTAATACGCTGCTGGATGTCGGGGAGACGCCACCGCTTGAGCGCCTGTATGCCTTTGTGCTCGACTTGATGAGCGGCGAGCACCCCACTTTCACGCCTGGGGACTTCCTCGTGGTGGAGGACACGGCGAACGGGAAGATCGCTTCCTCGATGTGCTTGATCTCGCAGACCTGGAGCTACGAGGGCATCCAGTTCCCTGCTGGGCAGCCCGATATCGTAAGCACCGGCCCTGCTTACAGAAGGCGCGGGCTGGTGGGCGCGCAGATGGAGGAGGTGCACAGGTGGAGCGCGGAGCGTGGGGAGCTGGTGCAGGGGATCACGGGGATACCCTGGTTCTACCGGCAGTACGGGTACGAATATGCGCTCAGCCTGGACGCGAGCCGCTCGGGCCCCAGGCCCCGTGGGCACGGGCTGAAGGAGGGGGAGACGGAGCCGTATCGCTTCCGCCGCGCCACGATGGATGATGTGCCTTTCATCTCCGAGATGTACCGGCAGGCGACATCGCGCTCGATGGTGGCCTCGGTGCGCGACGAGGCGCTGTGGCGCTACGACCTGGAGGGGCGCGACCCGAGGAGCGGTATACGCCGAGAGTTCCGGGTGATGGAGACGCCGGAAGGGGAGCCCTCGGGCGCGTTGATACATTCGTGGAAGCTATGGGGAGGGAGCATGGAGGCGCACGTGTGCGAGGTTAAGCCGGGGGTGCCTTTGCTGGCGGCGATGCCGAGCATGCTGCGCTACATGGACGCGACCGGGGAGGAGTACGCCAGGCGCGACGGTGGGGAGTTTACGGGTCTGGCATTCCACCTGGGGGAGCAGC